>DASTSL010000066.1:0-26365 GCA_035760705.1 Meiothermus sp. | reverse complement strand
TCCACCAGGGCTTTTTGCTCGGCAGTGGCCAGGTTCTCCCGCACCGCCTGGATGGCTTTCTCCTCGGCGGTGGCCTGGGCTTTTCGCAGGTTCTCCACCACGGCCTTCACGGCCTGATCGGTGGCGCTGGCCTGGGCTTTGGCGAGGTTGTCCCGCACCGCGGCCACGGCCTTGTCGGTGGCGCTGGCCTGGGCGGCCTGGAGGTTCTTCTTGACCGCCGCGATGGCCTGATTGGTAGCGCTGGCCTGGGCTTCGCGCAGGCTGTCCCGCACCGCGGCGATGGCCGCGGCTTCGGCCTTGCTCTGGGCCTGGGCCAAGCCCGCCTTGACCCCGGCGATGGCCTGGGCCAGGGCCTCGGCCTGGGCCTGCTGTAGCCCAGCCTTGATCCCGGCGGTAGCTTGCTGGGTGGCTGCGGCGATGATCTGGGGGGTCTGGGCCTCGAGCTCGGTTTTGACCTGGGCTAAGGCCGCGGGGCGGACCTCGGCGGGGGGCGGGTTATCCAAGAGGCCGCGGATGCGGGGGTCCAGGTTGGGGTCGGCCCGAAGGGTCTGGGCGGCCTGCTCGTCGCCCTGGAGGGCGGCCTCGAGCAGGCTTTCGGTTTGGGCGATCTGGGCCTGGACCTGGGCGGCGATCCCGCCTTGGGGAATCTGCTGCTTGAACCGGGCCGGAACCTGCGGGTTGTTCTGCACGGCCTGGTAGGCCTGCGCGTCGCCGTTCAGGGCCGCGATCAAGAGCCCCTCGAGCTGTTTGAACTGGGCCGGGATGCCGCCTTTGACCAGCCGGTTTTTGAGGTCGGCGGGAACCTGGGGGTTGCGGATGAGGGCGGTGTAGGCGGCCTCATCCCCCTTAAGGGCAGCCTCCACCTGGGCCTCGAGCACTTGGAACTGCGCGGGGATTCCCCCTTTGATCAAGCGGGATTTCAGCTCGGCGGGGACCTGCGGGTTGCCCATCAAAGCAGCGTAGGCCTCGAGATCGCCTTTGATGGCCGCTTCTACCTGGGCCTGGAGCTTTTGGAACTGCGCCGGGATCCCGCCCTTCACCAAGCGGCTCTTGAGTTCCGCCGGGACCTGCGGGTTGCTCACCAGGGCGTTATAGGCTCGCAGGTCTCCCCGCAGAGCGGCCTCCACCTGCCGCTCGAGTTCCTTGAACTGGGCGGGAATGCCCCCCTTGACGAGCCGGGACTTGAGTTCCGCCGGGACGTCGGGGTTGCTCATCAGGCGGTTATAGGCCGCGACATCCCCGCGCAAGGCGGCCTCGACCTGATCGCCAAGCGCCTTAAACTGCGCCGGGATGCCCCCCTTCACCAGCCGCTTCTTGAGTTCGGCGGGGACGTTAGGATCGTTGATGAGATCGGTATAAGCTTGCTCGTCGCCGCGAAGGGCCGCGCTGACCTTGGCCTCGAGCGCCCGGAACTGGGCAGGAATTCCCCCCTTCACCAGCCGTTTCTTGAGTTCGTCTGGAATGTTGGGATCGTTCATCAGCTCGGTATAGGCTTTTTCATCGCCCTTGAGCGCTGCGATTACCTTGGCCTCGGTGTCCTTAAACTGGGCCGGGAGCCCCCCCTTGACCAACTTGCCTTTCACGTCTTCGGGAACATCCTTGTTCGCCATCAGCTCGTCATACGCGGCCTCATCCCCTTTGAGCGCGGCCACAATCTGCGCCTCGAGCTTTTGGAACTGCTCATCCAGGTTGGCCCCGGTCCCGCCCTCGTTGCTGCGCTGCGCCAGCGCACCGGGTTTGCACGAGGCGTTGTCGGGGAAGACCTTGCAGGTCTCGGCGTTGAGGCTGTGGGTGAGCACCGTCCCCAACAAGGCGATCCCGATGGTCGAGCCGATCTGCCGGATGAGCTGGGTGGCCGCGGTGGCTGAACCCAGGCGCTGCGGCGGGATGTTGTTTTGCGCGGCGATCTGCAAGAGCGACTGCGAAGGCCCCAGGCCGAGGCCCAGTAGGAAGAAGAAGACGACCGCCAGCCACAGCGGGGTGCTCACGCTCAGCACGAAGTGCAACGCCAGGAAGACCGCCAGCAGCCAGAGCGTGCCGATGAGGAGCAGAGGTTTGTAGCGCCCCAGCCGCCCGGAGAGGATCCCGCTGCCGGTCGCGCCCAGCACCACCCCCAGCGTCATGGGCAGCACCGTGACGCCCGAGGCCGAGGCCGAGACCCCCTTCACCACCTGGAGGTAAAGCGGCAAAAAGGCCACTGCGCCCAAAAAGGCCGGGCCGTAGAAGAAGATGGCCACCGAGGCGATGCTAAAGGTGCGAATCTTGAGGATCGAGAGGTCGAAAAGCGGGTGCTTCTCGCGGTTTTGCGACCAGATCCACAGCACCAACGCCACCGCGCTGAGGGCGAAGAGGCCCAGGATGCGGGGGCTAGTCCAGGGGTAGGTGCTGCCGCCCCAGGAAAAGGCCAGCATCAGCGGGACGGTCCATACGATCAGCAGCGCGGCCCCCAAGAAGTCGAAGGTCTCGCGGTGATCGGGCTTCAAGCGGGGCATAAAGCGCATGATGAACCACAGGGCCACTGCGCCTACGGGCATGTTGATATAGAAGACCCAGTGCCAGGAGATGTGGTCGGTGAGAAGGCCGCCCAGCCAGGGGCCGACCGCGCTGCTGACCCCGAAAATCGCCCCGAAGAGGCCGCCCACCCGCCCGCGCTCGCGGGGAGGGAAGAGGACGGCGATGGTGGTGAGGGCCAAGGCGAAGAGCGCCCCGCCGCCGATTCCCTGAATGCCCCGGAAGATGATCAACTCGGGCATGTTCTGCGACAGCCCGCACAGGGCCGAGCCGCCCAAGAAGATCAGGATGGCGATGAGTAGGATGGATTTGCGACTGAAGAGTTCGGTCAGGCGTCCGAAGATGGGGGCCGAGACTGTGGAGGCCAGCAGATAAGCGGTGGTGACCCAGGCATACAGCTCGGTGCCGTTGAGGTCGGCGATGATCTTGGGCAGCGCGGTGGAGACGATGGTCTGGTCGAGGGCGGCCAGGAATAGTCCTAGCATGATGCCGATGAGCGTCATCCGGGTTTCGCGGGGAATCGCGCTCTGCGCCGGTTCGGCGGGGGCTTGGGCAGCGCCGGAATCACTGCGGATCGGTTCGGCCATAATTACTCCTTTCCTGCTTTCTCGGGCTCGCCCTGGGCGAGGATATCCAGCAATTCGACGAACTGGCGGCGCTGCTCGGGGGTGAGGCGCTCGAGCCTCCGCTCCATCGCCCTGAGCATGCATTGGCGGCTCTCCTCGAGCACCGCTTTGCCTTGTTCGGTAAGCTGGAAGTGATACCGCCGTAGGTCGGCGGGGTCCAACGAGCGCATCACCAAGCCGTCCGCCTCGAGCCGTTTGAGCATCTGGCTCACCGTAGGGGCGGGTATCTGCATGATCCGCACCACCTCGGTGGGGTAGTGGTATTTTTCGACCTCGCTCAAGAGCCAGGGGTCGGTGGGAGCCAAACCCAGGCGCTCGAGGTGGGGCAGGGTCTCCTCCCGCACCTCGCGGCTGAGCTTCCATATGCGGGTAAGTATCGTCCAAGGCATAACTTTATCAAGGTAATTTCAAAATGAACTATTGTCAACCCGAAGTATTTGCTTTTGAAAAATCCATTTTCAAATATTAAGATCCTGGGACCCAGCCTCGAGCTTCGGGTTGGAGCCTCTGTTCGGTCTGGGCCTCGATTTCCGAACCTGTCCTCCGCAGGGGCAGACGACGATCCCGGGGCTTCGGGCAGACTTGAACGCGTATAATCAAGCTCTCGCTTGCTTAGTTATGCGAGCCGATGGAGGATTCCCGTGGTCGAAACGAAAAAGTCGGTCTCGAGCCTGAGAGGGCGCGACTTCCTCTCCAACCTCGATCTTTCTCCTGCCGAGTACCGCTCGGTCTTGGACACCGCCCACGCCATGAAGCGGGGGGAGTTCAAGGGCCAGCGCCCCTTAGAGGGCCAGACCCTGGCGATGATCTTTGAGAAACCCTCCCTGCGCACTCGCACCACCTTCGAGGTAGCGATGAACCAACTCGGAGGGCACGCGGTGAACCTCACCAACACTGAGATCGGGCTGGGAAGTCGCGAGCCGGTCCGGGACATCGCCCTGAACCTCGAGCGCTGGGTGGAGGGGATCATGGCCCGGGTATATCTGCACTCGACGCTGGAAGAGCTGGCCCAGTACTCCTCCAAGCCGGTCATCAACGGCCTCTCCGACCTGCTGCACCCGGTTCAACTGCTGGCCGACTACCAGACCATCGAGGAGAGCTTCCCCGACACCCGCGGCCTGCGGGTGGCCTACATCGGGGATGGGAACAACATGGCCAACGCCCACATTCAGACCGCGGTGCTCTCCGGGGCCAAGCTCACCATCGCTACCCCACGCGGCTACGAGCCCAACGCGGTGATCCTGATGGAAGCCCTCAGGCTGGGTGCCGACGTGACCCTCACCCACGACCCCAAGGCGGCAGCCGAGGGGGCCCAGGTGCTCTACACCGATGTGTGGGTCTCGATGGGCCAGGAGCAAGAAGCCAGCCAGCGGCGCAAGATCAAGGATTTCGCGGGATTCCAGGTGAACCCGGCGATGCTGGATTTGATTGACAAAGATGGCATCTTCCTGCACTGCCTCCCGGCCCACTACGGCGAAGAGGTGGTGGAGGAAGCTACCCTGCACCCCAAGAGCCGGGTCTTCGATCAGGCCGAGAACCGGCTGCACGCGCAGAAAGCCTTGCTCTATCATCTGCTGGGCTAAAGCGACTACACTAAAACCTATAAAGCACCCCCAGCCGGAGGACGTGTATCTGCTGATCGAGGTGGCGGTAACTACTCTTGACCATAAAAAGCTCACCACCCACGCCAAAGCGGGGATCGGCGAGGCATGGATCGTCAATCCCGAGGCTTACCGGAGCGAAGTCTACCGCCAGCCGAAGGGGAGCCGGTATCTGGTTCGGGTGGATCACAACCCCGGGCAGCCTATTGCCCCGCTGGCTTTCCCAAACAGGCCCCTCGAGCCCTCCTGGTAACTCGCCACCCGCGATCCGATGCGAGCCCTTCCTTTGCTTTTCCTGCTCCTGCTGGGCCTGGCTCGAGCCGGGGGGCCGCGACCTTGGAGTTCTGGGGATTCTCCCCGGACGGGAAGTATCTGGCCTTCGAGCAGTACGGGACGCGGGATGGTTCGGGCTTCCCCTATGCCGAGCTTTACGGGGTCGAGGTAGCCCGTAACGTCATCGTCGCGGCGGCGAACGTGGTCATCCAGTCGGACCCCACCGGGCCGGGCGAGGCCCGCTGCCGGGCCTTCACCCAGAGCCAAGCCGCGCTCCGCCGCTACCGGATCGCGCAGGGGAACCAGGGCCGTTTCGCCGGAGCGGTGGGGAAGAACCATGCCGCGCAGAGCCTCGAGTTCTCCGCTGCGGGGGCCACCTACACCCTCGAACTCACCACCCTGGAGGCCCCCGCCAGCCGGAACTGTCTCGCCGACCCTAAGCTCCTCGAACTCCGCCTGTCGTCTGGGCGCAACGCGCGGGTGTTGCAGCGCGACAGCCGCCTACCGGCCTCGAGGGCCTGTGCCCACGACTACGAGATCCACAGCGTCTTCGTGCTGGGCTCGAGCCTGGCGGTGTTCGTCCGGGTGACCCGGGACGGCTTCGAGGGGTGGGACCTGCGCTGGATGGTGGTCACGGCCCAACTTTAGAGCTGGTTATAGGCCCGCGTAGATTTCCTCGAGCGCCATCTCTAGCCGCACTGGCTGAGGAGGACGTAAGCTTGCAAGGTCGCGATCGGCCGGTAATTTAGGAGAAGGGGGTACACTCAGGGGTGGGTATGGGCAAGCCGAAGATCTTCATTGACGGCGAGGCCGGGACCACCGGGCTCCAGATTCGCCTCCGGCTCGAGGGCCGCAAAGACCTCGAGATCCTTTCGATCGACCCCGCCAAACGCAAGGACGAACTCGAGCGCAAGCGACTCTTGAACGCGGCGGACGTGGCGATCTTGTGCCTGCACGACGATGTGGCGCGCGCGGCGGTGGCGATGATCGAGAATCCCCACACTCGAGTCCTCGACGCCAGCTCGGCCCACCGGGTAGCGGAGGGTTGGGTCTACGGTTTCCCCGAACTCACCCCTTTTCAGCCCGACCTGATCCGCCGGGCCCGCTTCGTCTCCAACCCCGGCTGCTACTCCACCGGGGCCATCGCCCTGCTGCGCCCGCTGGTGGACGCGGGCCTCCTCCCCGAGCGCTTCGCAGCCTCGGTGCAGGGGACTTCGGGGTACAGCGGCGGCGGGCGGCAGCTCATCGAGGCGATGGAGGGGAGGGGGGCGCACCGCCTGGCCGGGGATTACCGGGCTTATGGCCTCGAGCTGACCCACAAACACGTCCCCGAGATGACCAAGTATTCCCGTCTCCTCCACGAGCCGATCTTCACCCCGGCGGTGGCCCGCTTCGCCCAGGGGATGCTGGTGATGATCCCGGTTCACCTCTGGGCCCTGCCCAAAAAAGTCCAGGCTTCCGAACTCCACGCGGCGTTGGCCGAGCACTACCGGGGGCAGCGGTTCGTGCAGGTGATGCCGCTCGAGACCTACGGGGTCCATCACCCCGTCCTCGACCCGCAGACCCTCAACAACACCAACCGGATGGAACTCTTCGTCTTTGAGAACCCGGCCCGCGAGCAAGCGCTGCTGGTGGCCCGCTTCGACAACCTGGGCAAAGGGGCTTCGGGGGCGGCGGTGCAGAACCTCGACTTGATGCTGGGCACCGGGGGAGAGTACACTTACGAGGTCGGGGCGATGGCTGCCGCTTAGCCGGGATGCTCACTTTTTTGACCCGGCCCACAGACCGGGCTCGCCTTAATAACCGGGCCTACCGGAGAACGTCGTGAGCGGCTCGAGTCCACCCTCATGAGTTTCCCTCGAGTTTTGTTTGGAGTAAAACTCAGTTAATCCTCAGCTTCCAGGCTTAGCGTCTTGCCCAGAGCGGAGCCTGACACCGTACCTTGCTTTGGGGCCCGCTAGTAAGCCTGAAGTCCCTACTGGAAGACCAAAAACGCTCGAGACCTAAGCCGGGTTTGCCGCTGACCACGTTTAAGTTGTAGACGAGGAGGTGCTGGATGAACATCGCGATTTTGTGCCACGCTTCCGCCGGTGGCTCGGGGGTGGTGGCGACCGAGCTGGCGCTTGCCCTCGCCAAGCAGGGCCACCAGGTCCACATCGTAGCCCCTAAGCGGCCCTTCCGTCTGAGCCAGGAGCCCGACCCGCGCAGCGAGCGCTTTTTCCGCAGCGAGAGCTTCTTCCAGGGCATGATCCGCCGAATTGGTCGCTTGTTGGGGGTGGCCCCGGTGGATGCCGCCATCGGACGCGAACACGTACAGTTCCACCAGATCGGCACGGTAGATTACCCCCTCTTCGACAACTCGCTCTCCACGCTTACCGCCGCCAACACCCTGACCCGGCTGGTCGAGGAACACCACATCGAGATCGTGCACGCCCACTACGCCATCCCTCACGCCACCAGCGCCCTCCTGGCCCGCGAGATCAGCGGGGGAGCTTTCAAAGTGGTCACCACCCTGCACGGCACCGACGTGACCCTGCTGGGCCTCGAGCCCGCCCTCAAGGACACCACCCGCCACGCCATCGAGGCCTCCGACGCGGTGACGGCGGTCTCGCACGACCTGGCCCGCCACACCCAAGAGGCTTTCGCCATCCGCCGTCCCATCCACGTGGTCCACAACTGGGTGGACCCGGAGCGGTTCAAGCCCATCCACGACCCGCTGATGCGGGCCCGCTTCGCCCAGCCCGACGAGGCCTTGCTCATCCACGTCTCCAACTTCCGCCAGGTCAAGCGGCCCCAGGACGTGATCCGGGTGTTTGCCAAGGTCGCGGCCAAGCTCCCCGCCCGGCTCTTGATGGTGGGCGATGGCCCCGAGCGTCCGGAGTGCTTCGAGCTGGCTCAAGAACTCGAGGTGATGGGCCGGGTGCAGTTCCTCGAGTTCATCCCCGAGGTCGAGCGGGTGCTGGGCCTGGCCGACCTGATGCTGATGCCCTCCGAGCAGGAGTCCTTCGGCCTAGCCGTGCTGGAGGGGATGGCTTGCGGGGTGCCGGTGGTAGCCAGCCGGGTGGGCGGTCTGCCCGAGGTGGTGGTGGAGGGGGAGACCGGCTACTTGCGAGCGGTGGGCGACATCGAGGGGATGGCCGAGGCTGCCCTCGAGGCCCTCTCGCAGCCAGTCCACCACCAGCGCTTGGGCGAGCAGGCCCGGGCCCGGGCCGTCGAGCACTTCCACCCCGATGTGATCCTGCCGCAGTACCTCGAGGTCTACCGGGAGGCGTTGGGTTTTAAGCGGATGGAGCAGGCGGCCTAGCGAGAAGAAGGGAGAAGGGGAGAAAAGGCCAAGCTAATAGCGGTGACCCTCTCTTGCTCCCCCTCACCCGTCCTTCGCCCTTATCGCCGTCTTCAGCAAAACCGAGCCGATAGGGGTAACCAAGCCCCAAGTGGCCCTAACCGAATGGCCGCTATAGACTGTCTTTCATGCAACTCCCCATCGGATTCCGCGCCGGGTCCACTCAGGCTAAGATCAAACCCTCGGGCAAGCCGGATCTGGGCCTCTTGGTCTCGGGCACACCCTGTAGCTGGGCTTTCGTGGGCACCCTGAACCGGGCAGCGGCCCCCTGCGTGAACCGGGGCCGCCAGCTTCACGCGGGTGGTGGCCCTCTCCAGGCCATCGTGGTCAACGCGGGCAACGCCAACTGCGCCACCGGGCAGGCCGGGGTGGAGACCGACCGCCGCATGGCCGAACTCGCCGCGGCCCAACTGGGGATCGCCCCCGAGGCCGTCCTGACCGGCTCCACCGGGGTGATCGGCCAACCCTTGCCGCTGGAGAAGATCGAGGCCGGGCTGCCGCAGATCCGGCTGGGGCTCGAGATTGACCCCTTCATGGAGGCCATCCTCACCACCGACTTAGTACCCAAGATGGCCGAGGCCGAGCTTCCCGGAGGGGCCAGGGTGGTGGGCATCTGCAAGGGCAGCGGGATGATCCAGCCCAACATGGCGACCATGCTGGCCTACGTCCTCACCGACGCAGCGGTCTCGCAACAGGAGCTTCGCCGGGGCTGGAAGGCCGTGGTGGACAAGAGCTTCAACCAGGTTACGGTAGACACCGATACCTCCACCAACGACATGGCCGTGCTCCTGAGCAACGGGGCGGCAGGGGAAGTCCCTCTTCCAGAGTTTTGGGCGGCGGTCGAGCGGGTGTGCGTCTCGCTGGCCCGGCAACTGGCCCGCGACGGCGAAGGGGCCACCAAGCTGCTCACCGTGAAGGTCAGTGGGGCTCTCTCCGACGAGGAGGCCCGCAAGGCCGCGCTGGTCGTAGCCGCCAGCCCCTTATGGAAAAGCGCCGTCTACGGCAACGACCCCAACTGGGGCCGGGTGATGATGGCGATCGGCAAATCCGGGGTGCACTTCGAGGTGGAGCGGGTGAGGATCTCTCTCCAGGGGATCCCGCTCTACGCCGGGCGGGTGCTCGAGTTCGACCGCAATGCTGCCAGCGCGGCCATGAAGGCCGAGGAGGTCATCGTCGAGGTGGACCTGGCCGAAGGGAAGGGGCAGGGGATAGCCTGGGGCTGCGACCTGACCGAAGGGTACGTCCGCATCAACGCGCTCTACACGACGTAATTGGATTGTTGATGCGGTCTGCCAGGCTGGTATCGGTTCTTTGGCTTAAGAAAAGCTCAACGCCCTTTGTTTAGCGCTCCGGAGCGTGAACTCCTTGGGGTTGGGCAGCGGCTGGAGCACCTCGCGCGGTAAAAAACCGGACCGGGGGATAGGGCTGTGCTATATTGCCGAGGATGAGAAGACTACTCGTATTTGTTCTGATCTTCGTCATCGGGGGTGCGCTGGCCCAGCGGCCCTTCATGGGGAGCTCGACCTCCGGGGTACTGATCCTGAGCAACCAACCCACCCGCTTCGAGATGAACCTCACCCTGGGCGCTAAGGAATTTCGCGGCCCGGTTGACGTGCGGGGCTCGCTGCTGTTTGGCCTGCGCGGGGGCAACCAGGGCGGGGTGGACTTCGGCATCACCGCGGACGGCTTTTACTCCTTCGGGTCAGGTGAGGTGAGCCCCTATGCCGGTTTGGGGATCGGCTTCAACCAGTTGGGCACGGGTCTGCCGGATTTCCACTTGCTGTTGGGGGGCGAATACCTGGTCAACCCTCGCTTCGGCCTATACGCCGAGCTGATGCCCGCCCTTCTCTTCGGCTTCGGCGTGACCGATTACTTCGTACAGTTCCGGGTCGGCACCAACATTTATTTCTGAACCCTTAATCCTCAGGGTCCTGCACGGCAAATCTGCCTCACATCGTTAAGCGAGCCTGAATAAAGCAGTAGAAATCTGAGATTCAAGTTCCAGAGACTATGCTATCCTCCCATTGGAGGTGATGAGGTGAAACGTTTGTGGATCATGTTGGTAGTGGCGCTGGCGATTTCCGTAGCGTCGGCGCAGGGGAGATTGTTCGGAGAAGCGCTAGGCGGCGAGCTTAGCCTAGTGCCGAGTTTTGGCCTTAGCTTGGATGTGGCAGTGGGTGCAGAAAGACTGCTGGGCCCGCTGGATGTGCGGGGCGGCCTCAATGTCGGCGCGGCGGGAGGCGCTTCGAGTTTTGGCGTCTTCGCTGACCTGCTCTATCCGATTCGGGCTTCCAACCTCAAAATTAACCTGGGCGGCGGGGTCGGCTTGACTGCAGGCGGGGCCACCTCTTTCGGGTTGCGCGGGATCGCTGGGCTCGAGTTCCCGCTGGAAAGATACTTCTCCATCCTCACCGAGTTGCA
Source organism: Meiothermus sp. (assembly GCA_035760705.1). Classification (GTDB taxonomy): domain Bacteria; phylum Deinococcota; class Deinococci; order Deinococcales; family Thermaceae; genus Allomeiothermus. The sequence continues at coordinate 15,590 of DASTSL010000066.1, read as the reverse complement.
GCTAGGTGTGCGCTTCGCCGGTGGGGGCTCGAGCGTCGGTTTGGGGATCGTGCTGGGCCCTCGGGTCTACTTCCCCTAAGCGGTTGATCCGAAGCAAAGGCGGTGCGCGATGCGCCGCCTTTTTTCGTGGGGATAGGGGGCTGTAACGCTCGAGTAACGCCGGGCTAATTATAGTTCGGCTATGGGGAGTAAGGGCAAAAACCTGCATAAACGGCAGACTCCGTGCTAAACTCTCCTTGGAGGTATCAGATGAAAAAGCTGTTGGCGGTTCTCGTCGTCACAACCCTGTTGTCGTTTGGTGCTGCCCAATCCTCCGGATTCGGCATCTACTCGGGCTGGCCAACATGGATTGGGGCTCAGTTTCAGACCGGGCCTTTCCGGGTGGGCGCGGGGCTGAGCGGCTTCGGCTTCGGCGGCGACGTGGCCTACATGATCAGCAAGAACGCCCTGCCAGCAGCTCCGGGTTTCGACCTCAACTGGTACTTCGGCGCGGGGGCCGGGGTGGGTTTCTGGGCGGTATCCGGCTTTACTGGCATCTACCTTTTCCCCCACGGTCTGGTCGGGCTCGAGTACCAGTTCCCCGGTATGCCCTTCAGTGCCTATGGTGAGGGCCAGCTCGGGGTGGGCATTGGCCTGGGCGACCTGGCGGGTTGGCGCGGGTTCGGTTTGGATTTCGGTGGGCGAGTGGGCATTATTTTCCGCCAATAGCCAAAAAGCCCTATCATGGAGGGGATGCGTTTCGCTCCCCTCTTTTTGCTTGTATTCCTCAGCGCCTGCACCCGTACCCAAGACCTCACGCCTCCGCTCTTGGGGGTGACCAGCCCACCGGGCGGGGTGGTGGCGCGAGGCCGCTCGCTCAGCGTGGAGGGCTACGCGCTCGATGATAGCGGGGTGCAGAGCGTGCGGGTCTCGAGCGCCCAGGGAGAGCGCGAGCTGATGGCGGCGGGCGAGAAGGGCAAGAAGCTGGTGAGCTTCAAGTTCCGCCTCCAGGCCCCGCAATCGGGCCAGGTGGAACTCACCCTAAGCGCGACCAACACCGCAGGGCTCGCGCGAACGCTCAAGCTGCCGCTGGTGCTCGACGCCAGGCCGCCGGTGATCAAGATCGAGCGCCTCGAGCCCATCAACGAGACGAGAACCCGCAGTAGGCGAGCAGAGGTGACCAAGCCCGCCGACCCCAACGATCCCACCTCGACCCCCCAGACCGTCCAGGAGACCCGCACCGAGAGCTTTCAGGTACAAACCGGCATCCGCATCACCGGAAAAGTCTCCGACGATACCGGGGTAGATCGGGTGGCGCTCGAGTACGGGGGCCGCTTCAGCCCGCTCTCGCTGCCCAAGGCTAAGGACGTGCCCTTCTTCGTCGAGGTTCCCGCCAAGACCGCCACCGTGATCGCGGTGGACGCGGCAGGGAACCGCACCAGCCGGGACGTGCCGTAACAGGTCATTCGCCTAAAGATTTTTAGCGATCCGCTCCGCTTTTACCCGGAGGCTCGTCCCCTCGAGCTGAACCCACCCTGCCCGCAGGGCGACTTCCTGCACCCGTTGGAGGAAGCGAGGGTTCCAGCCGAACTCCTCCTGCACCTCGGATATGGGCACTGGGCGGTCGTGGTGGGCCAGATGCGAGACCAGCAGCCGGGCCGCGACCTCCTGCCGCTGGCGGCTGCGCCGTATGGCTTGGGTTACCAGTCCTTGCAGCGGAGAGAACAAGAGGGCCAGCCCGAAGAGGACCCCCGCCACCGTCGCCATCATCCCGGCGATAGAGGCGTCGAGCAGGATGGCGAAGAGGTAGCCGAGGACGCTCGAGACCGCCCCGATCCCCACCGCCAGGGCGATCATCAGCGGCAGGCGTTGGGTGAGCAGGTACGCGGTGGCCGGGGGGATGATGATGAAGGCCACGATCAGGATCGCTCCTACCGACTGAAAGGCCCCCACCGCGGTGATCGAGACCAGGCTCATCAGCAGGTAGTGGAGCACCCCCGGCATGAAGCCCAAAGCGGCAGCCAGCCCGGTGTCGAAGGTCGAGAGCTTGAGTTCCTTGTAAAACACCAGCACGAAGACCAGGTTGAGCAGGGTCAGCGTTCCCATGATCCACAAGGACTCCGGGCCGAGTTCGCGCCCGCCCACGCTCAGGATGTTGAAGGGCGCGTAGGCGATCTCGCCGTAGAGTACCGCGTCGAGGTCTAGGTGGACATTGCGGAAGTAAAACGAAACCGCCAATACCCCCAGGCTGAAGAGGGCCGGGAATACGATTCCTATGGCGGCATCGTTTTTGACCCGCCCGGTGCGGGTGAGCCATTCCACCAACGTCACGGTGGCCAGACCTGCCGCCGCCGCCCCCAGCAGGGCGGGTAGGGTGGCCCGCTCGCCGCCCGAAAGCCAAAAGGCCAGTACGATCCCCGGCAGCACCGCGTGGGAGATGGCGTCGGACATCAGGGCCATACGGCGCAAGACCAGGAAAGTGCCCACCAGCGCCGAGGCGGTGGAGACCAGGACGGCGGTGAGGATGATGACCAGATCAGCGCTCATAGGGCTCCATCTTTCTCTGCGGTCGGCGAAACGACCCCTCGAGCCTCCAGCCTTGGCAACCCCCGCATCTCCTGCTCGAGCCGGTGCGCCCGCTCGTGCCCGGCAGGGGCTAGCAGCCAGCGACCGTTCTCTTGCTTGGTCCAGCCCTGGGCCTCGAGCTGCTTGAGCTCGTTCAAGGCCACCGGCAAGCTCGTTCGGCGACGCAGGGCCAGGGTCTGGGGGCTGAGTTCGCCGTGGTTATGGAGCACGTGGGCGTCGAGCAGGATGCGCTCAAGCCTAATTCTCTTGCGGTTTCTGGCCTCGCGCACCCACTGCCACACCAGCCCGCGTAAGGGGGCGAAAAACAGCGAGACAACCACGATTACGCTGGCGGTGAGCACCACCAGGGGCCCGGTGGGCAGGTTCTCCCGGCTGGCCGAGAGCACCGCCCCGATCACCCCCGAGGACGCGCCGAAAGCGGCGGCCAGCAGCACCATCTTCCCCAGCCGATCGGTCCACTGCCTGGCGGCGGCAGCCGGGGCGATCAGCATGGCTGCCATCAGCACCACCCCTACGGTTTGCAGCCCGATCATCACCGCCACCACCGTGAGCGAGGTCAGCAAAGTGCCCAGGCCACGGGTGGGATAGCCCAGGCTCGAGAGGTACTCAGGGTCGAAGGAGAGGAGCTTGAACTCCTTGTAGAGCAAAGCCACCAGCGCCAGGGCCAATCCCCCCAGCACCGCCATCGTCACCACGTCCGCGGCCACGATGGTGGCGGCCTGCCCGAAGATGAACTTGTCTAGCCCGGCCTGGTTGGCGTCGCTGCTGTGCTGGATGAAGGTCAGCAGGGCGATGCCAAAGCCGAAGAAGCTCGAGAGCATCACCCCCAGCGCGGAGTCCTCGGGGAGGCGCGTGTAGCGCAGCACGGTGAGCATCAACAAGGCCGCGGCCCAGCCCGCCAGCCCGCCCCCGACCAGCAAGACCAGCGGAACCTTGGAACCCGAGAGGAGGAAGGCCAGGCAGATGCCGGGCAAGGCCGCGTGGGCCAGCACGTCCCCCAACAGGCTCTGGCGGCGGAGGGTGGCGAAGCTGCCCAGCACCCCGCCCACACCGCCCAGGATGGCCGCACCCAGGGCCACGTTGCGCAGGGTGTAGTCGGTAAAAATCTGGCTGAGAAGGTCGAACATAGCGTTTCCCCGCGTAGCGACGATGGCCCGGTTGTCCCTACAAGCTCAAAACCATCCGCTCGCCATAGGCGGCTTTCAAATTCTCCGGCGTAAACACCTCACCCATCGGCCCGCTGGCGATCACCTGGACGTTGAGGAGGGTCAGGTAGTCGAAGCGGTCGCGCACCGTCTCGAGGTCGTGGTGCACCACCACCACCGTCTTGCCCTGGCCCTTGAGTTCGTGCAGCACCTTCAGGATGGCTTCCTCGGTCACCGCGTCCACCCCGGCAAAGGGCTCGTCCATGAAGTAGAGGTCGGAGTTTTGCGCCAGGGCTCGAGCCAAAAACACCCGCTGCTGCTGACCGCCGGAGAGCTGGGAGATCTGCCGGTGGGCGAAGTCGATCATCGAGACCTGCTCGAGACAGCGCAGGGCCTCTTGGTGCTCCTTTTTGCCGGGCCGGCGGAACCAGCCCAGCCGCCCGTAAAGTCCCATCACCACCACGTCCAGGGCACTGGTGGGAAAGTCCCAGTCCACCGAGCTTCGCTGCGGGACGTAACCGATCCTCGAGCGGGCCGCCTTTAGATCCTCCCCGAAGAACCTGACCGTCCCTGAGGCTCTGGGGATCAGCCCCAGCACGGCCTTGATGAGCGTGGACTTGCCCGCCCCGTTCGGCCCCACGATGGCGCAGAGTTGACCCGGCGGAACCACCAAATCCACGTCCCACAGCACCGGCTTCTCGCGGTAGGCCACCGTGAGATCGCGGACTTCTAGAGGGGGCGAGGGTCGAGGGTCCAGGGTCGAGGGCTGAGGGTGAGGCTGGATCATGGTCATTCTCCCAGTCGGTAGGGTCGCTGTATCGGGGTTGCCCGCGTGGTGCGCGGAGCTAGCGCTTGCGCCATGCACCCTACGTGCATTGACCTACGACCTCATGGCATATTCCCCAAGAGCGCGGCGACGATCGTCCGTACATTGTGCTCCACCATGCCCACGTAGGTGCCCTGGGGGGTGCCGGGGCTGCCCGCCGAGTCCGAGAAGAGGCTGCCGCCGATCTTGACGCTGAAGCCTCGAGCTTTCACCGCCGCCGCCACCGCCTCGATGGTGCGCTGGGGAACGCTGCTCTCCACGAAGATGGCGGGGATCTTGCGCCGGACGATGAAGTCGGCTAGGTCCTGGATGTCCTTGGTTCCGGCCTCGGCCACCGTCGAGACCCCTTGCAGGCCCCGCACCTCCACCTTGTAGCGTTTCCCAAAGTAACTAAAGGCGTCGTGGGCGGTGATGAGCACCCGCTGAGCCGGGGGAACCCGCGAAAGCTCGCGCTCGGCAAAGGCGTCGAGCTGATCCAGCCGTTTGAGGTAGCGGGCAGCGTTGTCGGCGTAGGCGCTGGCTCCGGCAGGGTCGAGTTTGCTCAGGGCGTCCCGCACCACGTTCACGGTGAACTTCCACAGGCTCACGTCGAACCACACGTGGGGGTCTACCCGCATGCTGCTGGGGAGGGTGGCCGAGGGTTTGAGCAGGCGCTCTTTGGGGATACGCAGCGTGACGGCGATGGCCTTGGGGTTGCGCTCCAGGAGTTCCACCATCTTGCCCTCGAGGTCCAGCCCGCCGTAAAACACCACATCGGCCCGGGCTAGCCGCCGCACGTCACCGGCGGAGGCCTTGTAGAGGTGGGGGTCCACCCCCGGTCCCATCAGCCCGGTCACCTGGACGCGTTCGCCGCCCACTTGCTGGGCCAGGTCGGTGATGAAGTTGGTGGTGGTGACCACTCGCACCGGGCGATCCTGGCCCAGCGGTTTGAGGTTTTCGATCTTGTCTTGAGCCCAGCCCAGCCCTTGAGCGAACGCCAGGCCGAACACCAACAGGGTAGAGAGTCCGATTCTATGCATGGGAATCACCGTGGGCGGGCTGGACTTCCGCGTCACAGCCTTGGCAGGGGTAGCCTTGGTCGCCCTGCTCGAGCTGGAGGGTGGCATGTTCGATCCCGAAGCGGTCGTGAAGGTCGCGCCGAACCTGGCTGAGCAGGGCATCCTGCCCCTGGGTCTTTTCAACGATCAAATGGGCTGTCAACGCCGGCTCGGTGGTCGAGAGCGCCCACACGTGCAGGTCGTGGACGCTCCGCACGCCGGGCAAGCTGGTCAGGTAGTTGCGCACGGCCCCCAGGTCAATACCCGGCGGAACCGCGTCCATCGCCAGGTTGAAGGCGTCGCGGAGCAAACCCCAGGTCGAGAACAAGATGACCAGCGCGATCACCAGGCTCACCACCGGGTCAATCCACCGCCAGCCGGTGAAGGCGATCCCTAATCCGGCCAACACCACCCCCAGCGAGACCGCCGCATCGCTCATCAGGTGTAAAAAAGCCCCCCGGATGTTGAGGTCGTGCTCACGCCCGCGCAGGAAAAATAGGGCCGAAACCAGGTTGACGGCGATGCCGACCGCCGCCACGATCATCACCACCCCGCCTTGCACCGGCTCGGGGTTCATCAGGCGGCGGATGGCCTCCCAGACGATGGCCCCGGTGGTTACCAGGAGTAAAGTTCCGTTCGCCAGAGCGGCCAGGATCGAGAAGCGCTTGAGCCCGTAGGTGTAGTGGGCGGTGGGCAGCCGTCGGGCCAGCACCGCCGCGCCCCAGGCCAAGCCCAGCCCGATCACGTCCTGGAAATTGTGGAGGGCATCGGTAAGCAGGGCCAGCGAACCCGCCAGTACCCCGTAGACGATCTGGACGACCACCAAGCTCAGGTTGAGGGTGACCCCGGTGGCAAAGGCCTGGTCGTAGCGGGCCGGGCCATGGGAGTGCGTGTGGGAATGAGCCATAGCTACAGTTCCTAACCGGTTAATCCGAGGGTCTGAGCGAGCAGGTACAGATTGAGCCCGATGATGACCGCGGCGATGACCCAGCCGGTGGCGGTGACGAGCCTCGAGTTCACCAGATCGCCCATAATGCGCCGGTTGGCGGTGAAGAGCAGCAGGGGGATCAGGGCGAAGGGAATGCCAAAGGAGAGCACCACCTGGGAGAGTACCAGCACATTGGTGGGGTTGAGACCCAGCAGGATCACCGCGAAAGCCGGGAGCATGGTGAGGAGGCGGCGTAGCCAGAGGGGGATTTGGAACCCCACGAACCCCTGCATGACGACCTGACCCGATAAGGTCCCCACGGTGCTCGAGGAGAGCCCCGAGGCCAGCAAAGCTACCCCGAAAGCTACCGCGGCTAACGGCCCCAAGAGGGGGCTGAGGGTCTGGTAAGCGGTGGTGATGTCGGCGATGTCGGATCGGCCAGTGAGGTGAAAGGTTGCGGCAGCGGCAGCCAGCATGGACATGTTGATGAGCCCCGCAATGCTCATGGCGATCACCACGTCCAGCAGGTTGAAGCGGAGCAGGCGGCGCTTGAGCGACGGGTTGTCGGCGGGGATACGGCCTTTGGTAAGGTCAGAGTGCAGGTAGATCACATGGGGCATCACCGTGGCGCCCAAGATGCCCACCGCCAGGTACAGGCTTTCGGCACCCTGGAAGTGCGGCACGAAACCCTGAATAAAGCCGGCTCCGGGTTTGGAGAGGAAAAGCTGGACGATATAGGCCAGCGCGATCACCCCCACAAAGGCTGCGATGGTGGCCTCGAGGGGTCGAAAGCCATAGCGCTGCATCGCCAGGATGCCAAAGGCCAGGATGCCGGTGAGCACCGCACCCCAGAATAGTGGAATCCCAAAGAGCAGGTTGAGAGCCAGGGTAGCCCCCAGAAACTCCGCCAGGTCGGTGGCCATAGCGATTACCTCAGCCTGCACCCAGTAGAACCACACCAGGGGCTCAGGCCACTCCTGACGGATCACCTCGGGGAGGTTCAAGCCGCTCACGATGCCCAGCTTGGAGGACAAAAACTGAATCAGCATCGCCATCAGGTTGGCGGCAAGGATCACCCACAACAGCAGATAGCCGAATTTGGCCCCGCCCTGGATGTTAGTGGCGAAGTTGCCGGGGTCGATGTAGGCCACGCTAGCCACAAAGGCCGGGCCGATCAGGGGCAGCAGACGGCTCAAGCCCCGACGCGGGCTGCGCCGCTCGAGCACTTCCAGCGCCTGAGTGTTCATGCGTTGGTCGAGGGTTTGGGGGTTAGGGTTGATCATGGCGGACTCCAACTTCACGATCAAAAATCGCCCACATAGCTATCCCCGGTTACTCCTACCCAGACCACCTGAGCCAGCGAAGAGGGCAGCAGAAAGCGTTCGTCGAGGTGTTCGTGTCGGATCTCGATGCGGATGCCCTCCGCGGAGTGCTCGAGCACCCTGACCCCCACACCGGGGCGCAGGTGAAGGTGGGCTAACAGGTTGAGGGTGTCGTGGTCCTGGGTGGAGACCCGCGCCACCAGCCCGTATTCGCCCGCTTCCAGGGCGACCAGGCGCTTGGTGGGTGCATCCTTGGGGAGTTCCAACTCCACCGTGGGGATGGGGTCTCCGTGGGGGTCGTGCGAGGGGTGGCCCAGCCACTCGGCGATCCGGGCCTCGAAAGCCTCGGAGATGTGGTGCTCGAGCCGTTCGGCCTCGGCGTGGACCTCCTCCCAGCCGTAGCCGAGGGCTTGGTGCAGATAAGCCTCTAAGAGCCGGTGGTGGCGCAAAACCTCGAGCGCCACCTTGTACCCGGCCTCGGTGAGGCGCACTCCCTTGTAGGCCTCGTACTCCACCAGCCCCAGTTCGGCCAGCTTTTTGAGCATTCCGGTGACTGAAGCCGGTTTGATCTCCATCTGGTCGGCCAGGGCCTGGGTCGAGACCGAGCGGGTGTCCTCGAGCTTCTCCCCGCCGCCCAGCAGGAGGATCTGCTTGAGGTAGTCCTCCTGGGCTTCGGAGAGGGGTGGGTGGGCGGGCTGGATCATGCTGGCCTCCAGCTCCGCAGCCGGTAATACCGCTCTTTGGGCTCGGCGCTCAAAGGATTAATCCCGTTATGGGCACACCAGACCCAGTGAACAACTGACCCGGCGGCCAATAACCCCAATACCCATAGCAAAGCCCAAGGCCCGACCCAAGCCAGAAGGGCGGTAATACTCAGGTAGATCACGAGCTTGAGCACTCGAGGGAGGAGCGGGGTCTCGTCCTCGAATTTCCCGAAGCAAAGGTTCAGCAAGCTGTAAACCGTTGCCGCGATAGCCAAAGTCATCCACATAAATTCCCCTCGGGATTTAGGAATGCCTAAACCCACATACTCCCTAGTTTAGGCTTGCCTAAAAATCTTGTCAAGGTGAGGGTCCCTGGACCCGGTCGCCCGGTGTTAGGCTTGGACGTTCAGGGTTCAGCGTTTAGCGGTATCCTGTAGGATAGTGATCTTCGATGCTAGAAAAACTCGAGTCCTTAGAACAGGAGTACCAGAGCCTGGAGGCTTCACTCGCCGACCCGGCGGTGCTCAGCGATCAGGGCAAGTACCAGCGCCTCTCCAAGCGCTACGCCGAGATGGGCGAGCTGGTGGCTACGATCCGCGAGTACAAAAAAGCCCTCTCGGATCTGGAGGAAGCCAAAAGCCTTTTGCACGACCCCGACATGGCCGAGATGGCCCGGCTGGAGGTAGAGGAGATCCGGCGGCGCATCCCCGAGCTGGAAGCCAAGCTCGAGGTGATGCTGCTCCCCAAAGACCCCCTGGACGATAAAAACGTCATCGTGGAGATCCGCGCCGGAACCGGTGGGGAAGAGGCCGCCCTCTTCGCCGCCGAACTGCGCGACATGATCATGGAGTTCGCCCGGCGCAAGGGCTTCCGCACCGAGATCCTCGACACCAGCCTGACCGACTTGGGCGGGGTCTCGAAGGTCTCCTTCGAGGTCACCGGGGCCGGGGCTTACGGGGTGCTCAAGTACGAGGCCGGGGTCCACCGGGTGCAGCGGGTTCCCGCCACCGAGACCCAGGGGCGCATCCACACCTCCACCGCCACCGTGGCGGTGATGCCCGAGGCCCAGGAGGTGGACGTGCAACTCGACCCCGCCGACCTCGAGATCACCGTCTCGCGGGCTTCCGGCCCGGGCGGGCAGGGCGTGAACACCACCGACTCGGCGGTGCAGGTGCTGCACAAGCCCACCGGGATGATCGTGAGCTGTATGGAGTCGAGGAGCCAGATCAAGAACAAAGAGAAGGCCCTCACCATCCTGCGCTCGAGGCTCTTAGAGATCAAACGCGCCGAGGAGGCCGCCCGGCGCCGTGAAGACCGCTTGGCTCAGATCGGGGCCGGGGAGCGCTCGGAGAAGATCCGCACCTACAACTTCCCCCAGTCCCGCGTCACCGATCACCGGATCGGCTTTACCACCCACGACCTCGAGGGGGTCTTGGGCGGTGACCTTTCCGCACTTCACGAAGCCCTCAAGCGGGCGGATCAGGAGCGCCAACTCGCCACGATCGCCGGGGAGACGTCCCTCACATTGCCGAGCAGGGAGGCGTGATGTTCGCGCCTCCCACCAGCCCCGCCTCGAGGATGGGCGGGGAGGAAACGAGATTAAGAGCTTACCCCCTACACCCCACCCCCTACTTTCCTCTGTGGGGTGGTCCATGAGCCACGGCCTGCGGCGCGAACTTCTGGTGGCCGCAGCAATCCTGATGGACAAACAAGGTCGGGTATTGCTGGTGGCGAACGATTGGAGCCGGAGGGGCCGGGTGCGCTACACCCTGCCCGGCGGCACGGTGGAGGCTGGCGAGACCCTGCTGGACGCCCTCAAACGGGAGGTGCGCGAAGAGACCGGCTTGTGGGTACGCGGAATTGATCACTTGGCTTACGTGATCCAGGTCGAGGACGCCCGTAAGCACGAGCGCACCCTGGCGATGGCCTTCCGCGCCACCTACGATGGTCTCTTGAACCCCCGCGACCCCGACGGGCACATCGTCGAAGCGCGGTTCTTTACCCCGGAGGAGGTGGCGGTCAAGCTCGAGGAGCACCGCCCCCTGCGCGAGCCCCTGCTGGATTACCTCAAGGGAGAACGGGGCCGGTTTTACGCCTACGGGAGTTGGGGGGGAGATGGAGTGAGGGTGTGAGAGGAGAGCGCCGGTTTCCGGGCTACCTCGAGCGTTTAGCGCTCAGCGATTTGCTCTCCTCTCCGTAACCTCCCCGTTTCATAGCTTCCTCACCCCGACACCCTACGTAACGCTAGGGGCTTTCGGTGCTGATGGGGTCGGGCCTGATGGGTTCACGATAGGGTTATGTGGGCCGGGTAGATTAGGATCGGTAAGGTCGAGCCTAGGGCCGACCGAGGGTATCTGATGATCGCGGTGATTCTTTCCGGAGGGGCGGGGACCCGGCTATGGCCGGTCTCCCGTGAACTCTATCCCAAACCCTTTATGCGGCTGCCGGACGGGCAGAGCCTGTTGCAAAAAGCCCTTTTGCGAGCGGTGAGCCTGCCGGGGGTCTCGGAGGTGCTGACGGTCACCGGACAGGAGCACTACTACAGTACGCTCAACGAGTATCAGGCGCTCAAGATCGGGGACTATCCTCCGCTGGTCTTCGTGGTCGAGCCGTTGCGCCGCAACACTGCCCCGGCCATCGCTTTGGCCGCCCTCTCGGTGTCGGAGCGTCACGGGGCCGACGAAACCTTGTTGATCCTCTCCGCTGACCATCTGATCGAGGATCCCCAAGCCTTCGGGGAGGCTGTCGAGCGGGCTCGAGCCGCAGCCCAGCAGGGTCAGCTGGTCACCTTTGGCATCCAGCCCAGCTACCCCGCCACCGGCTTTGGCTACGTCGAGCAGGGCGAGCCCCTGGCCGAAGGGGTCTACGCGGTGCGGCGGTTCGTGGAAAAGCCCGATGCCCTCCGGGCCAAGAGCTATCTCGAGCAGGGGGGCTTTTTCTGGAACGCAGGAATCTTCTGCTTCCAAGCCGGGGCCTACCTTGAGGCCCTGCAAACCCACGCCGCGGAGGTATACGAGTCAGTATTGCGGTGCTGGCAGGCCAGCCCCCGTGAAACGCCCCAATACCTCGACACCAAGACCTTTCACGCCGTCCCCAGCATCTCGGTGGATTACGCGGTGATGGAGAAGGCCGAGCAAGTAGCGGTGGTTCCCTCCCGCTTCGGCTGGAGCGACCTGGGTTCGTGGGATGCCGCTGCGGAATTAGTTCCCGCCGACCCGGAAGGCAACCGGGTGCTGGGCGAGGCCGTCCTGGTAGACACCCACAACACCTTTGTGCAGACCGAGGAACGGTTGGTCGCGGCTATCGGGGTCGAGGATCTGGTGATCGTAGATACCCGCGACGCGCTCCTGGTTACCCGGAGAGACAAAGTACAGGACGTGAAAAAGGTCGTCGAGCGGCTGCAAAAAGTCGAGCACGACACCGCCCGCGAACACCGCACCGTCCAGCGCCGTTGGGGGAGCTACACGGTGCTCGAGGAGGGTGCGCAGTTCAAGATCAAACGCTTGGTGATCAAACCGGGACAATCCCTTTCCTTCCACCTGCACCACCACCGCAGCGAACACTGGACGGTGGTTTCGGGCACCGCCCAGGTCTTGAAGGAAGACCAAACCCACCTGCTGCGCACCAACGAGGCCCTCAGCGTTTTGGCTGGAACCCCACACCGACTCTCCAACCCCGGTCTGATTGATTTGGTCATCATCGAGGTGCAGAGCGGGGAGTATCTGGGCGAAGACGACCTGGTGCGGTTGGATTTGGGTTTTCGAGAGGGCTCAGGGGTGGCTGAGGTGACAAAACCCATCCTGGAATCGGGGGATTAAGTTGCGCCAAGTTGAATGTAGGGAAATCTACGGTAAGCACCAGGCGACTGCGGCGATGGGCACAATCCCCTATGGGTCTCGCGGGGATTACTTTGTTCATGCTGAGGAGATGTTTAGGTGAAAGGACTCATCCTCTCCGGTGGTAAAGGCACCCGGCTGCGGCCCCTCACCCACACCCGGGCCAAGCAACTCATCCCCATCGCGGGCAAACCCAACCTCTTTTACGCGGTGGAGGATCTCGTTCACTGCGGCATCACCGATATCGGCGTGGTCATCAGCCCCGAGACCGGCGACGAGGTGAGGAACGCGCTGGGGGATGGAGAGCAGTTTGGGGCGCGATTTACCTATATCCTCCAGGAGGCTCCGCTCGGCATCGCTCACGCGGTGCGCACCGCCCGGCCCTTCCTCGAGGACGAGCCCTTCGTGCTGTACCTGGGGGATAACCTCCTCTCCGGCGGGATCGAGCACCTGGTCGAGGAGTACCGCACCAACCACCCCGAGGCCATCGTGCTGCTGACCCCGGTGGAAGACCCCCGGGCTTTCGGGGTGGCCGTGCTCGACGAGCGGGGCCAGGTGGTTCGGCTGGTGGAAAAACCCCAGGATCCCCCCTCGAACCTGGCGTTGGTCGGGGTTTATCTCTTTGGGCCACGGATCCACCGGGTCATCGAGAACCTCAAACCCTCCGGGCGGGGCGAGTACGAGATCACCGAGGCCATCCAGGGCCTCCTCGACGGCGGAATGCCGGTAGTGGCCCACCAGGTGCGGGGCTACTGGAAGGACACCGGGAAACCCGAAGACCTCTTGGACGGCAACCGCTTGGTGCTTTCGCAACTCGCCCGCTGCATCAAAGGCGAACTCAGCGGCGCCGAGGTGGTGGGGGAGGTGGTGGTCGAGGCCGGGGCCAAGGTGATTCGCAGCACGGTGCGCGGCCCGGCCTATATCGGCCCCGGCGCGGTGGTCGAGGATGGCTTTGTCGGCCCCTACACGGCCATCGGGAAAAACGCCAAGGTGGTCTCGAGCGAGGTCGAGTACTCGATCCTGATGGACGAGGCCGAGGTTCGTAACCTGCCCTACCGTCTGGACTCGAGCATCCTGGGCCAGGGGGTAGTGGTAGATGGCAAGGGCAACGGTCGCCGCCACACCCTGCAACTGGTGCTGGGGGATCGCAGCCGGGTCAAGCTATAGGACGGGGAATTCTTACGCTATGAAGCTTTTGTTGACCGGGGGGAGTGGGCGTCTGGGCACGGCTTTGCGCGGCTTGATGCCGGATTTGATCGCTCCATCCCTCCACGAACTCGACATCACCGATCCCTCGAGCGTTCGAACTACCCTCGAGCGCCACCAACCCCAGGCCATCGTCCACGCCGCGGCCTACACCGACGTGGCCGGGGCCGAACGCGAGCGCGAGGCTTGCTGGCGGGTCAACGTGGAGGGAACCCGTAACCTGGCCAGGGCGGCGCTCGAGGGGGGCCTCTTCTTCGTGCATATCTCCACCGACTACGTCTTCTGGGGCGATGTGGGCGCCTACCAGGAGGACGACCCCCCCGGCCCGGTGCGCAACTACTACGCCCTCACCAAGCTGGTGGCCGAGGAAGCCGTGCGGGCGGTGCCCCGCCACCTGGTGATCCGCACCTCTTTTCGCCCCTCGCCCTGGCCCTACCCGGTGGCCTACACCGACCTCTACACCGGCCAAGACTATCTGGAGGTCATCGCGCCGGAGGTGGCGCTGGCTTTGGGGCACCTTTCGCAAATCCCTTTCGACACGCTGCACATCGTCACCGAGCGCAAATCGGTCTACGAGCTGGCTCGCCGCACCCGAGGGGACGTGCAGCCGGGGCTGCGCGCGGATTCGCCGGTGGCGCTTCCCGAGGACATCTCCCTCGATACCCGGCGCTGGCAAAGCCTAAAGCGAGAATGGAGCCTGTGATGCTCGACCCCGACGTATTGGCCGCCCTCAGCATCCAACGGTACGACCCCCAGCCGGAGATCGGCGGGGTGTTGCACCAGCCCTTGCGCAAGCACCGCTCGCTCGAGGGCTCCTTCATGGAACACCTCCGGCTCAGCGAGGGCCGGGTGGAAGGGCTGCCGGTGAGCTTCGAAACTCGCCAGATCTCGGTCTCCTGGGCTGTGCCGGGGCGGATCAATGCCTTCCACCTCCACCCCAAGCGGGTGCAGGACGAGCTGTGGTGCGTGATCCAGGGCGAACTCAAGGTATGGCTGGTAGACGTGCGCAAGGACTCCCCCACCTTGGGAAACCGGCGGGCTTACTTGCTCTCCGGGGAAGCCCCGGCGCTCCTCTATATCCCCAGCGGGGTGGCCCACGGCTACCGGGCCGGAGCCCACGGCGCGACCCTGCTCTATGCCATGAACAGCCAGTTTGACATCCAAGACCCCAACGAAGGCCGTTTGCCCTGGGATTATTTCGGGATGGATTTATGGGAGGAAGATCGTGGATAGTCAACCCCGCGTTGAGCTGGTAAAGGTTTGGAAAACTTCAAGTGGCCGTTTAGGCGTTTCGCAAAGAAAACACCCAACCCGAGGACCCCTTCATTGGGGACATAAGGTGTGGGGGGAATGATGGGGAATTTCAAGCGAGTGATGGTGACCGGGGGGGCCGGATTTATCGGTTCCAACTACGTGCATTACGCGGTGCAGGCCCACCCCGAGTGGGAGGTGGTGGTCTTCGACAAGCTCACCTACGCGGGCAACCTGGAGAACCTCGAGCCCGTGCGTTCCCAAATCGAGTTTGTGCAAGGCGACATCGCCGACCCCGAGGCGGTCCGCAAGGCCCTAACCGGGGTGGACGCGGTTTTGAACTTCGCCGCCGAGAGCCATGTGGATCGCTCGCTTTTAGACCCCCGCCCCTTTGTCAAAACCAACGTGGAGGGAACCCTGGTGCTTTTGGAGGAAGCCCGCAAGGCCGGAGTCCGCCGCTTCTTGCACGTCTCCACCGACGAGGTCTACGGCGACCTGCGTGGCACCCTTCATCACTCCCTCGAGACCGACCCCATGCGCCCCCGCAGCCCCTACGCGGCCAGCAAGGCCGCCGCCGAGCACCTGGTCTTCAGCTATGGGATCAGCTACGGCCTGGACGTGGTGGTGACGCGGGGCTCCAACACCTATGGCCCCTACCAGTACCCCGAGAAGATCATCCCGCTGTTCGTGACCAACGCGCTCGAGGACAAACCCCTGCCCCTCTACGGGGATGGCTCGGCGCTGCGCGACTACATGCACGCCTACGACCA
>DASTSL010000065.1:0-55686 GCA_035760705.1 Meiothermus sp. | reverse complement strand
GCGTCCTCGACCTCTCGCGTGTACTGGCCGGGCCGTACTGCACCCAGATGCTGGCCGATCTGGGGGCCACGGTCTGGAAGATCGAACCCCTGTGGGGCGACGAAACCAGGTCGTGGGGACCGCCCTTTATCGAACCCGACGAATCCGCCGACTGGAGGCTGGGGTCGGAAGGGGAGAGTGCTTATTACCTTTCGGTGAACCGCGGCAAGAAAAGCCTGGCGATCAACCTGAAAGACCCCAGAGGGGCCGAACTCGTCCGCCGCCTGGCTGCCAAGGCTGACGTGCTGGTGGAGAACTACAAGGTGGGCGACCTGGCCCGCTACGGGTTGGATTACCCAACCCTCTCCGCGCTCAACCCTCGGCTCATCTACCTCTCGGTGACCGGCTACGGGCAGACCGGGCCGCGACGGGGCGAGCCCGGCTACGACGTGGCGGTGCAGGGGCTCATCGGTATCATGTCGGTGACGGGCGAGCCGGAGGGGCCGCCGCTGCGGGTGCCGGTGGCCTGGATTGACCTGATGACCGGGATGAACGGGGCCATCGCGGTGCTGGCGGCGCTGCTGGAGCGTGGGCACAGCGGCCTGGGCCAGCACATCGACTTGGCTCTCTTCGACGTGGGCTTAGCAGCTATGGCCAACCTGGCCCAGAGCTACTTGCTCACCCAAAAGCTCCCGGCCCGGCTGGGGAACGCCCACCCCCAGATCGTGCCGTACGGAGCGTTCGAGGCCGCCGACGGCTGGTTCATGCTCACCATCGGTAACGACGAGCAGTACCGCCGGTTTTGTGGGGCCATCGGCCACCTTGAGCTTTGGGAAGACCCCCGTTTCCAGAGCAACCCCAGCCGGGTCGAGCACCGATCAGAACTCGTCGCCCGGCTCGCGGAAATCTTGCGCGAGCAGCCCAGAAACCACTGGCTGAGCCTGCTGCGGGAGGCCGGGGTCCCCGCCACCCCGGTCAACAACCTGGCCGAAGCCTTCGCCGAGCCGCAAACCCAAGCCCGGCGGATGCGCCGGGAGGTCGAGCACCCCACGCTCGGACGGATCCCCCTCATCGGGAGTCCGCTGGGACACCTCTCGCGAACCCCGGCCGCGATCCGCGACGCCCCGCCGCTGCTGGGGGCCGATACGCTCGAGGTCCTGCGCGATGAACTCGGCCTGAGCGCGCCAGAGGTGCTCGAGCTGGCCCAGGCCAGGGTGCTGAAGCTACAGGAAATCTAAAGAGGGCTCGAGCCCGCTCCTCTGCCGATCGCTTCGGTCTCTCGGCTGACTTAGGTAATCCTGCTGACAAACGGGAGAACCCAGAGTGTTATGTTGCAGACCTAATGAGCCCCCCAACTTGTAGGTCTACTCACAAATGGGGGCTCGAACCGGGAGGAGAGCATGAACAAGGTATTCGCGTTCTTGATTGCGCTGGGGATGGGTCTGGCCCTGGCGCAAAAAGGCCCCATTACCATCGGCTCCAAGATCGACACCGAGGGTGCGGTGCTGTGCCAGATGACCAAGCTGGTCCTCGAGGCGGGCGGTTTCCGGGTCAACGACCGCTGTAGCTTTGGCCCCACCACGGTGGTGCGCAAGGCCCTGACCTCGGGCGAGATCGACCTCTACCCCGAGTACACCGGTACCGCGGTCACCCAATTCTTCCCCAACGAGAAAATTGATGCCGCCCTCACCCGCAACGCCGCCCAGGCTTACGCCAAGGCCAAGGAACTCGACGCCAAGAACGGCATCGTCTGGCTGGCTGTGGCCCCGGCCAACAACACCTGGGCCATCGCGGTGCCCAAGACCTTAGCCGATAAGGAAGGTCTTAAGACCATCGCCGACTTCGCCAAGTACGTCAACGCGGGCAAGCCGGTGAAGCTGGCTGCCAGCCAGGAGTTCGTGGACCGCGACGACGCCCTCAAGGCCTTCGAGAAGGTCTACGGCTTCAAGCTCAAGCCCGAGCAACTGCTCATCCTCCCCGGCGGCAACACCACCCAGACCGAACAGGCTGCCGCCCAGGGCACCAGCGGGGTCAACGCCGCGATGGCCTACGGCACCGATGGCGGGATCGCCGCCCTCGGCCTGGTGGCCCTCACCGACCCGCAGGGCGCGGTGGCGGTGTACCAGCCCGCCCTCACCGTGCGCAAGGCCGTGGCCGACAAATACCCGGAGATCGCCCAACTGATGAACCCGGTCTTCGCCGCCCTCAACGAGGCCACCCTCTCGAGCCTGAACGCCCAGGTCGCGGTGAACGGCAAGAACCCGGCGGACGTGGCGCGGGATTACCTCAAGAGCAAGGGCATCCTGAAGTAGCGATTGGCGATTAGGGGTTGGCTCTAAGGGCTAAAAGCTAACTGCTCGGTGGGGAATGCTCCGACGCTCGTTCTCAGGTCTCGACCCCGTGGCTTTGCTGGCCGCGGGGCTGGGCCTTGTGACGCTCTTCCTGCCCTGGCTGCTGCTCAAGCCGACGCGCATCTCGCCCGGGGTGGGCTACGCGGCGTTGGGGCTGGACCCGCTTTGGGCGGTGGTTCTTCTGGTCCTTTGGCTCATCCTGCCCGGGTTCAAAGGCACCTGGCGCGGGCTGGTCGCGGGGTTGGGGGTACTGGCTTGGGGCGGCCTGATCTCCGCCGGGGCCCAGCGGCTGCTCGAAGAGGCCGGAGAGTTCGCCCGGGTTTCCCCCGCCGGGGGCTTCTGGCTCGGCATCCCGGCCTTCTACCTGGCCTTCTTCGCCGCGTACCGTGAATCGGGCTGGCGGGCCACCTGGACGGCTCCGGTCGCCTTCATCGCCTTGCTCCTGATGGGTGCTTTCGACCGGCTCGGCCCCACGGTGGAATTGGGCGCTTGGCGCTCCCAGTTCGGCACCGAGCTCTGGCGGCACCTGGCCCTGTCGGGAAGCGCCCTAATCCAGGCGGTGCTGATCGGGGTTCCGTTGGGGATTCTGGCCTCCAGGGGGCGCGGGTTCAACTGGGTGGTGGGGGTGACCGGTTTTCTGCAAACCATCCCCTCCCTGGCGCTCTTCGGTCTGCTGCTTGCGCCGTTGGCCTGGCTCTCGAGGGCCATGAGCCTCGAGGTCGCCCTGGCCATTTTGATCATCGGGGCTTTGCTGGTCCGCGTATTCCGGGCGGTGGGGAATTGGGCGGTGTTCGCGGTGGCTTTGCCGGTGGGGGTGTTGGGCATGGTGGTGATGGGGGCCTTGCTCTTTGGTCTCCTCGGGCCGGACCCGCTACGCCTGGCTTTGAACGCGCCGCTCACCGAAGCCGGGGTGCGGGGGATCGGGGCGGCCCCGGCGGTGCTGGCGCTCACGCTCTACGCGCTTTTGCCTGTCGTGGCCGGGACCAGGGCGGGGTTACAGGCCGTCTCCGACGACCTCCGCCAAGCCGGGCGGGGGATGGGCATGAGCGCACAGCAGCTTCTCTTCCGGGTGGAACTGCCGCTGGCCTTGCCTCTGGTGATGGAGGGGGTGCGCGGGGCCGCCGTGCTCACCATCGGCATCACCACCATCGCCGCCCTCATCGGGGCGGGCGGCCTGGGCTTCTTCATCCTGCGCGGGGTGGAGGGCGGAGCGCCCGATCTGGTGCTGCTGGGGGCCATTCCAGTGATCATCCTGGCCCTGCTGATTGACGTGCTGCTGCGGCAGGTGGGGCGATGGCTGACGCCGAGGGGGGTGCGATAAGCGAGAGGAAAGGTCAAAGCGGAAAGAGGTTAGAAGCATTTTCTTTCCTCCTTCCTCTTTCCTCAATTTTTTATGATCCGCTTTGAGAACGTCGTCAAGCGCTATGGCGGGGCCGAGGCCCTGGGGGGGGTGAGCCTCGAGGTGGCCCAGGGCGAGCTGTGCGTGCTGCTGGGGCCTTCGGGGTGTGGCAAGACCACCCTCTTGCGCCTGGTGAACCGCCTCATCGAGCCCAGCGAGGGTCGAATTCTGGTGGGCGAGCGGGACGTGATGAGCCTGGACCCGGTGGAGCTGCGGCGGGGGATGGGTTACGTCATCCAGAGCATCGGGCTCTTTCCCCACATGACCGTGCTCGAGAACGTGGTGGTGGTGCCCAAGCTCCTGGGTTGGGCCAAGGAGAGGCGCGAGGAGAGGGCCCGCGAGATGCTGGCGTTGGTGGGCCTCGAGCCCGAGACCTTCCTGCACCGTTACCCCCGCGAGCTTTCCGGCGGGCAGGCCCAGCGGGTGGGGCTGGCTAGGGCCTTGGCCGCCGACCCGCCGGTCTTGCTGATGGACGAGCCCTTCGGCGCGGTGGACCCGCCCACCCGGGCCCGGTTGCAAGATGAGTTCTTGAGGCTCCAGGCCGCGTTGAAAAAGACCATCCTGTTCGTCACCCACGACCTCGAGGAGGCTGTGCGGCTGGCCGACCGCATCTGCTTGATGAACCAGGGTCAAATCGAACAGGTAGACCCCCCCGAACGCCTGCTGACACACCCCCAGACCCCCTTCGTGGAGCGATTTTTGGGGGAGAGCCGGGCCTTGCTGGTGCTCGAGCGCCGCCACCTTTCCGAGCTGCTCAAACCCCTGCAGAGCGCCCCGAGCCGCGACGGCCTGCCGGTTCTCTCGCTCTCGGCCACCGCCCGCGATGCGCTTTCGCAGATGATCGCGGCCGGGAGCGACCTGGCGCTGGTGCAAAACGAGGCGGGCGAACTGGTGGGCGAGGTCTGGATGAGCACGGTGCTGGCCCTGAGCAAAGGAGCCCGCTTCAGCGGGGACGGCAGGGGGGAGGCGTCTTTTGGCCGACCACAAGGAGGGGCGGCGTAGTTTCGCGGCGCTAGCCGGGCGGCGGGCTTTCGCCGAGCGAAGCGAGGGGGTAATGGTATCGTGACCCAGCGGATCGTGGCCCGTCGGAATGGCGGAATCTGGTTCCCGCTCGGGCTATGGGCTGGGGTGCTGGTGTTGTTCGCCCAGCAAGGGCTCTGGCGGGCCGTGCTGGGGCGGCTATTCCCCAGCGTACAGACCCCCATCTTCGAGCGGCAGACGCTCCTGAACTTGACCCTCGAGCACCTGGGCCTCACTTTGCTGGCGGGCGGATTGGTGCTGCTGGTGGGTCTCCCGCTGGCGGTCTGGGTGAGCCGAGGGCAGGGGGAAGCCTTCCGACCGCTGGTGGAGAACCTGGTCGCGGTCGGGCAGACCTTCCCGCCCCCCGCGGTGCTGGCGTTGGCCCTACCCTTTTTCGGGTTCGGGGCCCAGGGGGCGGTGCTGGCTCTTTTCATCTACGGGCTCTTGCCGGTGGTGCGGAACACGCTCGAGGGGCTGGCCGGGCTCCCCGGGGACGTGCTCGAGTCGGCTCGGGGGATGGGCCTCTCGCCGCGCGAGCGGTTGTTCCGGGTCGAGCTTCCCTTGGCGCTGCCGGTGATCCTCTCCGGGGTCCGTACCAGCTTCGTGCTGATCCTGGCGACGGCCACCTTGGCCCCGCTGGTGGGCGGGGGTGGGCTGGGGGTGCCGATCATCGCCGGGCTGGCCGTTTCCAACCTGGCCTTGGTGGCCCAAGGAGCAGCCGCGGTGGCGATCCTGGCAATCCTGCTGGACTACACCTTCGCCCGGCTCGAGGCCTTCTTAGCCCCCTGGCGGTGACCAGCCATTGTAGCAGCCGGTCACCTCACGCATGGCCCCCCCTTTTGGTCAAGATGGCTATAACGCTGGTGTAACGCTTGGTCTGCTAGGGTTAGCCTCGAGGCTGCTTCAAGGCTGATTGGCTAGTTGCACCGACATGTCCCGGCCTCACCGGGCACGGTTCATAACCTGACCTCGCTCCCTGCTTCGGGCGCTGACGCGAGAGCCACCGTGACCCCTTCCCAGTATGGGGAAAGGAGGTGCGGCTTATCCAGGATCGGCTCGCCAGACGGGTTTTGCCCTTATCTGCCCGAGTGGCGAAGAGCGCGTTCAGTAGGCGTTTGGCCTGCGGAAAGGAGCTTTATGGCCAGAGAAAAACCTATCGAAGCCGTCCGCATCGAAAAAGAACGTTCACAGTTTCGCCGGTTGATCGCCAAAAACCCCAACCACTTCGGCAACCTGGAGAGCGGTGCCAAGGCCGCCCTCAAGTGGCAGCCCAACACCAAGTACGAACAGCTCACCTGCTTGGGCTATAACCCCGACCTCGACCAGCTCGAGGCGGTCATCGAGGTCAAGCTGCCTTTCGGCTACGGGGGCAACCTCTGTCAGAAGGGCACCTTCGAGTACGTCCGCTTCTTCATCGACTATGGCGCAGGCTGGCAGGATCTGGGGGTGGTGGCCACCAACGTCCACGACATCCCCAACGCCAACGACTGCGCCGGGAAGCCCAACAAGCCCCTGACCTACGCGGTGAGCCTCAAGCTCGACCCCGACCGCAAGTGCTGCGACACCGCGGTGATGCCCCGGGTACGGGCCATCCTCTCGTGGGAGTGGGTGCCGCCGCCCAACCCCTTCTGGCTCCCGCCCTGGGGCAACGCGCTCGAGGCCAGTATCCAGATCAAACCCACCAATAAATGGTGGTGTCTGTTCGAGCACGTGGACGTGAAGATCTGGGACCAGCTCAAGCTCGACCCGGAGATCCTCAAAGAGATCGTCAAGCCCATCCCCATCCCCGAACCCGACCCATCCCCCTTCGAGGAGCTGGCCAAGCTCTACAGCGTGCCGAGCCGGGCCCGGGAACTCAAGACCGTGGTGGAGCCGCACCGCTTCGGCTTCAAGGAACTGCACCAGGCGCTCAGCGCCCCCTCGGTCAGCCCGCAGCTCATCGCCGGGAAGCTCGAGCAGTGGAAAAACCTCGGCCTCGACTGGGCTGCGGCCATAGACGCCCTCGACCAGATCCAGGGCAACGTCACCTACGAGGAACTCGACTGTCTGGCCCTGGACACCCACCGCGAGTGGCTGGTCGCCACCTTTACCGTCAAAAAGCCCAGCGGGTATTCCGGCAACCTGTGCAGCCGGGGGAGCCAGGAGTACGTGGCTTTCTGGGCCGACTGGGACGATAAGTGCGAGTGGGAGTACCTGGGCACGGTGGCGGTGAACGTCCACGACATCCAAAACATCCCTACCGGGGGGCTGCACTACGCGGCCTTGCTCAAGGCGGATCTCAACCCTCACCGCCGCCTGTGCGCCAAGGCCAAGCCCTCGCGGGTGCGGGCGGTGCTCTCCTGGGCCACCCCGCCCTCCACCACCGACCCCGACGCCATGCCCTACTGGGGCAACCGCCTCGACACCCACGTGCAGATCCGCCCCGGCCAGCCCGGCATCAACCTCTACCGCATCGGCGGGATCGTGGTCAGCGACATCGACGGCTCGAGCGGCCTGACCCTGCCCAGCGCCACCTTCGAAAACGGCTTCGCCCCCGATTCGCTGGGTCGCCCCTGCCCGTTTGCGGGCCGGGTGGTGGTCAGCGGGCCGACCTATCTGGGCATGTATTACCGCGTGCAGGTGCGGCGGCAGAACCCGCTCACCCTGGCCTGGGAATCCTGGGCCAACGTCACCACCACCTTGAACCTGGTGAGCCCCACCCTGGTTCCCTTCAGCAACGCCGAGGTCATGAACGGTTTCTTCCTCTACGCCCCGGACATCGACAACCGCTTGGCTTGGTGGGATACGGCTGGTGACGAGCTGTGGGAACTCCGGTTGCAACGGGCCACCGCCCCCAACGACGCCTCCATCGTGGACGAGGAGACCCACCGGGTCCAACTCGACAACACCTGGCCCGAGGCCGACATCAACATCGACTCGGGCGGCAACTGCAAGGACTTTACCCAGGGCGTGACCCTCACCGGCCACTTCGTGGCCCGCGACAAGTACTTTGGCTCCTATGGCCTGGGCACGCTCCCCTTTGCGGCCCCCGCTGGACAGCCGCTGCCCTCTGGTGGAATCACCCAGACCGCCGTGGCCCCGGGCGACCCCTGGTCGCTCAACACCACCGGGATGCAGCCATGCGGCTACGTGATGATCGTGAATGTCTGGGATCGAGCCATCGTCAATAGCGCCTCGGTGGGTCACCAAAGCTCCAAGGCAGTAGGGTTCTGCTTGCGGGAGAAGTAAGCGCGAGCGGGGTGGGACGGCGAGCACCGTTCCACCTCGCTACACGGAGGGAGCATGTATTTACTCATCGGTACGCCCTTCGACGTCTGTGTCGAGCGGGTCCACCACCGGCTCCAGGCCGCGGGCGAGGAGGTGCTGGTCACGCCCGAGCCGCTGGCCGGGGTGGCCCAGGTGTGCTGGGACCTGACCACCGCCCATTCGCTGAGCCACCTGAGGTTGGGCCAGCACTCCCTCAGCCAGGAGGATCTGCGCGGCGTGTTGGTGAGGGGCTCCGGTATGCCCCTACAACCCGCCGACTGGGACCCCAAAGACTACGCCTACATGCAGGCCGAAGCCCAGTCGGCCCTGCTGGCCTGGCTCAAGAGCCTGCCCTGCCCAGTGGTCAACCCGGCCCGAGCCGAGACCTTTTACCGCGAGCGCACCCTGCCCGAACAGCGGGTCTGGCTGGCTCGAGCGGGCTTTCCCGCCGCGCCGATCCTCCTCACCAACTCCCCCGCCGAGGCCCGCCGGTTCGCCCGGCGCTGGGGTGGCAACCTCAGCTACGTCCCCCTCACCTCGGCCACCCGTTACCCCATCGATACCCCCGCGCAGTGGGCCGAACTCGAGCGCCTGATGACCCGCTTCCCGCTGGGGCTGATGGAGCCCGAAGGCCCCAGCCTCTACCTGGCCTGGGCCGGGGACCGGCTGCTCTGGAGCCAGGAGCCCAAGCTGGGGCGGGCTACAGAACGGCTCGAGCAGGCGGCCCGTCGGCTGGCCGGTTCGCTCGGGGTGCAGCTGGTGCAGATCGAAATCCAGCTCAGGGATGGGCAGGCCCGGGCCTTCGGGTTCAGCCTGTATCCGGAGTTCGCCCTCTACGGCGAGGCCGAGCAGGAGGAGTTGGCCGAAGGGATAGTGGCTGCCCTGAAAGGGGTGGCGATGAAGGGGGTGCGGGCATGATCTTGGTCTGCGGCGGCTTGGCCGACGTGGTCACCGAACTGGTGTGCGCCCGGCTCGAGGCCCTCGGCTATCCCTACCGGCTCCTGGACTTGGGGCTTTTCCCCGAGGGCTACCAGGTGGCCTGGCGCTGGGCCAGGGGCGAGCCCGGCGGGTGGGTGCGAGGCCCCGGCTGGAAGCTGCATTTGAGCGAGGTGAGCGGGGTCTTCGTGCGCTATCTGGGCTCGGACGGGCACGCCCCGCTGCCGGAGTTCTCCCCGGCGATGGCCGAGGCCGTGATCGCCGAGAGCCAGGCCGGGGTCATGGCCCTGCTCGAGCACCTGCCGGTCTTGGTGGTGAACCGCGCAGCCCCCTCGGTCTCCAACCACTCCAAGCCCTACCAGGCGCTATTGGTGCGGGAGTCTGGGCTCAAAACCCCACCCACCCTGGTCACCAGCGACCCAGAGGCCGCGCTCGAGTTCTACCAACACAACGGCGGCGAGGTCATCTTCAAGTCCTTGAGCGGGGTACGTTCGGTAGTGCGCAAGATGAACCCCTCCGACCTGGAGCGGCTGCGCCTGTTGCGGCACGGGGCAGCCCAGTTCCAGCGTTATTTGCCGGGCGACAACATACGGGTTCACACCGTCGCTGACGAAATATTTGCCACCCGCGTTCGCTCGGAGGCGGTGGATTATCGCTACGCCCGGCGGCAAGGCCACGCCGCCGAGATGGAGCCCACCGACCTGCCGGATTCGGTGGCTGAAGCCTGCCTGCGACTGACCCGCTCGAGCGGGCTCGTTCTCGCCGGCATCGACCTGAAGCAGACCCCCCAGGACGAGTGGTACTGCTTCGAGTTCAACCCCTGCCCGGGATTTGCCTACTACGAGCAGCACACCGGCCAGCCCATCAGTGCCGCACTGGCCGAACTGCTCAAGGCGGGCATCCGGGCCTAAGGAGAAGCCCATGGCAGAAAAAGAACCCTTCGTACCGCAGGAAGACCGGCCCAACGTGGAGTTGCCCAAGCCCGACCAGCCCCTCTCTGAGTTGCGGGTGCGCGATCTGAGCGCTCTGCTGGGCAACGCCCTGGCCATCAAGCCCTGGTTCAAGGACTTGAAAGACCACAAGTTCGAGAAGTTCGAAAAACCCGAGTTCAAGGAGTGGAAGGATCACAAACACGAGAAATTCGAGAAGCCCGAGCACAAGGAGTTCAAAGACCACAAGCACGAGAAGTTCGAGAAACCCGAGATCAAAGACGGGAAACACGAGAAGTTCGAGATCCAAGAGCCCAAGCAGTTCAGCCTCGAGCCCGGCCCCGGCAAGGGAGCGGGTCTCGAGCCCGGCCCTGACCCCACCAAGCGTTTTGAAGAGGTCATCAACCAGGTTATCCAAACGGTCAGCGAGCTTAAGGCCTCGGTGGATAAGCTGGGCGAGCGGGTGAGCGCCCTGGAAAAAGGCCGCCGCGGCTAGCCGAGCCGGATACCGCCCAGCCCTGGAATCCCGGGGCTGGCGGTTTTTGTTCGCGGGGATGTCGTGTCAGTACGCCCCTACAGCACCAGGCTGCGCCAGGGTAAGTTGTTCGGAGAGCAGTGACCGCGGTGGAGAGGGAGCCCCTTAGGTTGTGGAGATGGGTAATCTGCTGGGGTGGCTACTTTTACGGTTTATTCCAAGCTCGAGCCCCAGATTGGTCAGCAGGGAAAACAAAAAGCGTCCCCGGCTCCCTGACGGCACCCGCTCCTAAGGCACTTAGGGCTGCTGCCTTCCGGCCCTGACCCGGTTCATGCTGGAACGCCGCGTCAGACCGAGGACGCCCAAGAATCCTAGCACATCCGGGGGACAAAAGAAAGCCGATCGCACATCGCGGATCGCGTATGGCATTCTTTTAGCGATAAGCGATCCGCGACATTAAGAGAAATGTAACCCTGGTGTTTATATGTTCCGCGGGAATCCGGGACCGGCCATATACTATGGGCCATGAACGCAGTCGAAACTGTGGCGGGGGCCTCCGCCCAGGTCCAATCGGCGAGCCTCGAGGCCCAGAACCTGGGCAAAAAGTACGGTCGCAAGCCGATCCTCGAGTCGGTGAACTTCCGGCTCAACCCCGGCGAGGTCTATGCCCTGGCGGGCCCCAACGGCTCGGGCAAGACCACCCTGATCCGGCTTTTGACCGGGCTGGCCTTTCCTACCTCGGGCAAGGTGCTGATGCTGGGCCACGACCTGCACAACGGCGGCTACACGGTGCGGCGCTACTTGGGCGCGGTGGTGGAGGCCCCGGCGGCCTTCTACCCCCACCTCACCGGGCGGCAAAACCTCGAGATGCAGGCCTTTCTCTCGGGCCTGCAAAATGCCGAGGCGCGGATCCGCGAGGTGCTGGCCAAGCTCGAGCTGCTGGCGGTGGCCGACCAGCCCACCGGGGCTTACTCGCTGGGTCAGCGGCAGCGGCTGGGCTTGGCCGCGGCGATCCTCCCCGAGCCCAAGGTGCTGGTGCTTGACGAGCCCACCTCGGGCCTCGACCCCTTGGGGATCAACAAGGTCCACGAGATCCTGGCCGAGCTGGCCTGGAACGGGGCGGCGGTGCTTCTCTCCACCCACCACCTGCGCGAGGTCTCGGGCTATGCCGACCGGGTGGGCATCCTGGGCGGAGGCCGCCTCATCGACGAGGTGACCATGACCGCCAAGGGCGAGCGCTACCGGCTGCGGGTCAACGAGCCCGAGCGGGTCTCGGCCCTCCTCAAGACCGTCCCCGGCATCGAGAACGTGGTGCTGCGCGACGTGGTGATCGTCTTCGAGGGCGCCCCCCAGACCGCCATCGCCGAGGTGGTGCGGGAGGGGTATCAGGTGCAGGCCCTCGAGCGCGACTACTTCGACCTCTACGACTACTACCGCGAGCGGGTTCGCAACGCTTAGAGAAGAGGAATCTATGGTGCTAGAACCGAATGCTCGAGCCGGAGGAATCAGGCCGATGGGCCGGGTGATCCTCTGGGAGTTTGGCAAGCTGGTGCGGTTGCGCTCGGGTAGGGTGGGCCTGCTGGTGGCGTTTTTGCTTCCTTTCCTGTGGGCCTTGGCCCCCACCGCCGGGCTCAACCAGATCTACGGCCTGATCCTGGTCTCGGGTTGGCAGGTTCCGGCCTTGGCCCTGCTGGCCGGGATGAACTTCCTCTTTCCCTTCCTCTGTGCGATGGCCTCCGCCGAGGTGATCGGCAGCGAGGTGGCCCAGGGAACCCTCAAGTCGCTCATGCTGCGGCCCTTCCCCCGTTCGGGGATCCTGCTGGCGAAGATCGTGACGGTGCTGGTTTACCCCTACTTGCTATTGCTGGCCAGCCTCTTGGGTTCGTTTTTGGCCGGGGCCATCCACGGCTTTAGCAGCTTCGCGGGCGGGACCGGGCTGGGGGCAGAGGGTTTCGCCGGGGTGGGGCTCGTCGCACCCGCCCAAGCCCTGGCCGAGATCCTGCGGGCCTACGCCCTGGCTGGGTTGGTGCTGTGGCCGATCTCGGTGCTGGCCCTCTTGTTCGCGGTGGTGTTCCTCTCCACCACGGCGGCGGCCTTGGCGGCGGTGGCATCGATCTTGCTGATGCAACTCCTGAGCCCCTTCATCTTCCTGCGCCCCTTCCTCCTCACCACCTACTTGGGCCTGTACAGCCCCTCCACCTACACCCAAACCGCTGGGCTCTTGGGGCTGGCCTCCGCCCAGGCGGTGGTCCCGCAGGGGCTGGTGCTGCTGATGATCTACGCGGTGGGCTTCGCTGCCCTGGCGGTACTGGTCTTCGACCGCAAGGACGTGTAGGCGCTTTTTCGCCGCGTAGCGGGGTGGTGCTGCGCGGCGCTGAACGCTAAGAAAGGCTCGAGATTCCCTCGCTATCGGTTGGCTGAAAACCCTTTCAGGGCTAGATGTTAGGCGCAAGCACCTGCCCCTTTCATCGGCGGTTTTCCGGGGGAAAGGGGTGGCTGATTGAACCAGTGGGATAGGCTACAAGCCATAAGCCAGGAGCCTCTAGCGTTTGGCGTTTGGCGTTAGGCTATCCTCATGGGCAAGCTAACCCACTTCCAAGACGGCAAGCCGCGCATGGTGGACGTGAGCGAGAAAGCCGCCACCTTGCGGGTGGCGAGGGCCGAGGCCAGCGTTTTGCTCAAACCCCAGGCCGTAGAGGCCCTGCAAGAAGGCGGGGTGGGGAAGGGCGACCCCCTGAGCGTGGCCCAACTCGCCGGGATCATGGCGGCGAAAAAGACCGGCGAACTGATCCCGCTCTGCCATCCCCTGCCGATCTCGAGTGCCGACGTCACCCTCATCTTCGAGCCAGAGGAAGCCAGGGTTCACATCACCGCCACGGTCAAGACCAAGGCCGAAACCGGGGTGGAGATGGAAGCCCTGACCGCCTGCGCAGTGGCCGCGCTCACCGTCTACGACATGCTCAAAGCGGCCAGCAAGGGGCTCGAGATTACCGATTTGCGGCTCGTGTACAAATCGGGCGGCAAGTCGGGGGAATGGCGGCGCGAAGGCTAGGGCGCTCATCAGACGCTTCTTGGATGGCGCAAAAGCGGGCAGCGCCCTAGAGCCAGCGGTTCTCCCTCCCCGGATCGGCTAAATCAAATGGAAACCCGCTCTACGGCTACCGGCGCTCTCGTTTTGCCCCGCTGCTCCAGGCCAGGTGCTCCGAAATCCTGGGAAACACCTTCTGCAACAGGTCAAAAGCCCCCAACTGCCAGGGCTCGAAGGCGATCCGTGCCTCGCGCTCGATGGCCCGCACGATACCCAGGGCGGCTTGATGCGACGTGATGGCGGGGATGAGCCGGCCCACGCCGGGGATCCGCTGCTCGGTGTGGGTGTTCTGGATAAAGTACTCGCTGTCGCTGATCTTGCTGGGGAAGAAGCAGCCCGCCTTCAGGTTCGTGCGGTAGAAGTCGGCCCGCAGGGCCTCGGTAAAGCCCTGCAAGGCCCACCTCGCGGCGATGTAGCCGACCGCCCCCGGCCAGACCTGGCGGCTGGCGGGTGAGCACACCGAGAGCACGAAACCCCGGTTCTCCTCGAGCATCGCCGGCACCAAGGCCCGGGTGAGAAAGGCTGCCGAGAAGTAAGGCGTGCTCATCATCTCGATGAAGTCCGGGTAGCCGGTCTCCTCGATAAAACGCCAGGCCCCGGCCCCGGCGCCGTGGACCAGGACGTGGGGCACCCCATGGGCCTCGAGCACCGCTTTCCCTAGGCCCTCGGCGGCTTGGGGCCGGGTGAGGTCGGCGGGGTAGGCCCAGGCCTGGCTTCCGTTCGCCCTGATCTCTCGAGCCGCTTCCTCGAGCCGCTCCCGTCGCCGCGCCACCAGGATGACCCTGGCCCCCCGTTTGGCGAGTTCGCGGGCCGTGGCCCGCCCGATCCCGCTCGAGGCCCCGCTCACCACGCAAAGGGAGTCCTTGATCTGCATTGCGACGATTGTACCGGGCTTCGCACTTCACAGCTCGATCAAGGTGTACTCGAAGGCGTTCACCACCCGCACCCCCTCCGGGCTCAGGTATTCCCGCTTGGGTTGGGCCTCGTAGAGGTGGACGTGCCCGTGAACGTGCAGCCGGGGCCGGTAAAGCCGGTGAAACAGCGCCAAAGCGGGGCTGCCGCGGTGGGCGAAATCGCTCCCGGCGTGGGGGCCGGGCGGCGGGGCGTGGGTGAGCAGAATGTCCACCCCGTGCCCCCGGGTGTAGCGCCGGGGGAGAAGCACCGGCGCCCAGGAGAGGACTCGAGCCGTGGCCTCGGACTCGGTGTACTGCCCGAAATCCCGGCTGTTATAGCGGGGCGAGCCGCCCCATCCGGCGATGCGGACCCCGCCTACGTCCACGATGCGTCCGTGGGCGGGGATGGCTCCGCCCGGCGGGGTCAGGTTGCCCAGATAATCCTGTACGTACTCTTCCTTGTGGTTGCCGTGAACGAACACCATCGGAACGCTCACCTTGGTGGCTACGAACTCGATGTAGCTGCCCGGCAAATCGCCCGCGACGAGCACCAGGTCAAACGGCGGCAGGTTCCCCGGAAAACGAGTCTGGTGGATAAAGGGGTGGATTTGATCCGATAGGGCCAGAATCCGCACGGTTTGGCCTAGATTACCCTACCGGGTGCGGATCGCGTATGGCTTATCCCGCATCGCTCAGGCCTTCGACGACCCGCGATCGACGCGGGTAGAATACAGCCCATGAAGATTCCGGCACTGGCCCTCGAGCCCCAGGCCGCCCTGCGGGTATGGGGCGGACCCCGCCTGGCTCGCTTGATCGGCCAGGAGAGCGCCGAGCCCATCGGGGAACTCTGGCTGGCCTACGACGAGAACCGGGTCTCGAGCTCTTCTTTCACCGGGCGGCGGCTCAAAGAGGTGCTGCCCGAACTGGGGCCGGAGTTTGTAGGATCGCTGCCATACCAGCGGTACGGCCTCGAACTTCCCCTCCTGATCAAGTTTCTCGACGCCGCCGAGTGGCTCTCGGTGCAGGTTCACCCCGATGACCAATATGCCCACACCGTCGAGGCCGCGACCGGTTTTCACGGCAAGACCGAGGCTTGGTACGTGCTCGAGGGCCACAGCGAGCTGGTGTACGGCCTAAAACGCCCCATGACCCGCGAGGAACTGCGCCGGGGTCTGCTGGACGGGAGCGCCTGGGAGGATCTGCACCGGGTCAGTGTCGGGCCGGGGGAGGTCATCTTCGTCCCGGCGGGAACCATCCACGCTTTGGGGCCGGGATTGATGCTCTACGAGGTGCAGCAGCGCTCCGACCTGACCTACCGGCTCTACGACTACGGACGGGGCCGGGAATTACATCTGGAGAGGGGTCTGGATGTCTCCAAGCTCGAGCTCACCCCCATCCCCAAGCTTCGACCCCACCCTGAACGCGACAAAGAGATCCTGCTGGCCTCGAGCGCCTTTGTGCTCGAGCGTTATCGGCTCGAGGGGACCGCTACCATCCAGGCCCCCGAGGAGAGTTTCCTCCTCCTGACGCTGGTACGGGGCCAGGCCAGCTGGGAAGGTCGAACGCTGAGTTTGGGCGAGACTTTATTGATCGGGGCCGGGGAGAGAGTAGAACTCGACGCGCAGGCCGAACTCTTGGGGGCGTTTATCCCGTCGGAAAAGCGGCTGAACGGCTATCCGGCCTCAGTGCGGGTGTAGCTCTCATCCCAAGTGCTTGCATCAAACCCTCTCTCGCCTGAGTACCGGCATGCCCGGGGGCCTGGCGGCCTTCACTTGCGAGAGAGGGGCACGCGCGAAGCGCTAAGGTGAGAGCCCACGCCGTATACTCTTGCCATGTCGGCTAAAAACTATGAGCTTCGTTTACGCATCAGCGATGCGGAGTTGGATACGCGAGTAGCTCGAGTCGTCCAGGCTATGGCCGAAAAAGACGCTAAAGCGGCGATCTTCTTCAATACCACCAGCATCTTTTACCTGAGCCACTTCTACTTCATCGCCACCGAGCGGCCCATCGCCCTGCTCGTGAGCCGGGAGGGGGCGACCACCCTCTTCGTGCCCAGGCTCGAGGTCGAACACGCCGAGATCGTGGCGCATGTCGGCAAGGTGGTCTCGTACCCGGAGTATCCCGGTGAGGTCCACCCGCTGCGCCGGTTGGCCGCCCTGGTGCAAGAGGAAGGTCTACAAGGGGCGCACTTCCTGGTTGATGCGCCGGGGTATGCCTCCGGCTGGGGCTACGCCGGGCCGCCGCTGGCCGAGGTGTTGCCCCAAGCCAAATTCACCCTCGTACCTAAGCTGATCGAGGGCCACCGGGTCAGCAAAAGCGAGGCAGAAATCGCCCTGATTCGCGAGTCCTGCAAGTGGGCGAACCTGGCCCACGAGCTTTTGCAAAGATACTCCGCGCCGGGCCTGAGCGAACTCGAGATCGAGTTGCAAGCCTCGCAGGAAGCCACCCTGGCCCTCTTCGACACGCTGGGCCGGCTTTACCGCCCCATCGGGCCGGTGCAGGTTTATGCAGGCTTCCGGGGGCAGGTCGGAGCCAACGCAGCGCTGCCCCACGCCGTTACCATCAACGCTCGCCTCAAGCCGGGGGACGTGTTGGTGACGGGGGCCACCTCGTACATCGGGGGATACCTGAGCGAACTCGAGCGCACCATGTTCGTCGGCGAACCCGGCCCCGAGCAGCGGCGCTGGTTCGACCTGATGGTGACGTTGCAGGATGTGGCGTTTGAAGCCATCCGGCCCGGGGTTCCGTGCAGCAGCGTGGATGCCAAGGTGCGCGAGGTCTACGAGAAAGAAGACCTCTGGCCGAATTGGCGGCACCACGTCGGGCACGCCTTGGGCTTGGGCATCCACGAGGCCCCCTTCTTCGACATCGGCGATTCCACTGTCATCGAGCCGGGGATGGTGTTCTCGGTGGAGCCGGGGCTTTACGTGCCGGGCCTGGGCGGCTACCGCCACTCCGACACCGTGCTCGTCACCGACGAGGGGATCGAGATGCTGACCCATTACCCGAGAGACCTCGAGTCGCTGATCATCCCGGCCTAGCAGCTATGCATCTTCAGAAAAGCAATTCCTCCCTCGTAGCTTTCCCCGGCAAGGGGGGAGGGGGCCTTTACCCCTATGCTCAGCTACGTCCTTAACCGCTTTCTGGCCGCGATTCCTACCCTGCTGGGGGTCGCGGTCATCACCTTTTTGCTGATGCGGGCGGTGCCCGGCGACGTGGTGACGAGCCTGGTGGGCCTCGACGCCAACAACACCCCCGAGCGCCTGGCCGAGCTGCGCCGCTTGTTCGGCCTCGATCTGCCGCTCCACGTCCAGTTCGGACAGTGGTTCGGGGCCGTCCTCCAGGGGGATTTGGGGACCTCGCTCCGCACCGGTCGCTCGGTGGCCGACGACCTGGCTTTGCGTTTCCCGGTTACCCTTCAACTCACGCTGCTGGGCCTGCTGGTTGCCCTGCTGATCGCCGTGCCGCTGGGGGTCTTAGCGGCGATCCGGCGCGGGAGCTTCGCGGATTACTTGGCCTCGCTCTTCGCCCTGCTGGGGCTCTCGGTGCCGGGGTTTTTCCTGGCGGTGCTGCTGATCCTGCTATTCGCCCTGGCTTTGGGCTGGCTGCCGCCAGCGGGTTACGTGCCGATGCGGGATAGCCTGGCGGAGAACTTCCGCCACATGCTCCTGCCTGCCTTCTCGCTGGGGGTGATCCTGGCTGGAGCCATCACCCGGATTCTGCGCAGTTCGATGCTCGAGGTCTTGGGCCGCGACTATATCCGCACCGCCCGGGCCAAAGGGCTCGCCGAGCGGGTGGTCGTCTACCGCCACGCCCTGCGAAACGCGCTCATCCCGGTCATCACGGTGATCGGGTTGCAGTTTGGCAGCCTGCTGGGCGGCGCGGTCATCATCGAGCAGGTCTTTAGCCTGCCCGGGGTGGGGAGGTTCGCACTCGAGGGCATCAACCTGCGCGACTATCCGGTGGTGCAGGGTACGGTGCTCTTCGTCGCGGCAGCGGCGGTGTTCGTCAACCTGATCGTGGACCTCCTGTACTCCCTGATTGACCCCAGGATCCGCTATGAGTAAATCCTATTTCGCCCTCGTCACCGATAGCTCCTTTGCGCCGGGGGCACCCGTAAGTATGGAACATCCGGTGGAACAGACTCAGCCAGTCGTGAATCGCGCGTTGCGAAGGAGGGTGAGGGGAGGGTCGAGCGGCGACAGGGCGCATCGCCTCAGCGGTCGTGGGCTTTTGGGAACAGCTTGTTCCCTCCCTACGCCCCTTGACGGCGGAGCGGACACGGCGAGAGTAGTTCCCACATCCGCCTACCCTGTTCGGGCGTATCTGCGGCAAGCGGTTCGCCCCACGCCCCTGCAAAAAGATGAAAACGAAGGGCGGGGCAAACATGACTGAGGCGATTCCTGCGCCCAGACGCCCCTCCATCCTGCGTGAGCTACTGCGTAGCCGCCCGGCGCTGATCGGCGGGGCGCTCACGCTGGTCATCGTGCTTGGTGCGCTGCTCGCGCCTTGGATCGCCCCCTGGGACCCGCTCAAGTTCGACCCGGCGAACCGGCTCACCGGCCCGGCGCCCGAACACTGGCTGGGAGCCGACCAGTACGGGCGGGACTTGCTATCTCGAGCCCTCTACGGGGCCCGCTTCTCGCTCTCGGTAGCTGCCGTGACGGTGGGGGTCTCGCTGTTGGTCGGGGGGCTGCTGGGGCTACTGGCGGGCTACTACCGGGGCTGGTTCGACCAGGTGGTCTCCCGCGTCGCGGATATCCTCATCGCGTTCCCGGCCATCCTCCTGGCGATCGCCTTCCTGGCCTTCCTGGGCGGGGGGTTCGTGAACCTGGTGGTAGCGATCTCGGTGGTGTTTTTGGGGCCGTTCATGCGGGTGGCCAGGGCCGCCGTCTTCACCGTGCGCGAGGAAGTCTATGTTGAAGCGGGGCGGGCCATGGGGGCCCCGGACGGGCGGCTTTTGTTTCGCACCATCCTGCCCAACGCCGCCGCTCCGCTCATCGTGGAGGCCACCCTGCGCTTCGCCTACGCGGTGCTGGCCGAGGCTTCGCTTTCCTTCTTGGGCCTGGGCACCCAGCCCCCCTTCCCCAGCCTGGGCTTGATGGTCTCGGACGGACGGGCTTTTCTCTCGCTCTCGCCCTGGGGCTCGCTCATCCCCGGCTTTGCCATCGTGCTGATGGTGCTGGGGTTCAACCTGCTGGGCGACGGCTTGCGCGACGCGCTCGATCCCCGGCTACGGCGACGGTAATTCCGGCGATTTCTCGGTATAATCTTGCACGCACAAGCCACCTTTGTTTGACCTTTGGGGCCCCCAGCCGAGCGCGGCGTGAGAGAGCAAAGCCATGACCTCGAGCGTTGGAGGAGATCCCCTGATGGGTCGGCTGGGGTTGGGGAGGAGGAAGTATGAGACGACTTCTTTGGCTATTCGTCCTGGTGGTTTCGGCGCTGGCATTGGCCCAGCAGTCGGGGGGCGTCCTGCGGGCCGGGATGCAGACCGACCCGGTGGGCTTGGACCCCCACACCACCAACGCCACCGCCAGCCGCAACGTGCTCGAGAACATCTACGACACCCTGGTGATGTTCGACTCGAACGGGCGCATCGGCCCCGGACTGGCGCAGTCCTGGTCGGTGTCGCAGGACGGCCTCACCTGGACTTTCCGGCTGCGCCCCGGCGTGAGTTTCCACAACGGCGAGGCGCTCAAGGCCTCGGACGTGGTGTTTTCCATCAACCGCATCAAAGACCCCAACGTGAAGTCGCCCCGGGCCGGGGATTTCGCCGTGGTCAAGTCGGTGACGGCTCCAAACAATACTACGGTGGTCTTCACCCTCTCCCAGCCCTTCACCCCGCTCCTGGCGAAGCTGGCGGCCAGCCTCAACGTGATCGTCTCGGAGAAGGTCACCAAAGATAACGGCGGCGACCTAAACAAAGCCGTGATCGGCACCGGGCCGTTCCGCTTCGTCGAGTACGTGCCGCAGACCCGGCTGGTGGTGCGCAAGAACGAGAACTACTGGGGCCGCGACAACAAGGGCAGCAAGCTCCCCTACCTCGACGGAATCACCTATACCTACTACCCCGACCCCGCCGCCCGCACCACCGCGCTCAGGGCCGGGGCGGTGGATTGGATCGAGTACGTCCCCGCCGCCGACGTGACCACCCTCAAGGCGGACCGCAACCTGGTGGTGGTGGGCGGGCCTTCGGCCAACTTCCGGGCGCTTTACTTCAACACCACCAAGGAGCCCTACAACAACCCCAAGGTGCGCCAGGCCATCTCCTATGCCCTGGATAAAAAGGCCATCGTGGACTTGGCCCTCTTCGGCACCGGGGGGATCGTCGCCAAAGGCACCACCATCCCCTCCGGCGTTTACGCCTTCACCAACAGCCCCTACAACACCCGCAACGTGGCCGAGGCCAAAAAGCTCTTGACCGAGGCCGGGCTGCCCAACGGCTTCACCATGAACCTCTACGTCACCAGCACCTACGACTTCCTGCGCACCCCCGCCGAGGTGATCCGCGACAACCTGGCCGAAGTGGGCATCAAGGTGAACATCCAAGCCGAAGACTGGAACGTGTACCTGCCCAAAGCCCTCAAGAGCGAGTTCGATGTGACCCTCCTGGGCACCTCCGGCCAGGCCGACCCCGACGATTACCTCTACAACACCTTCCATCCCTCCTCGGCGTTGAACCTTTCCAAGTACAACAACCCCAAGGTGACCCAACTGCTCGAGCAAGGCCGCCGTGTCTCGAGCCAGAGCGAGCGCCAGAAGATCTACCAGCAGGTGCAGGAGATGGTGCTGCAAGATGCCCCGATGGCCTTCCTCTTCCACTCGGCCCAGTACGAGGCCTTCAACAAGCGGGTGCGGGGCTTCCTGCACTTCCCCAACACCAGCTATCTGGCCTTCCGCTACACCTGGCTGCAATAGCCGGAGCCGCGTCTACCGTTTACGTCTGAAGGCATTCCCCACCTCCTTCGTCGAGGATCTCGAGCCGCGCGCTTCGACCCCTGGCCCGCTCGAAGTCTTTGGGTTGGGGCGTAGCACGCTACGCCCCACTAAGCCCCTTGAATTACCGGGCCTTTGTCGTCGCGGTCGGATTCTGCCCAATGGAATGGGGTTAACATCGGAGTCATGCTGCACTACCCTAACCTTCCCCTCGGTAGCGATCTCATAGATGCCGAACTGCCGGACACCCAGGGCCGGATCTACCCGTTCTCCAATTTCCTCGAGCCGCTGCTGGCCATCGTATTCATGGGCAACCACTGCCCCTACGTGAAGGGCTCGATCGCCGAACTCGTCGCGCTGGCCCGGAGGTACCGGGGGCAGGTGGCCTTCATCGGGGTCAACGCCAACGACTTTGCCCGCTACCCCGAGGATTCCCCCCAGGCCATGGATGCCTTCGTGGCCCAGCACGGCATCCCCTTCCCCTATCTGCTCGACGAGAGCCAGGAGGTGGCGAAAGCTTACGGGGCCACCCGCACCCCGGAGCTTTTCGTCTTCGACCGGGAGCGTAAACTTCGCTACCACGGGCGGATCAACGATGGGCCCAAGGATGCTGCCCAGGTGCAAGAACACACCCTCGAGCTAGCCCTCGAGGCCCTCCTGCAAGGCCAGGAGCCCCCGGTGACGGAGGCTCCTGCGCTCGGCTGCACCATCAAGTGGAAGCCCGGCAACGAGCCGAACATCACGGTCGAGAAGAGGGGGTGAGTGCGCCCACGATAACCATCCCGCTTTGGAAAGCTCGGCGGCGGGTATTTGGGCTTTGCGGCGGCGCGGCTTCGTAAACGGCTGATTCTCTTTATGTTACGTTTCTATTGTGCGGATACTTAGGGGGCTCTTCTATACCTCAGCGGGGTGGTGAGGTGGTTGCCAGGAACCCCGTCAGCACCAGGACGCCCAGCAAAAGCAGGGCCTCGAGCCGGATCAGCCAGCCCAGCCAGGCTGGCCGGTTCCCGTTTTGCACCGCGGGCAATAGCCACCAGCGGTTGAGGGCCGCCGTGCCCAGGATCGCCGCGATCACCAGGAGCTTGCGGATCAGGGCTGTGCCGTAAGCCGAGGCGGTGAGGTTGGCGGCGGCGCGGGGCACGCTGATTGCGAAGTTGCCCTGGCTGCCGCTGAGGTGGGTGAGGGCCAGCAGGCTCCCGCTCAGCACGAAGATGACCACGGCCAGGCCCCCCAGCCGGGAGAGGCGCTCCACCGGGGCCAGCAACTCGGGACGCTCGTTCCAAAGCAGGCCCAACGCCAGCAAGCTCCCGCCCCAGGCCACCACCGTGGCGGTGTGGATCAGGTGGCTGGGCAACGCCGTTCCACCCCAGGCCCCGGCGTGGGCGGTAAGCGTGAGGGTAGCCAGCAGACCCAGCGCCACCAGGGTGAAGGCGGCCTTGTCGAAGCGTGAGGGGAGGCCCAGCTCGAGCACCAGCAAGGCCGCTACCAGCAAAAGCCGTACCAAGAGCAGGTTGCCCTGCTGGGTCTGGGTCAGATAGCTCAGGTACACCTCCCAGGTGGGGCCGCCCAGCATCCAGACGATGTGGTAGGCCAGATAGAGCGAACTCCCCACCGCCAAGAGGGCTCCCCCGATCAGCAAAACCATCAGGGGAGCCCGGCGGCGTTTGGCCAGTTCCGGCCCGATCCAGCGGGCGAAGAACCCCGCCCCCACCAAGGCGAAAACGCCCAGGTAGAGCAGGATGCGGGTGACGATCTCGGCAGTGCTGCCGCCCTCGTGGCTATGGTCCATGAGCCCTCAAGGTTGGTAGACGAACACGTAGAAGTCCTGGGAGGTGTGGGTGTCCACCGAGAGCACCCGCCACATCACCGCATAGGCCCCCGGCTTGAGGTTTTCCTTGAGCTTGAGTTCCACCCGGGCGGCGGTTCGGGGGTTACCCACTACTCCCGCGTCGGCCCGCTGCTCCTGGTCGTTTTTGGCCTCGAGCGCGGCCTTGAAGAGGCTGGCCGCCTCGCGCTTGGCCGAGGCCAGGTCCTTGGACTTAAGCGGGTAGACCTTGAAGGCCGAGAAGGTCATCTCCACCGGCTCCGAGAGCACCAGTTGGACGCTCGCGGGCAGGTGCTTGAGGGTGGTGTCGGGAGCCGGAGTGGCTTCGGCCAGCAGGCTGTGGGCTAGGGCCGCCCCGGTGGCCAGGGCGGCGAGAAGGGCGAGGTGTTTCATCTATTGATTCCTCACGGTAGCCTCGAGGGTCTGGGTGTCCCCATCGGCAAAGCGCAGCACCAAGCGCACCTTCTGACCCAGTTTGAGCGGCTGTTTGAGGCCTTCGAGCATCAGGTGGATTCCGCCGGGCTTGAGCTCGAGGCGTCCTTTGGGCGGGATGGTGACCGAGGCCAGGGATTTCATGGTGGTTATGTCCGCCTCCTTGTCCATGCTCATCGTGGTGTGCAAGCTAACCCGGGCAGCGACAGGGCTCGAGGCTCCGACGATCTTTACCGATTCCTTGAGGGCTGGGTTGACCAGGGTCATGTAAGCCGAGGTGGTGCTTCCTAGTAGGAAGCGCACCCAGGCGTTTTCGATCTTTAGGGAGTGTGCCAGACCGAACGGGTTTAGCGAAAAGGCAAGCAGCCAGCCAACCACGTGGCGCATCTAAACCTCCTTACTTGATCTCCACCGACGAAGCTGGGGTATCGGCGCTGGGGTCTTCTTTATCCCAGGCTACCACGCTGCCGTCGGCGTACTTCTGGTACACCTTCCAGTACAGCTTAGTGGGCGCTTGGGGATTGCGACCCTGGAAGATGAAGCGGGCGAACTCCCCCTCTTCGATCCGGCCCCTCCAGGTGACCTCGGTGATCAGGCCGTTGGCGTCCTTGACTACGGTGCGCTCCCAGCCGGGGGTTTGCAGGAAGCGGGTGAGCACGAAGCCTTGCGGCACCACCAGCCGGACCTCGACGGTGGCCAGGGGTTTTTCCACCGGGACCTGGAGGCGGTAGGTCTCCGAGCCCCCGGCCTTGGACTCCGCCGCGCCGGACTCGGTGCGGACGGTGGCGTGGGCGAAAACGCTAGGAAGCAGGGCGAGAACGAGCAAAGCGATCCAGCGAGAAATCTTCATGGGAGTACTCCTGTGGACCGGTGAGCACCGGTCGGGTTCGAGGGCTTTGGGGTGGCATAGCCCGCCCGGCTCGAGCCGGGGTGAGGCAAGGACGAACCCCATCCCGCCTTCGGGGCGGGCCGACACGGAAAGCTCAAGCCCTCGTGGGGGGAGCCCGGCTGGCGGTCGGCAGATAGTGGACGCGTTGTTGCTGAGGGGAGCTGAAAAGCAGCGCGGGCTGATGCTTGGGGCCACCCCAGGCCACCGGGCACTCGCTACTCGGGCCGGGCTCGGTGAACTGGATCGTGCAGAGCAGGCAGTGGTCGTGCGGGGCGGTCTGGGGGGAGGCAGGTGGGTCGTGGGCGGCGTGGGGCATGGGGGCCGCCGTATCCCACAGCATCGGCCCGCCGCGCAAGGCGTGAGCGGTGGAGGCCACCAGCAGCAAAAGAACCAGCCAAGCCAGCGCCCACGGATGCCAGGGGCGGGCGGGTTTGGCCGGATGGGCGCGCACGGGAATCCCTCTTCGAGGGGCCAAGGGCCTCGTCCGGGGGGACGGAAGCCCGAAGGCCATCCTCTAAGGGTAGAGCTTAGAGGAGTCCCTGTGACAAAAGTGTGACACCACGGATGGGTTTTAGTTGAGCTATGCCGACCGTGTTAGCTTTGGCTGAGCAGCCCTTCGCTGAGGAGGAGTTGCAGGGTGGGGTTATTGCCCTCGAGCCCCTCCAATTTCCCCTCGGCCACGCTCTTGAGGAGCCCGATAGCCTGGGGCTGCTCGCGTTTGAGCGAGAGGTGCAGGTCGCTGAAGGGGTTGAGGGCGTCCTGGCCCCGCAGTGTGAGGCGGTAACGGGGCATCGCCTTGACCTCGTACAGCCCGCCCTTGTAGCGCTGGGCCAGAGCCCGGTAGCGTGGGGCGTTCTGGGGCTTTTCGGCGGGGCCTTTGACCTTGGCCGGAACCCCCACCACCAGCATCCCTTCGGGTACTTCCATCCCGCTCGGCACCAGGGCTCCGGCCCCCACCACCGCCCCTTTGCCGATTTTGGCCTTGTTGAGCACCACCGCCCCGACCCCGATCAGGGCCCCGTCCTCCACGATGGCCCCGTGGACCACCGCCCGGTGGCCCACCGTCACATTCTTGCCCAACAGACAGGGATCGCCGGGGTCGGCGTGCAGGATTGCCCCGTCTTGTACGTTGCTCCCCGCTCCGATCACGATTTTCTCGGCATCGCCCCGCGCCACCGCGCCGAACCACAGCGAAGCCCCCTCCCCGACTTCCACCCGCCCGATCACCGCCGCTTCGGGGGCGATGAAGGCCGACGGGTGGATCTTGGGTTCCCAGTCCTCGAGCCGATAAACGCTCAAACCGCACCTCCGGCAAACTTCAGGGCCTCTTGCAAAAGGCTAAGGTCGTCGGGGAAGGCCAGCAGCCGCCGGGCTTCCTCGGGCTCGAAGAAGCCCACCCCGGTCATGCCGGGCTCGAGCTGGGCTTTCCCCTCGCCGCGCATCAAAAACCAGCGGATTTCCCGCTGGATGCCTTTGTTGTTGGTGTAGCGGGTGGGGGAGAGTTCGGCCACCACCTGGGCCCGGATGCCGGTCTCCTCTTGGACCTCGCGGATCGCGGCCTGCTCGAGGCTTTCTCCTTGGTCCACGTGGCCTTTGGGGAACACCCAGTAACCCATGCGGTCCCGCAGGAGCAGCACCTCGCCCGCCTGGTTGAAAACCACCCCTCCGGCTCCCAGAACGCTCACGGCCTCACCCTGCCTTAGATTCTAAGCGTCTCCATCATGAAGATGCGAGATGCGAGGCCGGTAGTGGATGCGGGAATTGCGCCCCATCCATCCCCCAGCAGATCTCCCTCCGGCCATCTAGCGGGTTGGGCTCGAGGTCGAATCAGGGTCCGCCGGGCCGAACTTCTCTTTCAGATAATGCAAGGCTTCCCGGTCCAGGTAGGGCCCGCCGGGGTAGCGCTCCTCCAGGTTTTCGATCCCGATCAGCCCAGCGAAGGCTTTCTCGGTGGCTTCGTCCCAGACCCCACTGATGGCTACGGCATGGTGTCCTTCTCGGTTCAGCACCGCTTGGATCCAGGCGATGTCTTCCGGCGAGAGCGGGTCGGGGCTTTGCGGTTTGCTGAAGAGGAGGCGGTGGATCCCCAGCAGGCGCTCGAGCTGGGCGCAGGGGTCGGGGTGGTCGTCCACCCGTAGATCAATCCAGCGATCCATCCCGCCATAGCCCTTGCCCGCTCCCACCACCACCAAGGCTGCCGATTGCCGTCCCCGCTTGTCCCCTCCGGCTCGGTCGGCGGCCAGCAAAGCTGCCGTCAGGCGCTTTGGGAAGGGCAAGTCCTCTCGGTCCAGGAAAGTCTCGACCAGCGCCTCCACCACTTCCGGCCCGGCCAGGATGTTACCCTGCGCGGCGTAATTGGGGCCCGCTTGGCCCCCGGCCCAGGCGTGGCACTCCGCCCCGGTAAAGGTGAGGCTTTCGCCCTGGGCATTGACCAACCCGAACTGACGGGTCTCGAGGCCCGGATCGGTGCGGCGGAAGGTGGCGAGCACCTCGTCCATGCCTGCCCCGGCTTTCATCAGGGCTAGCCCTTGCGGGCCAAACTGGGGGTTGGCGTACGACTGGGTGGCCACGGCGCCCACCCCGGCCTCGAGCCAGGGCACCACGAAGCCCACCGCCAAAAACTTGCTGGCGACGGCCACGCCCAAGTCGCCGGTTTCGGGGTCGCGGGCGACGAGCGAGAAGGTGGCGATTGGGGTCATGGGTTTATGCTACGGGGTTGTTACCCGTTTTGTATTTAGGCTGAAGGGTCGAGATAGACGAAGATCGCGCCGTAGCCGTTAGAAAGCTCGAGCCCCACCGGGCCTAGGGCCTCGTTGGAGAGGGTGAGGCTTGAGCCCAGTTTCACGCTAGCCCCCTCGAGCGGCCAGCGCACCCCCCTCAGGCTCAAACCCTCCAGGTCGCTAAAGCCCACCACGCTGAGCCGGGTTCCCGGCGCTAGCTCGAGCCTGAGCTTTCCGGGTAGCAGTGGGTAAGCTTCTTCAGTT
Source organism: Meiothermus sp. (assembly GCA_035760705.1). Taxonomy (GTDB): domain Bacteria; phylum Deinococcota; class Deinococci; order Deinococcales; family Thermaceae; genus Allomeiothermus. Next base: position 28,301 of record DASTSL010000065.1, on the reverse strand, counting down.
CCGCTCGAGAGCCGTACCCTTAGGCCCTGCTCCGCTAGCCGGAGGGCCAAGTTGAGGTGGTTCAGGGTTTGATCGGTGCGCCCGCCGAGGGCGCCCAGGAACAAGAGTTCGCGGGCCCCCCGGGCTAGGGCCGCCTCGAGGGCGAGTTCGCCGTCGGTTTTGTCCTTGCCGGTGGGATAGACCTGGCGGGGGACATGGGCGTAGCGGTTTTGCAGTTCGGGGGGGCTCGAGTCGAAGTCGCCCACCCAGAGTTCGGGTTCCACACCGAGCGGGGCGGCGTGGGCCATTCCGCCGTCAGCAGCGATGGTTCGGGCCCCGACCAGCTCGGCCTGCAGGCGGGCGGTGGGCTTGAGCGGCCCCGAGAGGAGGATCACGAAGCGGCTCATGGGCGGGGTGCGGGCTCCTTTTCCAGGGCCAGAAGGTGCTCGAGCCGGATCGTAAGGCCGGTGGTCTGGCCCTCCTTTAGCCCTGGGTCGGGGCCTTCCCAGTAGAGCTTGAGCCCCCGGAACTCCAGCCACAACCCCACCCGGCTCCCGTAGAAGAGGCGCTCGAGCACCCGGGCATCTTGTCCTTGGCCGATCTCGAGGGCAGCCAGGGGAACCAGGTGGGGAACTTCGGGCAGACCCAGGCTTCGGCTCTCCTGGGCACTCAAAACATTTTTGTGCCCCAAGAATTGCGCCGTCCAGATGTCCCGAGGCCGGGCGTAGAGCCGCTCCGGGGTGTCCGATTGCACCACCCGGCCCTCGCGCATCACCGCCACCCGGTCGGCCAGCAAAAAGGCCTCGGCCTGGTCGTGGGTCACCACCACCGCCGTGACCGGGGTGTGGTTCAGGATGTCCCGCAGCTCGAGCAGAAGCTCCTCCCGGAGCCGCAGATCCAAGGCCCCTAGGGGTTCGTCGAGGAGCAGCAGCCGGGGCTCGGGGGCCAGGGACCGGGCCAGGGCCACCCGCTGGCGTTCGCCGCCGGAGAGCGCTTCGGGGCGTTTGCGGGCGTGGGGGAGGAGGTGGGTCAGCTCGAGCATCTCCCGCACTCGAGCCTCGATCCGAGCCTCGTTCCAGCGCCTTTCCCGCAGGCCAAAGGCGATGTTCTCGTAGACGGTGAGGTGCGGGAAGAGAGCATAGTCCTGGAACACCAGCCCCACCCCCCGCCGCTCGGGGGGGAGGGGGGTGAGGTCGGTCTCGCTAAAGGTGATCCGCCCGGCGTCGGGGGTCTCGAGGCCCGCCACCAGCCGCAGCAGGGTGCTCTTCCCCGAGCCCGAGGGCCCCAAAAGGGCCAGGGTCTGCCCCGGCGGGACTTCCAGGGTAGCCTCGAGGGCGAAACCGGGGTAGCTTTTGCGCACGTCCTCCACCTGCAGCACCCTTCGATTATCCCTGATGGCCGGCAAGGATGCGGCGGGAAAGATGAAGTGCTCGAGGCCCGCCCGCGCCAGGGGCTTCTCCCGCGGTAACGCCAGCGTAACGCAGGCTCTTCTAAGCTGTCCCTAGGAAACTCGAGGCTGACCCCATGACCGTCTTAAAATCACGCGTGGGTTTATATGAATGGTCTAAACTTGGAGCAGATGCTATGGCCGCGACCCTCCTCGTGGTAGACGATGAACCCCACATGCGCCTATTGGTGACCCGCATCCTTTCCAACGCGGGTTATCAGGTGTTTCAGGCCGCCCACGGGGCTGAGGCGCTGGAAGTCTTGCTGCAACACCCGGAGATCCGATTAGTCGTTACCGACATCGCTATGCCGGTGATGGACGGGCTCGAGCTTTTGCAAAAGCTGGCCGTGCGCGGAACCCCCCCGGTGGTGGTGATCTCGGCCCGCAGCAGCCAGCGCGACGAGGAAACCGCGCTCGAGCTGGGGGCCAAGGCCTTCTTGGCCAAACCCTTTCGCGGGGAGGAACTGCTCAGGCTGGTTGCGGCTGAGCTGAATGGAGGGGCAGCACTAGGCTGAAGGTGGTGCCCCTGCCCACCTCCGAGTCCACCCAGATCCGCCCGCCGTGGGCCTCCACGATGGCCTTGGAGATGTAAAGCCCCAACCCCGTACCCGATACCCCGCGCGAAACCGCGCTCTGGGTTCGCCCGTAGCGCTGGAACAGTCGGTTCTTTTCGGATTCGGGGATGCCCGGGCCGGTGTCTTCGACCTGTACCTTTAGGCTATCCTCCTCGAGCGTGGCCCGCAGCGTAACCCGCCCGCCCTTGGGGGTGAACTTGAAGGCGTTGGAGAGCAGGTTCCCCACCACCTGCCCGATGCGGTCGGGGTCGGCCTCGACCGGCGGGAGCGGGGGGAGTTCGCGGCGGAATTCGACCTGCGAGAGCTGGGCCACCCCGGTAAAGCTGTCGGCGACCCCCCGCAGGGTCTCTTCGAGCTGCACCGGGCGTTTGTAGACCTCGAAGCGCCCGGCCTCGAGCCGCGAGGAATCGAGCAGGTTATCCACCATGTTCTTCAGCCGCCGCCCGTTGTCGTAGATGATCCTCAAGAACTCCTGGCCCTCCTCGAGCGGTATGTCCCCGCCGGAGAGCAGTTCGGTGAACCCCATGATGGCCGCCAGCGGGGTGCGTAGCTCGTGGCTTACCGCCGCGATGAATTCGCTTTTGATCCGCTCGGCGTCCTTCTGCGGGGTCACGTCGCGGATGATCAGCAGCCCCTGCTGCGGGGCGATCTGCACCACCCGGCCCTCGTAGTCGCGTAAGCGCCCGTCCACCCGGATCTGGTACTCGAAGAAGGGCAGGCTGCCCTGGGTGAGCGCTTTGTGCAAGGCCTCCATGGCCCGGTTGGCCGGTTCGGGGGGCAGGATCTCCGAGAGGGTGCGGCCCAGGAAGAACTCGGCGGGGACCGCCAGGGGCTCCTCGCGGGCAGACTTGTACTCCTGGATTCGCCCCTCTTGGTTCACCACGAAGAGCATGTCGGGAATGGCTTGCAGGATGGCCCGATTGCGGGCCTCGCTCTCGCGCACGGCCTGCTCGGCCAGCTTGCGCTGGGTGATCTCGTGCAGCACCAGCACGCTGAGCTTGCCCTCGCGGGTGCCCAGCACGCTAAAGGTGCGGCCTTTCAGCTCGACTTCGAGTTCGCGCCCCTCCAGCGCGGGGTAGAGGTAATCGGGCAAATCGTCGAGCCGCACGTCGCGGTCCAGCCCCAGCGCCTCGCGGGCCAAGCGGTTGGCGAAGCCCTCGTACTCCTCGAGCACGATCACCCCGTCGCCCATCTGCTCGAGGGCCTCGGTGAGCTTGGTGCGCTCGAGGTTCAAGGCTTCGGAGAGCCGGGCCTGCTCGGCGTAGACCCGCGCATTACGGATGGCGACCCCGGCGGTGTTGCACAAAAGCTGCACGTACCACAGGTCTTCCACCGCTACCTCGGTGGCCTTGGGGCCGTGATCCACTGCCACCACCCCCAGCACCTCCATATCGGTCTGGGTCTGGGCGGGCTGACCGGGCTCCAAGAAGGTCGGCGAGAAGGCGGTGATCGGCACGAACGCCATGCTCTCGCTTTCCACCCAGGGGGGGAGCTGGCCCTTGGTGGCGAGCACCGGGCGGCGCAGGCGGGCAGCCTGGGCCATGGGGTCGCTCGAGCCCTGGATGGGGATGCTGATGCGGCTATGCCCCTGGGTGCTGAAGACCTGCCCCTCCTTGACCGTGAGGAACCCCTGCAAAAGGTCATTCTGGTTGACCACGATGGTCACCCGGTAATAGCCGAAGTCCTTGTGGAGCCGCACCGCCAGGGTCTCGAGGATAGCCTTGAGGTCCAGGTTGCGCACCACCTGGCGGGAGAGCGCGCTCACCAGCTCGAGCTGGCGGCTCCGCTGGGCCAGCCGGGCCCGGCTCTCGGTCACCTCCTCGTAGACCCGGGCGTTCCGCACCGCCAACGCGGTGGAGCGGGCGATCAGCGGCATCAGTTCGCGGGTCCCCTCCTGGAACTGGCCCTCAAGGGAGAGCACCCCCATCACCCCGAAGTGGCGGCAACTGGGGCAGACCAGCGCGCGGTTGACCTTGGTGGCCTTGGGGCTGATGGTGCAGGAGCGCTCCGGGGTGACCCAGCAGTAGGGGTTCCCGCCCGAGGGGGCCGCCTGCAACACGATAGGCAGCAGGTACTCTCCCTCCTTGGCGATGCCCTCGGGGGGAGCGAAAAAGGCCTCTTGAACGGGGCCTTTCCTCGAGAGCGGCAGGGCGATGGTGGTGACGGTCTGATTAGCCCCCGAGGCTACCTCCCCGCGCAGATCCTGTTCGGCGGGGTGATAGAGAAAGATCGAGGCCCGCTCGGCCCCCAGTTGGCGGGTGGTGGCCGAGAGCAGGTTGCGCAGCACCGGCTTGAGCTCCACGTCCGAGAGCAGCGCCTCGTGCAGGGCCGCCATCACGGCGGCGGGTTCGGCAGGGGCTTTGCGCCAGCGAAACATCCTCTATAGCCTAGAGCATCCGGGCTGTTTCTCCCAGACGTTTGACGTAAAGCGATTGGAATTGTTACAAAACATTCGGCAAAGAAATAACCTGTAGGTGCCCGGAGCGCACCCTGAGTGCTCGGTCACGTATCAGCTAACCACCGGCAATCTGGGCCTCCTGGACATCAAACCGCCGCAAAGCACAGCGAACCAAACCGGCACTGGTGTCCATAGTTTCAGCCTGTCCGGTAGCGCCAGCCTTACCCTTCAACCCCTGGGCGCTGCTGGCGACGCCGCCAACACCAGTGTCTTGCCCCCCAGCCTGAGCAGTGCACCAAGCAGCCCGCAGTTCGGTTTGCAGGCCCCGGCGTCCTCCCGCCCGTTCTGCAAGGGCTCTCCAGCGCCGACGTGACCGCCCCGCAAGCGGGTACGCCTACCCTGCCCAACCCCGGCGAGGTGAAGGCTCCCGGTACCCAGCCACCGCCCCCCACCGGGCCATCTCCCTCCGACACCCCGGGCAACGTCAAGCCCCCTTCAGGCAGCGGCCTCAACCCACTCGCCCTGCCGCGGGGGTACACCGGCACCGATCCAGCGTGTGCAGCCACCGCTAGGGTGGAAGGGTGGGGGTCAGGTGAATCCACAGGATATCCAGACCTTGGATTGGTGGAGCGATCTGGTCAACGCGATTGTAGATGCCATCAAGAGCGCCCAAACCCTATAAGAGGAAGCCCGGCGGCTAAAACAGCAACGGAATGCCACATTGGGCGAGAGTGATCTGGATCACATCGCAACGGGGTTGTTCAGGGAGAACCGCTATACGGTGAACAACCTGTTCAAAGGGGATCATGACCTGACCCAACTCCAGAGGGCATTGGTAAGCTTTGCCGCCGGTAGCCTGCCCAACCTGGCCGAACTCGAGCTCTATGCCAAAGCAGTAGACAATAGCGGGGGAGAGAGCCGCTCCGAAGCAGTAGCGGTAAAGACCTCCAACGCCGGGGCCCCGCAGCTTCCGTACCTGGTGGCCTTCACCTTGCCGCCCAAGCCCCAGGAGCTGTCACGGGTCAGCGGCCAAGGGTCTAGGGTCGAAAGCTTACTGCGTCCCCGGTGCGGCTCGAGGGCCTCCTACCCCCACCGGGGGCCGGTCTGACCCAGACCGCGAAACCTCGGACGTACGCCGTGCAGCCGCAGGCCGAGCGGACCCTCGAGCTTCAGTTAGGGCACTTTCCACAACTAACGCCGCGCCAGGGCGGGCTGCCCGGTATCCACGTCGAAAAGTGGAAGCAGTTCAGCGTCGCCCTCGAAGCGGGCCTTACCAGTTAGGTAGAGGTCGTCCGCCACTTTGCGACCCATCAGCTTGTACACCGTGGACATAGGAATGGTCTTATGTTCACCGGTTTCTAGCAGGAGGAGTTCGATCTGGTCAAACGTTCCGGGAACCCACTTGCACTCTACCGTCAAACTCATCCCGTACCTCCTCAGTAGAGGTGAACGCCACGTTGTAAAGAAGTAGACCCCTAAAGGTGCTGAGCAGCATAGGAGGGCTAGCTGAGGCTTAGCTGAGTGGACCAAAAACCCCGGCCCTAAGGCCGGGGCCTCCTGGCGAAAGCGCTCTAAAGGATGTCGTCGCGGATGCAGGCTTTGAAGTGGCCGGGCTCCACCTCGCGCAGCTCCGGCACGGTGGTGGCGCACTCTGCGATGGCGTAGCGGCAGCGGGTGCGGAACACGCAGCCCGAGGGCGGGTTGATGGGGCTGGGGATATCGCCCTGGAGCACGATGCGCTCGCGCTTGATAGTGGGGTCGGGCATGGGGATGGCCGAGAGCAAGGCCTCGGTGTAGGGGTGCTTGGGGTTGGCGTAAAGCTGTTTGGAGGAAGCCAACTCCATGATGCGGCCCAGGTACATCACCGCGATGCGGTCCGAGATGTACTCCACTACCGCCAGATCGTGGGCGATGAAGAGCACGGTGAGCCCGAACTGCTCCTTCAGGTCTTGCAGCAGGTTCACCACCTGGGCCTGAATCGAGACGTCCAGGGCCGAGACCGGTTCGTCGGCCACAATGAACTCGGGGTCCACCGCCAAGGCCCGGGCAATACCGATACGCTGACGCTGCCCGCCGGAGAACTCGTGGGGGTAGCGGCGCACGTGGTCGGGCGAGAGCCCCACCGTGCGGAGCAGGTTGGCGACCCGCTCCTGCCGCTCGGCGGGGGTGCCGATCCCGTGGATCACCAAGGGCTCAGCGACGATGTCGCCCACGGTCATGCGGGGGTTCAAGGAGGCGAAGGGGTCCTGGAAGATGATCTGCATCTTGCGGCGGAAGGGCCGAAGCTGCGGCTTGGGCAGGGTGGTGATCTCCTGGCCGTTAAATTTGACCGAACCCTCGGTGGGCTCGATCAGACGCAGGATGCTGCGGCCCACGGTGGTCTTGCCCGAGCCGGACTCCCCCACCAGCCCCAACACCTCGCCCTTACGCACGTTGAAGCTCACGCCGTTGATGGCCTTGACGTTGGCGACCACCCTCGAGAGGATGCCGCCCCGGATGGGGAACCACTTCTTGAGGTCTTTGACTTCGAGCAAGTTGGTGCTTTTGTTCTCGGCGCGGGGGGCGCTGGCCGTAGGAGCGGGGTTCATGCAGGCACCTCCTGTTGAATTTCGGCCCAGCGTACGCAACGCACCATGTGCCCGCCCCCGGCGTCTTCGAGGGGGGGAATCTGGGCGTCACAGCGACCGGCCTGGAAGTACTTGCAGCGGGGGTGGAAGGCACACCCGGCGGGCATGTAGAGCGGGTTGGGCACGTTGCCGGGGATGGCCTCGAGGCGCTCCTTGTGCTCGGCAGCCCGGTCCAAGCGAGGAATCGAGTTCAGGAGGCCCATCGTGTAGGGCATCAGCGGCTTCTTGAAGGTGGTGGTCACGTCGGCCTCTTCCACCGCCCGGCCCCCGTACATCACCACCACCCGGTCGGCCATCTCGGCCACTACACCCAGGTTGTGGGTGATGAACAGGATGCTCATGCCGATCTCGTCCTGGAGCTTCTTCATAAGTTCCAAGATCTGCGCCTGGATAGTCACGTCGAGCGCGGTGGTGGGCTCGTCGGCGATCAGCAAGGAGGGGTTGCAAGAAAGCGCCATGGCGATCATCACCCGCTGGCGCATCCCGCCCGACATCTGGTGGGGATAGTTGGAGAGGCGCTTTTTGGGTTCGGGGATGCCCACCAAATCGAGCATGTCCGCCGACAGCTCCAGGGCTTCTTTCTTGCTCTTGCCCTGGTGCAGCACGATGGCCTCGCTGATCTGGTCGCCCACTGTGTACACCGGGTTCAAGGAGGTCATGGGCTCCTGGAAGATCATAGCGATGTCGTTGCCGCGGATCTTCCGCATCTCCGCCTCGGAGAGCTTGGTGAGGTCCTTGACCGCCTTGTCCTTACCCCGGAAGAGGATCTCCCCGCTCACGATTTTGCCGGGGGGCATGGGGATCAGGCGCATCGCGGCCAGACTGGTCACGCTCTTGCCCGAGCCCGACTCGCCCACCACGGCCAGGGTTTCCCCTTTGTCGATGTGGAAGGAAACTCCATCTACGGCCTTCACCACGCCTTCATCGGTGAAGAAGTGAACTTTAAGGTCTTTGACCTCGAGGAGGCGTTTTTCGTCCATTCGTTCTACTCCGGCTCCTATACTAACGTATCCGCGCCCCGGCGTATCAGCTAGCGCCTCGAGCGCGGGTCGAGGGCATCGCGTAGCCCGTCACCCAACAAGTTATACGCCAAAACCGCGATCAGGATAAAGAGGCCGGGGATCAACAGCCAGGGCCGCTCGGTAAAGGCGATGATCCCGGTCTGCTGGGCTTTAGACAGCAGCAGCCCCCAGGAAGAAGCCGGTTCCTGAATCCCCAGACCCAAAAAGGAAAGCCCCGACTCCGCCAGGATGAAGCTCGGAATCGAGAGGGTGACGATCACGATCAGGTAGGTAAAGGTTCCGGGCAGGATGTGCCGTACGAGCGTGCGGGCATCGGAAGCCCCCAGGGCCTGGGCGGCCTGGGCGTACTCCATCTCCCGCAACTGCAACACCTGGCTCCGCACCGTGCGGGCCAAGCCGCCCCAGTTGACAAAGGAGAGGATCGAAACCACCAGGATGAAGCGGGTCGCGGGGGGAATGTCCTGCGGGATCAGCACCGAGAGGGTGATCAGCAAAAAGAGGTCGGGGATGGCCGCCAGAACCTCGGTGGTGCGCATGATCAGCGTGTCCAAGTCCAGCTTCACCGTCTGCCAGATCAGGAAGTAGCCGATGGCCCCCAGCAGAAGCACCCCGGCGGCCCCCGCCAGGATAGCCTCGAGCCCCCGGCTGGTCTGCAAAAACCCCTGGAGGGTGATCCACAAAAGCCAGGCCAGCCCCAGCCAGACCAGCGTCCAGCCCAAGGCCTTGAGCCAGGCCAACAGCGGGTGGCCCCACCTCAGATAGCGGCGGAATTCCGGGCTGGCGAAGCCCACGCTGAGGGTGACCGGTTTTCCGGCATAGAGCCCGGCGATCCCCCCGAAGAACACCCCGATGATGAGGGCCAAAGCGGTAGCGAAGATCCCCACCGTGAGCGAGACCCGCGCTCCGTACCAGATGCGACCCCACAAATCCCGGCCAAAGTCATCGGTGCCCCAGATGAACAGGTGGGCCTGCTCGTTGACCAGCCAGTCTCCGCCCATCAGCCGTAAGTTGGCCGGGATGAAGCCCAGGAACTTGTACGGCTCCCCGTGCACGAAGAAATAGATCGGGTAACGGCCCTGGCTACAGTCGGTGACCACCTCCACTTGGAAGGTCTCGAGGTTCCTCTTGCGCTCGCTCGCGCACACGTAGGGGCGGGTCAGCCTGCCATCGGCATCGCGCCAGAATACTTGAGTGGGGGGAGCATAGCTGAACTGGCGGAAGCTCTGACCCTCGGGGTAGGGAGCCAGGAAGTCGGCGAACAAGGCTCCCAGATACAGCACCAGGAGCACCCAGCCTCCCAGCCGGGCCAGAGGGTGGCGACGGAAGCGCCGCCAGGCCATTTGGAAAAAGCTCTCGCCCCTACCCATACCTTCGCGCAGCTCGATTTTTTCGGTCATGGGTGCTCCTAGTTGTAGCGAATCCTGGGGTCCACCCAGGCCAGGAGGAGGTCGGAGAGCAGGTTGCCCAGCATCAGCAGGATGGTGGTGACGGTGATGAAGCCCATCACCAAGTAGAGGTCGGTGGCCGAGATGGCATCCAGCAGCATCGGCGTGATCCCCGGCCAGGCCATCACCACCTCGATCAGACCGGCCCCGGCGATGAGCGCGGGAAGCAAAAAGCCGATCCCCGCCACGATGGGGATCACCGCGTTGCGCAGGGCGTGTTTGTAGATGGCGACCCGCTCGGCCACCCCCTTAGCCCGAGCGGTGCGGATATAGTCCTGGTTGAGCACCTCGAGCATCTGCCCGCGCATCACCCGGATCAGCCCGGCGGTGCCGGTGGTGGCCAGCACCAGCACTACCGGCAGGGCGTGCCACAGCACGTTCAGGGTGCGCTGCCACCAGGGGGCCTCGAGGTAAGGCACTCCGCCCACGAACTCCGAGGTCATCCCGCCGATCGGCAGAATCTTCAGCCCGGTGGTGTCGTTGAGCCACACCGCGATAAAGAGCATGATCAGGGCGAAGAAAAAGTTAGGGATGGCGACCCCGATAAAGGCTAGCACCGTGAGGATACGATCCCCGACCGAATACTGCCGGATGGCCGAGTACACCCCCACCGGAATAGCGATCAGATAGATGAGCAGGGTGGAGAGCACCACCAGCACCATCGAGTTGAGGATGCGGGGCCAGATCACCTTCCAGACATCAGCTTTATAGGAAAGCGAAAGCCCCAGTTTTCCTTGCAGGACCCCCGAGACCCACTTGGCGTACTGCACCGTCCAAGGCTGGTCGAGGGCGAACTCCTGCCGTAAGGAGGCGATGGATTCTCGAGTTTGGGTGGGGTCGAGCTCGAGCCGGGTGACGAAATCCCCCGGCGCCAACTGGATGATGATGAACGCCAGTAGCGTGGCCCCGAAAAAGGTCGGAACGAGCTGAACCAACCGCCGAACGATATAGCTCCACATATTGACTTCCGCACCGCTTTCCAAGCCGAAGGGGGCGAGCGGTGCGCCCGCCCCCCGCAGCGGAGAGCTTTAGTCCTTGGTGAAGACCGTTTCGATGTAGGGGTACTGGCCTACGATGGCGCTCACCTGATCCTTGTCGAAGAGACCACCGATGCGGTTGAGCCGGGCCGGGTTGTAGGCCGGAGCTACGGTGTAGATGACCGGCAGGTTCTCCGCCACCACCTTTTGGAACTGGTTGTAGATCTCGCGCCGCTTGGCTGGGTCAAGGGTGGTGGCCCCTTGGGTCATCAGCTTATCAATAAGCACCTCGAAAGGCTCGACGCGGGTGGGGTTTTGCCCGTTCATCCCCAGGTTCCACATGTGCAGCGAGCCGTTGAGCTGCCAGGTGTTGCGCCCAAAGGCCGGATCGATGCTCCCGGTGAGGCCGATGAGGATGGCATCGAACTCGCGGGTGCCGTCGGCGGCAGGCGTGGTGAGCTGGCGCACCAGTTCGTTGAAGTCGATGGGGCGATAATTGACCTTCACCCCGATTTTCTTGGCCTCGTCGGCGAAGATCTGGGCGATCCGTTCGCGCAGGGTGTTGCCCTGATTAGTAGCCAGGTTGAACTCGAGCACCTGCCCCTGGGCGTTCACCAGGAAGCCGTCTTTGTTCTTGGTGCGGAAACCGAGTTCGGCCAGGAGCTGGGCGGCCTTCTGCGGGCTGAACTCGTACTTGGCCACGTCGTCAGTGAAGAACTGGCGAACCGGGATGGAGATGGGGCTCCACTGGGGCCGCCCCAGCCCGCCCTGGGCCACGTCGATCATGGACTTCTTGTCCATCAAGTAGGCCATGGCCCGGCGGAACTTCACCTGGCGGAAGAGGTTGGCCTTGAAGGAGTCCTTATTGTTCCAGTTGAAGGTGATGAAGTTAGTGCCGGTGGTCACGTCGGCGTTAGGGAAGATCTGGCCGCTCAGCCGGTTGGAGCGGATCCGCTCCAGCACCTGGGCCACCTTGTCGCCATCGGGGGCGGCGTAGAGATCGGTATCCCCACCCAGGAAGCGGGCCAGTTGGGCTTCGGTGTTGGAAACGATATTGAAGGTGTAGCGGTCGAGGTAGGCTACCGAGTTGCCTTTCTCATCGCTCCCCCAATAGCTCGGGTTGCGCTTGAGCACGATGCGCTCACCCTTGGCATACGAGTCGATAAGGAATGCTCCGCCGGAGACGATCTGGGCCGGAGGGGTATCCAGGTTGTAGAGCGCTTGCAGCTTCTCGGGCCCCTGGCGGTAGGCCGGGCCGAAGATGTGCTCGGGGGCAATGGGCCAGCCCTGGATCAGCGCCGGGGCGTAGGGCTTGGGGAAGTCCGCGCGCACGGTGTACTGGTCCACCTTGCTCCACTTGATTGGCTGGCCGTCGAGGACGAAGCTCGAGCGGTTGTTGGAGTTCACCTTCTGGTCGGCGTGCACGCTGGCGCTGAAGACCACGTCGTCAGCGTCAATGGCTTGCCCATCCGACCATTTGGCCCCCTGGCGCAGCTTGAAGATCACCGTGAGCCCGTTGTTGCGCACCTCCCAGGAGGTCGCCAAGCAACCCTCGGGCTGGAGGGTGTAGGGGTTGTAATTGGTGAGAATCGGAAAGATATTGCCACAGCTCGGGCCGGCAATGACGTCCGTGGAAGATGTTTCGCGAGCCACAAAGGGGTTGAAGGTTCGGGGGTCGGAGATCGTGGCAATCCGCAAGGTTCCGCCCTGCTTCCCCACCTCGGTGCCCTTGAACACCTTAGGCTGCGCCAGGGCCAACCCCGCTAGCGCCAACATGCCTAGAACAAAAAGTTTTTTCATGCACTCCTCCTGCATTTTTATCCAACAGAACTAGCAGCTTGATATCGGTTCATTCACGCGGCTAGCTTTGGACTCGGGTTCAAGGTATCGGGCTATCCACGCTGTTGTCAAGGGTTTACCGGGCGTCATTCGTTGGGCTTGCATCCACCGAACGGTGGATATAGGGAAACAAAGAAACCCAGGCTACATTGCCCGGGTTTTAAATGACCTGCCGGTCAGCGTTTACTCCGGGGATCTAAGGCGTGGTGTAGCCCGTCACCGACGAAATTAAGCACCTGGACGGCCAATGCGATAGTCATCGGCATTTCGTTGAAGCCTCGACCCGCCCGAGGGGTGTAGATTCTATGGTGAGGGCCAGCTCGAGCGCAGCCGCGGCCTCCGACCCGCCCGAGGGGTGTAGATTCTATCCTTTGGTGGATCGGTATCCCTAAAAAAGTCGGCGCCCCGAAGGCCGCCGACCAAGCATTAGACCCCGGATCTACCGCGGCAGACGGCCCAGCAGCCAGGCTAGCACCACGAAGGCGATCCCCAGCACCACGGTGATGCGGTATAAACCGCCGGTGACCCCGCGCGCCTGGAACAAATCGCTCGAGCCCCCCAAGAGGTCGCCCCCGGTCTGTTTGGGCTCCTGCGAGAGCACGAAATACACCAAACCCGCCGCTACCAGCAGGTAAAGAACCAGGAGAAGGTTATAGATGATTTCCATTGAGCCTCCAAATATGGGCCACGGTTGGCCCGGTTGACGCGTTTTGGTGCCGGGAGGGGGACTCGAACCCCCATGGCTGCTAACCGCTCGATTTTGAGTCGAGTGCGTCTACCGATTCCGCCATCCCGGCCTGCTTGTGCACAGGGTCAAGGGCTGCGCAACCCCTAAGAGACCTCAGGGCGAGGTCGCCTTGATAGCTTACGCAGGTTCTGAAGCCTTGTCAATGACTTTTGGCCGGTGGAGCGGAGATTTGGCTCGAGTCCTGCCGGAAGCCAGGGGCCCGAGAAACCCCGGCCAAAGATACCCCCGACGGATGGGGATACTGCCGCACCGACACCACTGACTCATACCGGTACAGGCTGCGTCATCTCTAACTGCTGTTATCGTGGGCGCACTTAGACCCCTAGCGCGGCACCGTCACGTCTCCCCAGTTGCGCTCGCGCCAGGTCAGGCGGCGCGCCCGGGAGGCCCGTACAAACACCAGCAACCCCAGCCCGATGAGCACCGCCCAGTCTCCCAGCCGGGTGTAGAGGGTCTGCCCGGTGGCGGGGGCATAGGGGGCGGCCAGATAGCCAGCCACGTGTTGCGGTATCCGGGCCACCACCCGCCCGTAGGGGTCGATCGAGGCGGTCACCCCGTCATTGCCCGCCCGCAACAGCCAGCGACCATTCTCCACCGCCCGCAAGCGGCCCATCTGGAAGTGCTGTTCGGCGCCAAAGCTGGGGCCAAACCAAGCATCGTTGGAACCGAGCACCAAGACCTCCGCACCCCGAAGGGTGAGGGCTCGAGCCACCCCTGGGAATACCGACTCGTAACAGATATAAGCCCCATAAGACCCCAGGGTGCGGTAACCGCCGCCAAAAGGTCGGCTCCCCAGGTCGTAGCCGAAGCCGAAGGCGCGGAAGAAAAAGCTGTAAACCGGGCCGATGTAGCGCTGCCAGGGGAAGAACTCGCCGAAGGGGGCCAGGCGGTTTTTGTCGTAGGTCTCGAGGATCTGCCCGTTGACGTAACGCACCACCCGGTTGTATCCGCCCTCGGCGTTGAACCCGCTCACCAGCTCCCGGTCCCCCAAGACCGCAGGGAGTTCGGGGGGAAACGCCGACACCGCGGTCTCGGGCCAGACCACCAGCCGCACCTCGGGGTGCTCGGCCAGGCCCTGCCGGGTCAGGTTGATGTAGACCTGTTCGTCGGGGACATCTCCCACCACCTTGCGCAGCGGGTTCACGTTCCCCTGCACCAGCAGCGCGGTTTGCGCGGGTTGAGCCAGAGGCAGTGGGATCAGCCACAGCAGTGCCCAGGGGATCGCCACCCAGTACTGTCGCCGGCCCAGCCCGTAGGCCACCAAGAGCACCACCAGCGAGAGCAAGTACACCCCCCCCAGCGCCGCCAGCCCGCGGCCCGGCGCCCCCACCAGGCCGTAACCGAGAAAGCCCCAGGGAAAGGCCAGCTCACCCAGCGAGGTGAGGTACTCGAGCACCACCCACCCCCCCGCCCGCGCCAAGGGCCTTCCCAGGGTGAGCCCAAATACTGCCCCCCACATGGCTGCTTTGATCAAGATGAGCGGGATAAAAGGAACGATACCCCACGGCCCGAACAGATCGGCGAAGCTCCAGGGGAGCCAGATCAGATGCAGGGTCCAAAAGCCCAGGCCCGCCCACATCCCTACCCGAAACCCGCCCCATAGCAGGAGCGGGGCCAGCGGGAGCGGGGCCAAGATCCCCAGCGGGGAAGGCGGCAGCGTGGCCGCCAAGGCCAGGCCCAACAAAAAGGAGACGAAAGGAGAGGGAGCGCGATCCCGCACGCCCCTAGCATAGCCGGGGGTGGTGAGATTAAGGTGCACCAGGGTGAGATGGCAGAAATGGGATTTGGTCGTCTATCTGCGGCTTTGAGTCGCACAATTCCCCTGGCAGCCTGCCCTTCACGCCGGGACTGCCTGGGCCATACCCCCACAGGGGAACTCGTCAGGCCTCAGCGCGGGCACCTCCCGCTCGATGTACTAAGGGGCTGGGGCCATTCTTTGCCCAAGCAGCTACTGTGAGACGTCTAGCGTGGCTCACCGGTTTTTCATGTCAGAATAGGGGCAACCATGCGTATCGGGATTATCGCGGACATTCACGCCAACCTGCCCGCCCTGGAGGCCGCCCTCACCGCGCTCCGGGAGGAAGGGGTGGACCAGATTCTGGCGATCGGTGACATGGTGGGCTATGGGCCCCACCCCCGCCAGGTGCTGAGGTTGCTCGAGCGCGAGGGCATCGCCTGTGTGCTGGGTTCCGCTGACATCCGGGTGGCCTTCAACCTGCCCAGCGAGACCCGCTCGGGGATCGCCGAGACGGTCTTGCAGTGGACCATCACCCAGTTAGGCAAACGCGAGTTGAACTTTTTG
The DNA here is from genome assembly GCA_035760705.1 of Meiothermus sp. Taxonomy (GTDB): domain Bacteria; phylum Deinococcota; class Deinococci; order Deinococcales; family Thermaceae; genus Allomeiothermus. The sequence goes on along the minus strand of DASTSL010000065.1, from coordinate 12,942 downwards.
CGCAACCTGCGCTCGCGCCACCGCATGGATATCGGCGGGGGGCGCCTGTTGGCCTTCCACGGCACCCCCGACGACCCCGAGGTCAAGATCGACATCGACATCCCGGTCACCGACTTGGTACGGATGTTCGAGCGCTCGCGTGCTCGCTACATGGTAGCAGCAGGCAAGCACGTCCCCTACGAGCGCCGGGTGGGGCAGGGGATCTTGGTGGACCCCGGATCGGTGGGGCTCACGCTGGGCGGCGAGCCGGGCGCGGACGTGCTGCTCCTGGAGGAAGACCCCGAACCCCAAGAGGGCTACCCCGCCCTCAAGGTGCGCTTCCTCAAAGTGCCCTACGACTTCGGCCAGGTGCTCTTCGATCTGGCCGCCTGGGAGTTGCCCCCGGTGCTTAGCGACGTGATCCGCCAGGGGCGGTTTCCTGGGTAGCCGAACGCTAAGCCTGAGCTAAGGCGGCTCGAGCCTGCTGGGTGACCTGGGGGTCGGGATCGGCGAGAAGTTTCTCCGCGGAGCCCGGGTCTCCCAATCGGACGAGGGCGTGAGCCGCGGTAGCCCGGACGAGCGGGTTGACGTCTTGCCCCGCCCGGCGCACCAGGGGCAGATACTGCTCGTCTCGAGCGTTGGCGAGCACGATCAGGGCGTTGCGGGCCAGACGGGTGCGCCCCGGGCGCAGAAAGACCGTATCAGCGTATTTGCGGGCCAAGGCGTGGCTGGAGAGGACGAAGAAGTCCCGGATATCGGGGTGGGCCAGTTGCGGCTCGGGCGCGAAGCCTCGCCAGAACTCCCGGGCTTTGCGGTTCCAGGGGCAGACCTGCTGGCAAATATCGCAACCCAAAATCCAATCCCCCATGCCGAGCCATAGCTCGGGGGGGATCAACCCTCGGTGTTCGATGGTCCAGTAGCTGATACACCGCCTCGCGTCGAGCGTGCCATCGCCAGGGAGGGCATTCGTGGGGCAGGCGGTGAAGCACCGCATACAGCGTCCGCAGCGGTTCGGATAGCGCTCTTTGGGGGAATCCTCGAGCGGGAGCGAGGTCAACAACACCGCCAAGGTCAGATAGCTACCCGTCTCCCCCATCCGCAACAGCATGGCGTTTTTCCCGATCCATCCCAAACCGCCCAATACCCCGTAGCTGCGTTCGGACAGCGGCCCGTGGTCCACATAGCCCTTGGCCTCGAGGCCGAGATGCCCTGCCAGGGCCTCCAGGGCCTCCAGGTGAGGCCGCACCAAACCGTGATAGTCCCGCACCCAGGCGTAGCGGGCCACCCGTCCGATGCGTACTCCGCCCCCCGGTATGCCGGGATCGGGGTAGGCGTGGGAAGCCGCCAGCACCAGCACGCTCCTGGCCCAGCCGAAGCGCCGGGTGGGCTCGAGCCGGTCTTCTAGGCGGGTCTCGAGATAGCTCATCCCGGCTTGGTTCCCCTCGGCCAGCCAGCTTCGATAGCGAGACCGGGCGACCTCGGGCAAGTCCACCGGCGCCCAGGCCGTCAGAAACCCCCGCTCGTGGGCTTCGGCTTCAATCAAGGCTCGAGCATCCACCTTTTGATGGTACTGAAATACACCGTCGTACGTCGCGGGCCATACGAAGATGCTATGACGTATAGCGTAGGCCGTACGACGCACGGCTTTATACTCTGGGAATGGAACGGGTAAACATCGCTTTGCTCGGCGCAGGCACCGTGGGCGGGGCTTTCGCCCGGCTGGTGCAGCAGCACCGCGAACGGCTGGCCGGGCTGGGGCTCGAGGTGGGGTTTAGCAAGGTATTGGTGCGCGATCCCTCCAAGGTGCGGGAGGGCATCCCCCCGGAGAAGCTCACCGATCAGCCCGAAAACCTCCTCGACGATGCCGACGTGCTGGTGGAGGTGATGGGCGGAACTGGCCTCGCCCAGAAGCTGGTGCGGGGTGCGCTCGAGCAGGGCATCCCGGTCATCACCGCCAACAAAGCCCTGCTGGCCGAAGCCTGGGGCGAACTCCGCCCCTACGCCGATGACGGACTCCTGTACTACGAAGCCAGCGTGATGGCCGCGACCCCGGTGGTGGCGGCACTCTCGGGGGTGCTGTGGGGGAGCCGCTTGCTCGAGCTTCACGCCATCTTGAACGGCACCACCAACTACATCCTGAACCGGCTCGAGCAGGGCACCCCCTACGCCACAGCCCTGGCCGAAGCCCAAGCGAAGGGCTACGCCGAGGCCGATCCCACCCTGGATGTGGAGGGCTTCGACGCGGCCCACAAACTCACCGTGCTGGCCCGGCTCTGCGCCGACCCCGACTACTCCTGGGATAAGGTCCGGGCCAACACGCGGGGCATCACCCACCTCACCCCCGGCGACCTCGAGAGCGCCCGTCAGCGGGGACAGACCGTGCGGCTGGTAGGGAGCCTCTACCCCGAGGGGGGCGAGTGGAAAGCCGCCGTGCGCCCGGTGCGGCTCCCGCTCGAGCACCCCCTGGCCCGGGCGGGTAGTGCCCGCAACGGCCTGGTCTTCCGGGGGGACGCCTGCGGCGAGCTGGTCTTTAGCGGGGCCGGAGCCGGGGGAGCCGCCACCGCCAGCGCCGTGCTGGGCGACCTCTACCAACTCCTGATGGGCGTGCCGGGCCACGCCCCGATCTCGAGCATCACCCCGGTTCCCGATCATCCGGCAGAACGGCTCGAGGAAGTGTGATGCTGATAAGCCATAAACTGTAAGCGGTAAGCTTCGTTGGCTTATCGCCTATCGTCTCCTGACCCTATGGTTCACTACTCCAGCACTCGAGACCCCCAGCGAACCCCCGTCTCCTTCGCCGATGCCCTGCTCAAGGGGCTCGCGCCGGACGGGGGGTTGTACCTACCGGACCGGATTCCCACGCTTAGCCCGAGCGCCTGGCTCGAGACGAGTTCCCTCGCGGAAGTCGGGGTGAAGGTGCTGGGGGAGTGGCTGAAGGAAGAGATCCCTGCGGCGGACCTCGAGACCATCGTCCGCGACGCGCTAAACTTCCCCTGCCCGCTCGTCCCGCTTTCGGACGGGGTGTACGTGCTCGAGCTGTTCCACGGCCCCACCCTCTCCTTCAAGGACTTCGGGGCGCGCACCATGGCCCGGCTGATGCAGTACTTTCTGGCCCGCCAGGGCGAGCGGCGGATCATCCTGGTCGCCACCTCGGGCGACACCGGGAGCGCTGTGGCCGACGGCTTTGCCGGTCAGGACAACATCGAGGTGGTGTTGCTCTACCCCAAGGGCAAAGTGAGCGAGGTGCAGGAGCGCCAGCTCATCGTGCGGCGGAGGGGGGTGCGGAGCTTCGCAGTGGAGGGCAACTTCGACGACTGCCAGCGCATGGTGAAGGAAGCCTTCGTAGACCCCGAACTCTCACACCTGCCGCTCTCGAGCGCCAACTCCATCAATATCGGGCGGCTCCTGCCGCAAGCGCTCTATTATCTGTGGGCCGCCCGTCAGCTCGGGGGTAGCGTTGTCAACTTCTGCGTCCCCAGCGGCAACCTCGGCAACCTCACGGGGGGCATCCTGGCCGCTTCGATGGGTCAACCGGTCCACCGCTTCCTCGCCGCGCACAACGCCAATCACTTCTTCCCCGACTTCCTGGCGGGCCGGGTGGAGGCCTACCAATTCCACCCCACCCTCGCTACCCTCTCCAACGCCATGGACGTGGGCTCACCCAGCAACTTCGAGCGGCTTTATACCCTACTGGGGGCGGACAAACTTCGCGCGTGGGTCTGGGGTACGGTCGTCTGTGACGATGTGACGCTCGACCGGATGCGGCAAACCTATGCGTGGTACGGCTACGTGGCCTGCCCCCACACCGCGGTGGGGCTCGAGGCCGTGGCCCGCTATCGCGCCACCACCGGTGACCCGACCCCCATCATCACCCTCTCCACCGCGCACCCCGCCAAGTTCCCGGATGCCCTCGAGCGAGCCCTCGGCCTCGAATCCCCCAAGGAAGCAGCACTTGAGGAACTGTGGGGGCGCGAGGTCGCGGTGGAAGCGATCCCCCCAACGGTGGAAGCGCTCAAACAACACCTGCTATAACCCCTATGCTTGGCCGTTTCAGGCCCCTGTCATCTTTGGCGCTATCCTGAAGCTTGGAGTGTTGGCCTGGTATCCTCTGGCCCGGTGGCTGCCTGTACGGCTGCTGCCTTTTGTGTTGCTGTTGGCCGCCTCGAGCACCGAGGCCCGCCACTTCCTGGGCGATACCCTGTACTCGCTCATCGCCACCCAGAGCGAGTGTGGCCAACCCGCTTGCCTCCAAACCTCGAGCCCTTCCCCGGCTCTCTTCGAGCTTCAGGGGATTCCGCCCCACCCTACCGGCGCCTTGCATCCCCCCGCGCTGGCCCTGCTTGGGCCTAGGTCGGCGGGTCAACGGCTCCGGCTCGAGTCGGGTTCTTTGGTTCCCCACCAGCAAATTCGCCGGGTTTCCCCTCGAGCCCCGCCCGCCCCGGTCTGAATCCCTACAGCCTTTAGGTTTTTGCGAGATCAACTCTGGGAGAATCCGAATGCAACGACCCGTAACGGGCACCACGCCCGCGGTAAAACCCAGCTTTTTGCGGTATCTCTGGCACGACTGGCTCCGCCCGGTGGGCGAAGCCCTGCTGCTGGCTTTCCTGATCACCACCTTCGCGTTCACCACCGTGGGCGTGGTGGGCACCAGCGACCTGCCCAACCTGCACCAGGGCGAGCGCCTGGTGGTTCCCAAATACCAGACCTGGCTGCATCGCTTTGGCATCGGCAGCTTTAAGCGGGGCGACCTGGTGGTGGTGAAACCGCCCCTCTCCGATCCCTACGCAATCCAGCCCCTCCCGGTCTTGGGGCAGTGGGGGGTCAAGTTCCGACCCTTTTTCATCAAGCGGATCGTCGCCCTGCCAGGAGACCGCATCCGCATGGAGCAGGGGCAGCTATTCGTCAACGGGGTGGCGGTGGACGAAACCCACACCGTCCCCTACTGGAGATCGCTGGGGCAGCTTGATACCATCTCGGACCGGGCCAACTCCGACGCCTGGCCCTTCCGCAAAGGCCAGATCGGGGAGTACGTGGTCCCGACGGGGATGTATTTCGTGATGGGCGATAACCGCTCCTATGGCGGCTCGGAGGACTCCCGGGCCTTCGGCCCGGTCCCGCTCGACCAGATCGGCGGGAAGGCCAACTTCGTGCTGTGGCCGCCCTTCAAACGCGACGAGAACGGGCAGTGGCGGCTCAACTGGCGGGTAACGGGCATCCCGGAGGGGTTCCGGGCGCTCGAGCCAAAGCACCCTTAGCCGTGTCTCCATGACGGGGATAGGGGAGGTCGGGTAGGGTATGGGGGGATCGCGGGAGCGCTGCATCCTCCTTGACCCCTATTCTGCATGTTCAGCATGGTGCAACCAGCGGCATGTTAGGCTGGAGATGGATTATGAGCAGTAAAGAGATCAAACCCAACAAAGAACCCTTCGCCGGGGCCTATTTCGTGGGCCTGGCGATCACCCTGGCGATCCTCATCGGCGTGGTGGCGGTCGGAGCGGGGCTTCCCCCGGCGGTATCTGGCTTCGTGGTGGCCTTCGGCCTGGGGCTCACGGTGAGCCCCAAATATGCCCGCTGGTTCCTCATCGCAGGGGTATTTGCTGCCCTGATGGGCTTTCTGGGGAGTGAGGAGCAGGTAGCCTGGGGCGGGATCGGGCTGATCCTGTCCCAGCTCATCGTCTGGCGGTTTATCAAGTCGTGAGTGCCCAGCGGCTGGCCCAGGTGCTCGCCTTCGCGGGGGTGGCTGGCCTGGTTTATTTTTGGCTCTTGAGCCCCAACAACTTCGGGGTGGTGTGCTCGGTCACGCTGATGATCGCCAGCGGCATCGTGCAGTACAGCAGCGATAAGCCCTTCATCCTGCCGCTCTATGCCTGGCTGGCGGGGATCTTGCTGGCACTGCAAATCTTCCGGGGCGAGTTCCTGGCCGCGCTGCTGGGCACCCTGCTCGGTTTGGGGTTACCCTACTTGTACTACCGAATCCACCAAAGTCGCTTCTTTCACCGCTAAGCGGGGAGGACTGCATGAAAGCCGCCCTCGTCCACCTTGCCACCCGCGAAACCCCAAAAGCGACCCTCGAGGCCGCTCTGCCCCTGCTCGAGCAGGCCGCCCGTGAGGGGGCTCAGGTGGCCCTTTTACCCGAACTCTTCCCCAGCGGTTACCGTTACCCCGACGCCGCGGAGACGCCCGGGGTGCTCGAGGCCCTGCAAGCTTCGGCCCGCCAGCACCAGATGGTGATCCTGGCCGGGGTGCTGGAAAAAGCCGGGGACCGCTACGCCAACCGGGTGCGGGTGCTCGGCCCGGCGGGCGAACTCGGCTGCTACACCAAAACCCACCTCATCCCGGCCTTCGGCGAGCCACAGACGATGATCCCCGGCCAGGAGTTGGTGCGGCTCGAGCTTCAGGGGTTCCAGGCCGGGGTCGCCATCTGCTTCGACCTGCGCTTCCCCGAGCTGTTCCGCACCTACGCGGTCGGCGGGGTAAATCTCTTTTTGATCCCCTCGGCCTGGCCGCTCCAGCGCAGCTACGCCTGGGAACTCTTCTGCAAGTCTAGAGCCGCCGAGAATCAGGCCTATTTGCTCGCGGTCAACCACGCCGAGGAGCCCTTCGGGGCGGCCAGCCTGGCCATTGACCCGCTGGGGATGGAGCTGGCCCGCCTCGAGTCGGAGGGGGTCACGGTGGTCGAACTCGACCCTGCGTACCCCGCCCGCCTCCGCAAAGAGTTTCCGGTCTTCCCTCGTCGCCGCCCCGATCTGTACAGGGGGTTGCTCGACTAAGTATCTCCAGGGAGACGAAATGGTAGGGGGAGGGGTGGCTGAGGAGGCCGCGCCACCGCACGCCCACCCTTCTACCGGGGACGCACTTAGCGGCGTATCCAACCCACGAGCAGATAAACCAGCGCTCCCGCCATCAGCCCCTCGCCTAGGGGGGGCAGGTACAGCACGAAGGCGCTCAGATTGAAGCCCAGCAACAGCAGCAACGGCCAAGGGGTGAGCGCCCAGGAAAAGCCGTACTGCCGCTGGGTAGCGGCTAACATGAAGGCCAGCCCCAGTCCCTGCATATACCCCACCCAGCCCGATCCGATCTCGTTCTGGTATAAGAACCACAGCAGGTTGAGCCAAACCCCCACCACCGCCCAGGGGAGCCGGGTACGCCGGACAAACAGCACCCCGAATCCGGCGAGGAGGAGCCAAGCCAACAGGTCGAGCATCGGAGTAGTCACGTTGGCGACCGGGCTGTGCCCGTCCACTAGCGTTGACCCACTTGGAAGCGCCGCCCGGCTCGAGCCTCCTCCACCCACCGGGCGAGATCCCGGGGCTGGGCCTTGGGATCGTCGAGGTAGCGCAGGGCGGCCTCGAGCTGAGCCTCTGCGCCCTGCACCGGCAAATCTGGTTCGACCCCCCGCCCCTCCCAGGTGGCCCCCCGGAAAGGGGCCAGCACCCCCGAGGCCACCATCGCAATAGCCCCGTCGGGGAAGCAGTAGGGGATCAGGATTTCGGTGTTGCCTGCGGTGCGCTCGCCGATCACGAAGGCCCGTCCGGCATCCTTGAGGGCCCCGGCCAACCCCTCCGCCGCCGAGTTGACCCGGCCATCAATGAGCACCACCAGCGGTTTTTGCGTGTTGGCCCGTCCGAACGCGGGCTGGGTCGGCTGGGGAACCGTGCCCAGGTTACGGCTCACGATCCGCCAGGGGATCCCCCGGAAGAAAAGCCCCGCCACCTCGGCCATCCTCAGGGCCAGCCCGCCGGGATTCCCCCGTAGGTCGAGGATATAGCCCTTGACCGAGCCCTTGCGAAAACTCTTCGCCTCGTACTGACGGATGGCCCAGGCCAGCGTGCTAAAGGCCTCGGGGTTGATCAGGTTGGATAGCCGAACGATCACCGCCCCACCGTGCAGGCTCACCTGGGGAGCGGCAAAGCCGGTCTCCTGGGGCTCTTCGGAGAGCGGGGCGGGCGCAGGGTCGCCCCGCTCGGAAGCCCCCTCCGGGGCGGGGCTCGAGCCCCGCCCCGAGGGCCGTTCCCAGGCCTCCGGGTAGGGCAAGGATAAGCACTGCGCCCCCGAGAGGAACAGGCTGGCCTCGTCGGGGCTCAGGTAGGTGGAGTGGTCGTCGCGGAGTTCGCTGTACATCTCCTCGAGCAAGCGGTCCAGTTCCCTCCAATTCCTGACCTCGGGGAGCCGGGCCCGGTAACGTTCGCCTACCGCTACCCAGTCCACCCCGTGATAGCTTTTGTCCCAGTAGTAATCCTCGACCAAGCGCCAGGCGTACTCGAATTGGTCGGCGTAGTGGACGGGCACCGCCCGGTCGCTAGCGCGACTACTCTCGGGGTTCTGGCCCGCCCAGGCCCAGCCCAAGACCAAACCCAGAACAAGGCCAAGAAAACCTCTCTTCACCCTCCCAGTGTGCCACAGGAATGCTCGAGGCTATAGGCCAAACGCCCAATGGGGGCATACGTCGCGCCGTACGTCTTCCGAACGCTCGTGGCTCGTGGTTTTTGTCCACTGGCCACTAGCCTGCTTTTGCCGTATGACGTATGGCAACTCAGCCAAGCTGCTACCAGACTACACCGCCTCCAGCACCTCCCCGTACACCTTCTGCATCCGCTCGACGATGACCTCGAGCCCCCGGTCAATCGCCCGGTCCAGGTTCTCGCCGGGGATCACCGGGATGCCGGTCTGCTGGGCCAGCTCGAGAAGGTGATTTTGGATCAGGCGGATCGAGGCGAAGTTGCGTAGGTAATCCCCCCGGGGTCGGTTGCCCTGGGTTTCGCGCTCGCGCAGGGTGAAGCGGCTGCGGTGCATCTCCTCGTCTTCCAGCATCATCAGCATGGGGATCTGAATGACCTGGGACTGCGAGGGGTGGGAAAGATAACCCGGCACCACGTGGACCCCCTCCACCACCACCGAGGTATGCTCCTGGGCGCTTCGTTCCTGGATGGCCCGCAAGCCCACCGCGACCCGGGCCACCTGGTCACGGAAACCGCGCAGGATCAGTTCCGGGCTGGGAGCTGCTCCTTCGGCCCCGGCCAGGCGGGTCCAGGCGTCGAAGCTCGAGGTGTGCAGGGTGGGGATGAGGTCGGTAGCCACGGTGGAGCGCAGGATCTCCCGCACAGTATCGGTGGAGATGAGGCGGGTGATGCCCAGCCGGTAGGCCAAGGCCGAACCCAAGAGGCTCTTTCCCACCCCGGTCACCCCTCCGATCAGCAGGTGAACCGGGCGCACGGTGCGGCGAATGGCCCGCAGGAGTTCGTACTTGCGGGCCAGGTCTTCCCCCACCTCTTCGGCAAGCAACCCCGAGACCACCTCCCGCAGTTGGTCGCGGCTCACCACCCGCTGGTTGGCCTCGCGCAAGCGGCGTTCGATCTCGCGGGTGATGCGGTAAGCGGCGTCCGGCGAGACCCCCGCGGCCATGATGGACTGAGCCAATACCCCCTTGGAAAAGGGCACCCGGGGCTCTCCCGGCTCCTCCTCCACGAAGAGTTCCCCAGCCAGCCAGAGCCGCCCGGTGTAGCGCCGCCGCGCCGTGCGGCCAAACTGTTTTTCCACCAGCCGCCCTACGCGTTTTTCCAGGTCGGCGGAATCGATCTCCCGCACCCCGTCTTTGCGCAGGGCGGTCTCGGCGTCCTTGGCCAACTCGTAGGCCTCGCGGGTGGAAAACCCCGCGTCCTCGAGGCTTCGCGCCAGCACCCCCTTGGAGAAGGGGCGGCGGGTATCCCCGCTCTTGACCACGATCTCCTCAAAGCTCTGGGTCTGGGATTTGAGCCGGGCCGCCACCTCGGGGCCCAACACCCGCTCGACCTCGCGGGTGAGCAACCGCTTGAGGGTGTTGGCGCTGATCTCCGATCGCTTGCGACTTCGCAACAGCTCTTCGATGGTGTGGGCGATGGACTGCGCGACCTGCATCTTGACCCCGGCGTTGAGCAAAGACTCCACCAGTAATCCCTTAGAAAAGGGCCACCGATAGCCCCTCGAGGTCTTGATATAGGTTTCCCGCATAAAAGAATGATACACTCGCAGCCACTAAAGCATTGCGTATCCTGCACTAATTTAGCTACTCGAGGTCTAATTTGCGGCTCAGAACCTGGCCCGTTTCCTACACCGGTCAAGCCGGGAATTTTTTGCTTTGACAGGCTCCGCAGCGTGTGCTAGCATACCCGTTGCGGTTGCTGCCGCAGCACCTTCCAGGGCGCTGTAGCCAAGTGGTAAGGCAGAGGTCTGCAAAACCTCCATTCGCCGGTTCGAATCCGGCCAGCGCCTCCAAAACCGGGCCGCAACGCACCTATGCTCCAGGTTACCGGCGCAAAGAGTCCACGTGGGCGCGTAGCTCAGCTGGCTAGAGCACTACCTTGACACGGTAGGGGTCGGAGGTTCAAGTCCTCTCGCGCCCACCACACCCAGGCACCGAAAGGTGCCTTTTTCGTTTTACTCGCTCGAGCCCACCGCCGTCGGAAGGTTTGAACTCCATTTCTGGTAGTCGGTGCACTAAGCGTCCAACAAGCTGACTTGGCCAGGGTTTTAAACTGATCCTGGTGAGTTTCTCGGTCGTGGTCATCTCCTATAACGCTCGAGCCGTCCTACGCGAGTGTCTGCGGCGTCTCACCACCTATTACCCCGGTGCCGAGCTCTTGGTGGTGGACACAGGCTCGAGCGACGGGAGCCCGGCGATGGTGCGCAGCGAGTTCCCCCAGGTAAGGCTTCTTGAGGTAGCCAACCGGGGCTACGCTTACGCCGTCAACCGGGGGCTTGCAGAGACCCAGGGCGCCTACACGGTGGTAATGAACAGCGACATCTACCTCGAGCCCGGGGATCTCGAGGCCTTGCAGCAAGCCCTTGACGCCGACCCTACAGCGGCTCTGGCTGGCCCGGTGCTCTTCACCCCTTCCGGCAGACCACAATCCTTCGGGCTCTTTTACGCCCCCAACTACTGGAAGCTACGCAAACCCAGGCCGGTGAGTTGGCTCTCGGGGGCGCTGCTCTTGGTGCGGCGAGCCGCGCTCGAGCGCCTGGGCGGCATGGACGAGCGTTTTTTCTTCTATAACGAGGACCTCGAGTGGGGCCTGCGGGCCCGTAAGCTGGGCTTCAAGAATCTGCTGGTTCCCCGCAGGGTCTTGCACCTCGGCGGAGCCTCCACCCCTAGCGATCCGCGCTTTATCGCCGAGGGTTACCGAGGGGGCCTGATCCTGAGCGCAGAGTATTACCCTTGGCTACATGGCCTGCACCGAAAAGCCGTCTGGCTCGAGGCCCAGCTACGCCTGCACATTGATCAAAATCCAATCCGCCGGAAGGGATACCGCCTGTTGGCGAACTGGCTCGCGGGGGGAAATGTAAACAAGTCTTTATTTCTTTAAACAGTAAAGTTACAATTTCGCCCAGGAAAGACCTGAGAACCTGATGAGTATGGCTGCTTAGGCTTTCCTACCATCATTCTTCATTCTGGGCTTTACTGGTTGGATTTCCATTTGCTGCACGAAATAATCCCAAATTTTTACAGTGCCCGCACCCAAGAGCACGAGCATGTGCTATATTGGGTGTGGCCTTTCTTTACATTGGTAAAGTATTGTGATAGACAAACAATTTAGTCCAAGTTGATACTTGCTATACATCTCTTGACTATTGGAGCCGGACGGTTTACTCTCAATACAAGCAAAGGGGAACAAGAAGCCCCACCCAAACCCCAAAGGAGAGATGAATATGACCAAGAAACTGATCGTTCGCGTGTTCGGCCTGATCTCCAGCCTGATTGCCCTTGGACTCGCTGCTGGTGCTACGGCTGAGTGGCGATAATCCCCCAAAAGTTGATACAGAGGAAGAACCCAATTGGGTTCTTTTTCTTTTGGGCCAAGAGCCGCGCCTCTGTTAAATTCTCATTTACATCTATCGGCTAGTGTTATGGATGGGATGAAGCACATCACCGGCTCTGCCCCAACCAAAATCCTCATCTACGTCGTTGGAATTGCCGTAGCTGCTGGGGCGCTTGCTACCTACTTATATATAGCCGGGCCGCAAGGCCCTCGCTACTCTTTGCTGGATGTGGTCTTTTGGGTTGGCCTGGTGGCCTGGTCTACCCGGGTTGCGGTGGCGTTACCCTTCAATGCGGCGATGTCTCACCTATTCGTGATCATTTTAGGGGCAATTATTCTTTTCCCTCCATGGCTAGCAATGCTTATAGTGGCAGTTGGCTATTTCAGTTCAGAATTCGGCAAGCCTACGTTTCCCTGGTATAAGGATCTTTTTAACCGGGCCCAAAACACCCTCGTCACGGGATTGGCTGCCCTAGTGTGGTATTTTTTCACTGAGGTAGCCCCTGTTGGCCTAGGGCGTTTCAATATAAGCGCGGGGGCAGCGATTATTGCTGCCTCTTTCGTTCTATTCATCTCAAATATCACCCTGGTTTACTATGTAATTCACCTCGCCTCGGGGGCTCCATTCCGCAAGATTTGGATAGATAACTTCCGCTGGCTTTCGCTGAGCTACTTTGTCCTGGCGCCTATTGGGCTGTTCATGGCTCGAGCCTACCAAATCCCCCTGGTAGGCGGCTGGGGCGGGTTTAGTGTGCTTTTTATTTTGATGCTTTTGTACTACTCCCGCTTCTACTGGGACGAGCGGGTCAAGTTACAGGAAGCCTTAGATAGCACCATCGAGGTTCTGGTCAAAGCCCTGGATGCCAAAGACCCCCACACCCGCCTCCACTCCGAGCGGGTGTCGGCCATCTCCAAAGACCTCGCCAAAGCCGCCGGGCTCGACGAGAGCGATCAACGCAAGATCGAGTACGGAGCCCGGATCCACGACATCGGCAAGGTCAGCATCCCAGACTCTATCCTGCTCAAACCGGGGCGGCTCACCGAGGAAGAGTTCAACCAGATCAAGATGCACCCCACCGAGGGGACCAAGTTGCTCCAGCCTGCCCAGCGTTACATCCGCGACGTGCTCCCCATCATCCGGCACCACCACGAGCGCTGGGATGGGCGGGGC
>DASTSL010000064.1:0-16892 GCA_035760705.1 Meiothermus sp. | reverse complement strand
AGTCAACGAGCGCTACTTGATCTTCGTCAGCACCAAGATGGAGCTCACCCTCTCCGAGCTGGGCAAGGTGATGGCCAAGCTGGGGGCCAAGGAAACCATCGTGCTCGACGGGGGTTCCTCGACCGGGCTGGTCTGGAAGGGAGCAACCCTGATCCGACCCGCGCGGGCTTTGTCCTATGGTATCGGGGTGTTCGTGGGGGCCAAGCCGGTGGGGCAGAGGGCTCGAGGGTAGTGAAGGTCTCGAGCACCCCGAACCCCCACCCCTTTGTCGGCTGTCTACCCCACTGCGCCGCGAAACAGGCCTCTTCGGCTAGCTAGGATTTTAGCTAGCGCTCATCCCTAAGAAACCCGGCGGGCCTATACTCGAGCCCGAAGAAAAACCGGGTTTTTTAGGGGGTGAAAGATGGGAAGCATCCGAAGCTCCATTACCCCGTCCTGTTTTCCTTTTTCCTGCTACTTAGCGCCTGTACTTCTGCGGATAATAACCCCAACCTTCTGCCCGACACGGGCGCGGGGGTGGACGAGAGCGAGCTGGCCGAGGACAGCGGGGGAATCACTGACCCCGACATAGCCGAGAGCGAGCCCGAAGACGTGCTGGGCGGGGAGGTGGAAACCCAGGCCCGGCCCAGCAACCTCGAGCTGGCCTACCGCTGGGCTCCCATCCACCGGCAGGACGTAGCCGTGGACGACAATAAATCCCCCGTGGACGGGCCGATTTTTTGAGCGCCTTCAACTATGACGGCGACTGGAACATGCGGGACAACTGGGACAACCTGAACCGCTACCGCCTCCGGGCCCGGGGCTACTACTCGGTGGTGGAGACCCGTACCCACTGGTTTATCCTCTACGCCTTCTACCATCCCCGCGACTGGGACAAGGGTTTCGAGGGCGAACACGAAAATGACCTCGAGGGGGCTTTGGCCATCGTGCGCAAAGGCAGCTCCCGCTACGGGCGCCTGGAGGGGATGGTGATGGTCTTCCACAAGGACTTCTTCTCCTATGTGCCCGAGGGAAGCCCGCTCAGGAGCGGAGGGGAGGATATTGACGGCGAGCTGAAGATGCAGAGCTACCGCAATCGGCTTCACCCGGTCACCGCCCAGCAAAGCCAAGGGCACGGGCTTAAAGCCTGGCCGCAGGTGGATATCGAGGGGAACGGGGTGGTCTACTACCCCTCGACGCGGGTGGGCAAGCAGCCCAGCGGCCCAATGATCGCAACGTGCGCTATAAGCTGGTCAGCATCTTCGCCCGCAACGGGCTCTGGGCGCACCGCAACGACCCCGCGACCTTCGCCAAGCCGGGGAATTTCGCCGGGGATAAGAGCGGGGGCTGCGGGGAGGGCATCACGGTGGTCTGCCAGGTGGATGCGGCCAAAGCGCCCTGGGGATGGGACGACCACGACGACGGCCCGGCGGGGCGGGGAGACATCGCCACCGACCTGGTGCGGTTGGTCAAACACTACTTCAGCAATCTCGGGGAATTCAGCGAGCATTACGTGCGCAACCCCTATCGTTGAAATTAGACCTGCTCGAGCGGGGTAGCCCTCTGGCTCAGCGGTGAATCCACCCGTACGCCAAGAGCAGCGTGACCAAAGTGAGCGGCAGGCCGAAGCGGAGGTGCTCGAGGAAGCTCAGCTTATAACCTTCGCGCCGGGCGGCCTCGGCCACGATCAGGTTCGCCACCGAGCCCAACAGCGTGAGGTTTCCCGCCAACGTGGAGGCTGCCGCCAGCATCAGCCAGCCTTGCGTGTCCCCCTGCGGGATCAGCGGGTGCAGCAGGAGAACGGCAGGTACGTTGGAGATCAGATTGGAAAGCCCCGCCGTGACCCACAGCAAACCCCAGGAAGACTGAGCCAAAGCTTCCAGAGGCCGAAGGAGCCCGAGTTCGCCCACCGCCCGCGTCACGATAAAAAGCCCCGAGAACAGCACCAGCAACTCCCAGTCCACCCGCGAGAAAAACCGCTCGGAGCGGATGCGGCGGCTCAAGAGCGAGAACCCGGCAGCGACCAGTGCGGCCTGGGCCAAGGGGTAGTTGAGCAGGAAAGCCCCCAACAACCCCGCCGTGATGAAAAGTCCCTTGGTCAGCAGACCCCGGTTGAAGCGGAAGCGGAGCGGGGGGAGCGGGGGTAGGGGTTGCCTCGAGCGCACCGCCGGGTACAGCAGGTAGAGGAGGCCCACCTGCAGCGCCAGGCCCGCCAGGGCCACCGGGGTGAGGGCTAGGGCGAACTCCAGATAGGGGATCCCCGAGAAGCTGCCCACCAGGATGTTCTGCGGGTTCCCGGTGAGGGTAGCGACACTGCCCAAGTTGGTGGCCCCGGCCAAGGCCAGCAGGTAGGGAACCGGCGGGAGCGAGAGGGCCCGGGTGAGGGCCAGCACCAGCGGGGTGAGCAAAATCGCCATCGTATCGTTGAGGAAAAGCGCGGAGAGCACCCCGGTCGCGAAGGTGAGCCAGACCAAAAGCCCCATCGGCGACTTGGCGAAGTGCACCAGCCGGTCCATGACCAGTTGAAAAAACCCAGCGTAGCCCAGATGGGCGTTCAGGACCATGACCCCGAAGAGAAAAACTAGGGTGTTGGGGTCCAGGGCAGCCCAGGCTTCCTCCAGGTTCAGCACCCCCAGCACGACCAGGAGCGCTGCCCCGGTGATGGCGATGGCCGCCCGGTTCATGCGGTAGCCGGGCAGGTAGCCGAGCCCCAGGCCCAAGTAGGTGAGCGCCAAAACGCTGTAGGTCAGTACATCGCTCCAGGTCATTAGGGTCCAGGTTACCCGGAGTGTGCGACCAAGGACAAACGACTCACCGTGCCTGGTTAGCTTAAGGGTGGGGCTCGGTCTTGAAAGACCGCAAGGTAAGCATGGTATACGACGGCCTCACCCAAGCGGAGGGCCTCAGCAGCCAGGAGGCCGCGGCCCGGCTCGAGCGGCTTGGCCCCAACGCCCTGCCCCAAGAGCCATCCAAGCCTGCCTGGTGGCGTTTTCTCCAGCAGTTCAAAAGCCCGCTCATCTACATCCTGCTCTTCGCCCTGGCTATAGACCTCTTCTTCTGGGTGCAAGAAGGAGCCCGTGGCTTTCCTTTCGAGGCCGTGGCCATCGGCTTGATCCTGCTCTTGAACGCCGGGCTGGGGGTGTGGCAAGAGCGCAAGGCCGAGGCCGCCCTGGCCCGACTCAAACAGCTCTCGGCCCCCCAGGTGTGGGTGCGGCGGGATGGCGAGTGGAAGCAGCACCCGGCGCACGAGCTGGTGCCGGGCGATGTGGTGCGGCTCGAGGCTGGAGACCGCATCCCCGCCGACGGCCTGGCTATTCTGGCTGAGGGTTGCTCGGTGGACGAGTCGATGCTGACCGGCGAGAGCCTGCCGGTGGAGAAAAACCAGGGCGACGAGCTATTTTCGGGGACACTCTTGGTGCGGGGCCGGGTCCACCTTGAAATTACGCGTACCGGCAAGGAAAGCGCTTTGGGCAAGCTAGCGAGCCTACTGGGCCAGATCGAGGCTGAGCAGACCCCGCTCGAGCGCCAGTTGGAGGTCTTTGGCAACCGCATCGCCCGCGGGGTGCTGGCGTTGGCGCTGGTGCTGGTGGTGGCCGGGGTCTTGGTCGAGGGGCCTCGCCGAATCGGGGAGGTGCTGGTCTTCGCGGTGGCGTTGGCGGTGGCCACGGTGCCGGAGGGCCTGCCCGCAGTGCTCACCTTCACCCTGGCCCTGGGTGTCGAACGCATGGCCGGGCGCAAGGCGGTGGTGCGCAAGCTCTCGGCGGTGGAGGCTTTGGGCTCGGTGACGGTGATCGCCACCGACAAAACCGGAACCCTCACCGAAAACCAGATGCACGTGCGCCACCTGGACTCGCCTGAGCCGGAACGGGCCCTGCGGGCGATGGTGTTCGCCAACGACGCGGAGGTGGGCTCCTCCGAGGGCGCGGGGGTAGGCGACCCGCTCGAGGTCGCTCTTTTGCGCTACGCCCAAACCCAGGGCCAAGACCCGCGGGCCTTGCGCGCAGCCTGCCCCCGGATCTCCAGCCAGCCCTTCGACAGCACCTGGAAATATATGCGGGTCACGGTGCAAGAGGAAAGGACTATCATCAGCTACCTAAAGGGTGCCCCTGAGGTCTTGCTCGGCAAAACCCGGCTGAGCCCTTCGCAGCAAAGTATCTGGCTCGAGAAGGCCCGGGCCTATGCCAGCGAGGGCTACCGAGTGCTGGGGCTGGCCTGGGGGGAGGGAGAGCAAGAAGAAGGGCTCGAGTTCGCCGGGCTGGTGCTCTTCTGGGACCCGCCCCGCCCCGAGGTACCTCAGGCCATCCGCAAAGCCCAGGAAGCGGGCATCCGGGTGCTGATGGTCACCGGCGATCACCCCGCTACCGCCTTGGCCATCGCCCGGCAGATCGGGATCCAAAGCGAACGGGTGTTGACCGGGGAGGACCTGGAGGATTACACCGCCGAAGCCCTACAGCAAGCCCTGCAACAGGTCAACGTGTTTGCCCGCGTACGCCCCGAACACAAGCTGCGCCTGGTGGAGGCCCTGCAAGCCCAGGGGGAGATCGTGGCCATGACCGGCGACGGGGTAAACGACGCCCCCGCCCTCAAGCGCTCCGACGTGGGGGTGGCGATGGGCCAGCGCGGCTCCGATGTGAGCCGCGAGGTGGCCGACCTGGTGCTCTTGGACGACAACTTCGCCACCATCGTGGCGGCCATCGAGGAGGGGCGCAGCATCTACGAGAACATCCAGAAGTTCATCCGCTTCCTCTTCTCCACCAACCTCTCGGAGGTACTGGTGGTGGCGGTGGGGGCCTTTCTGGCCTTCTTATTGGATTTGCACGACGCGTTGGGGGGCCTCTTGCTACCGCTCACCGCGGTGCAGATCTTGTGGATCAACCTCGTTACCGACGGCTTACCTGCATTATCCCTAGCCTTTGACCGCAACCCTGGGGTAATGCAACGTCCCCCGCGTCCTTCCGCAAGTCCTTTGTTGGACAGGTTTTCGTTGCGCTTCATCTTGTTCAGCGGAACGATCAAAGCGCTACTTGCGCTGGGATTGTTGGGGTTAGTACCTGGATTGGGGTTCAGCCTCGAGGTCGCCCGCAGCGTGGTCTTCCACTTCCTCGCCATCGCCCAGCTCTTTTTCACCTACCCGGCCCGCCACACCCAGCTGCATCCCCTCTTTAATCCGATCCTTCAGGGGGTAGTCTTGCTCGGCATCGCTACCCAAATTCTGGTCGGCTCGATCCCAGCAGCGGCCAGCGCCCTGGGTGCGGTGTTGCTCCCGTTGCCCTTGTGGGGGCTGATTTTGGGGGCTTCGCTACTGGCGTGGGGGTTCGCAGAATTGCTCAACCGAGTGTTCTGGCGGTAAAGAGGAGGGATCATGTACAAGAAAATCCTTATCCCAGTAGATGGCTCCGCTTGCAGTGAAAAAGCGGCTCGGCTGGGGTTGGCCCTGGCGGGAAAACTGGCCGCTCAGGTGATCTTCGCCCACGTGGTGGCCCCCTGGCCGGCCCCCTACACCCCTGAGGCCAAAGCGCAGGAAGAGCGCTACCGCGCCGAGGGCCGAGCCCTCCTGGGGCGCTGGGAGCAAACGGCCGAGGCGGCCAAGATCGGGGTCAGGGTGCGGCTCGAGGAGTCGCCCTCGATCCCCGAGACCCTCACCCGGCTCTGCCAAGAGGAAGGCTGCGACCTGATCGTGATGGGTACGCATAGCCGCGAGGGGCTGGCACATCTGTTTTTGGGCAGCGTGGCCGAGCGGGTTTCCCGCCTGGCGAGTGTGCCGGTGATGCTGGTGCGGGGTCGAGCCGAAGAGGGTGAACATTTTCGGCTCGAGCACATCCTGGTCGCCATTGACGGCAGCACGCTGAGCCAGCTAGCGCTCGAGCACGCCAAACAGCTCGCGGAGCGGCTAGGGGCCAGCCTACACCTCTTGCACGTGGTTCCCACCGCCCGGCACTACCTCCACGAGCCGCAGTGGGCTTACGAGTTGGATCAGGCCGAGCTGCGCAAAGAAGGGGAGCACATCCTAGCCGAGGCGGCGAGAGAGCTTCCCCGGGCCGAGGTGATCCTGCGAGACGCGGCGGGCCGCCGCATCGGCGAGGTGATCACGGCGGTGGCCCACGAAAAAGGCACCGACCTGATCGTGATGGGCACCCACGGGCGTAGCGGGCTGAGCCACTTCCTGCTGGGGAGCGTGGCCGAGTGGGTGGCCCACCACGCCCAACCGGCGATCCTGCTGGTGCGAAAGGCGCGCTAGACTTTTTGCGAAAGTCGCCTAGCGCCAAGCGACCTTAATAAAGCTTCTGTTTGAGCATGAGGACGGCCTTGTCCTCGTAGCACCACACCCAGTATTCGCCCGGCTCGAACGACTGGACGAGGCGGTGGCCGGTCTCGCGGTAGTGCTGGGTAGCGTGTTTGCCCGGCGAGCTATCACAACAGCCCACGTGCCCGCACTCCAGGCAGATCCGCAGGTGGACCCAATCATGCCGTCCGAGCTTGAGGCAGTCCTCGCAGCCCTGACCGCTGGGGGTGGGATGCGGGGGGTTTTGCTGGAGGTGCTCGAGGTGGGTGCAGCTCGCCATGGCTTTATGCTAAGGGCTCGAGGGCCGAGATTCCCCAGCAAATTCAGCCACCGCTGGGCAAGCGCACTTGAAACCGGGTATCCCCCGGCTGGGATTCGACCTGGATGCTCCCTTTGTGGTGTTCCACGATCCGCCGCACGGTCTCGAGCCCCAGCCCGGTTCCCCGGCCCACTTCCTTGGTAGTGAAAAAGGGGTCGAAGATCTTGGCCCGCAGCTCGGGTGGGATGCCGGGGCCGCTATCCCTGATCTCCACCAACACCCCCTCCCCCTCGCGCACGGCCCGCACCCGCAGGGTGCCGGACCCGCCCATGGCGTCCAGGGCGTTATCGATGAGGTTGGTCCAGAGTTGGTTGAGTTCGCTGCCGTAGGCGCTGATCTTGGGCAGGGCGGGGTCGTAGTCGCGCTCGAGCCTGACCCCCTTGCGCAGCCGGTGCCCGAAGATAGCCAGGGTGTTGTCCAGCCCCTCGCGCACGTCCACCTCCTGCCGCGGGGTCTGGTCCATGTAGGTGTAGCTCTTGATAGCCCGGACCAGCCCAGAGATGCGCTCGGTGCTGTCCTGCACCACCTGAACCTGGCCGCGCACCCGCAGGCTGGCCTCGAGCCAGGCCAGTACCTCGGGGAGGGCCTGGGGAGCGGCGAGTTCGTGTTTGAGGGTATGTAGGCCCTCGAGCCACTCCACGCTGGCCCCCGCGTCGGCCCAGGTGGCAGCCCAATCCCAGGCCTTGGCCGGGTTGTGGGCCTCGAGCCAGCGGCCCAGTTCGTCCTCCAGGTCGGCCCGCTCCATCGCCGAGAGGGGGCGAGGCTCGAGTCGGCCCAAGTAAGCCAGCAGTTGCTCCATCCCCTCCGCCCCGATGCGGGCCCCCAGCCGGGCCGAGAGGGTCTCGAGTTCGACCAGGCTTTCGGCCAGCGTGGCGGCGGCACGTTTGGCCGCCGAGGCGGGGTTGCCCAGTTCGTGGGCCAGCCCCGCCGCAAGCTTGCCCAAGCTGGCCAGCTTCTCCCGGCGGAGTTCTTGCTGGCTGAAGCTCCGCACCCGGTCGGTGAGCAGGCCCACCAGGCGCGGGGCCAGGGCGGGGATGGCGGAGAGCATCGGCATGAACTCGGACTTGTAGATGAAGAGGGCTTGGATCGGCGCGAGGGCTACCGCGGTGCCGGCGAAATGGGTCATGCGCGAGAACGGCAACAGCCCGGTGATATTGCCGGCTTCGATGCGGAGAGGATCGGCGCTATGACTGAAGCGGAACTCCAGCGCCCCCTCGAGCAGGATCACCATCCGGTCGGCGGGGGTACCCTGCTCGACCACGGTCTCGCCCTCGGCGAACCGCTGGTACTCCCCGTGCTCGATCAGCCAGGAAAGCTCAGGGTCCTCGAGGTCGGCGAGCAGCGGCACCGCGCTAAGCTGTTGCAGGGTGGGCCGGGTCATCGAACACCCCCGCCGAGCGCTGCCGTCTTCGCCAGGTCCTGCCCGGGCCACCCCTGGGCCTGAGTCATGCCCCTACCTCCACCGCGCGCCGCGGGATGGGCGTGGCCGGATGGACCGGCAGGCGCACCCGGAACCGGGTCTCGCCGGGCCGGCTGGTGAACTCGAAGCTCCCCCGGTGCCGCTCCACCACGGTGTAGTAGGCCAGGCTGAGCCCCAGGCCGCTGCCCTCCCCCACCCCCCGGGTGGAGAAGAAGGGGTCGAGGATGCGGCGCTGGATCTCGGCGGGGATGCCGGGGCCGCTATCCGCCACCTCTACCAGCACCTGCTCGTGTTCGCGGCGGGTGCGCAGCTCGAGCCGTCCCCGCCCGTCCAGGGCTTGCAGCGCGTTCTCGATGAGGGTGGTCCAGACCGCGCCCAGCTCGGGGCCATAGCCGGTGACCTGGGGCAACTCGGGGTCGTAGTCGCGCACCACCTCGAGCCCGCTCAGGTCGTAACCCAGCACCGCCAGGGTGCGCTCCAGGGCCGCGTTGAGGTCGAGGTCTTGCAGCGGGCCCTGGTCGAGGTAGGCGTAGCCTTTCATGGTCTCGACCAGCCCGGCGATCCGGGAGGAACTGCGCGAGGCTGTGCAGACCTGCCCGGCGGCTTCGGCGGAGGCCGCCAGCCAGGCGATGGCGCTGGGGAAGCCCGGCAGGGGAACCCGGGCTTCGAGCTGAACGAGATCGGTCACCTCCAGGCCCGCCGCCACCAGCGGCTCGTTCACCTCCCAGGCATTCTCGATGCCGCGTAGCTCGAGCCAGCCCCCCACCTGGTCCTCGCGGTCGGCGCGGGTGAGCGGGGTCAGCACCGGCAGGTCGCCCTCCCACAGCCAGGAACCCACCAGCCCGACCAGCTCCTGGTAGGTCTCGGGGGGCAAGGTGCGGGCTAACTCGGCGCTGGTAGCCTGCACCCGCCAGATGCTCTCGGCCAGACGCTCGGTGGAGCGGAGCGCGGCGGAAGCCGGGTTGCCCAGTTCGTGGGCCAGCCCCGCCGCCAGGGTGCTCACCGCGTTCAGGCGATCCCGCTGGGCTTGCAGTGATTGCAGCCGGTTCATCCGCTGGGCGGCGGCGCGCATGAACTGGCGGGTGGCCTCGGGGTATTCACCGAGAATTTGCCAGAAGGTATCCACATGGAGCAAGAACACCTTGCAGTCGGTGAGGGCCCGGGCATTGGCGAAGTAGGTGGCCTCGCCCAGCAGGATGGGGATTTCCCCGAAGAAGTCCGGCGGGGTGTAGGTGACGAGCACCTGCTCGGTCTCGTGATCCGGCTGGGTGATCTGAACTTGCCCCTCGATGAGCACCGAGACCCAAAGCGCGGGCTCCCCCACCCGGAAGCAATACTCCCCCGCGGCCAGCCGGGTGATCCGGCCCTGCGCGGCGATCCGCTCGAGCCCCTCGCGGTCCAGCGGGGCGAAGGCGGGGATCTGCCGAATGCGGTCAAAGACTTCGCGGCCCATGCCGTATTGTGGTCCTTCCAGGCTGGGGGAATGTGATGGCGGTCAGACGTTTGGGGAGCGAGCTACTGGGCACGGGTTTACCCCGCTCGAGTTCATACCGAGAAATCTCCACGACTTTTCGCATGGCAGGGCCTCTTTTAGGTAGGGTGCCGCCCTCAAAGGCGCTCGAGGGGATGACTTAAAGGGTCTCGAGGTACTGGTGGATGAACTGCACCGTGATCGAGCCCTCCCCCACCGCGCTCGCCACCCGCTTCACCGACTGGTGCCGCACGTCCCCGGCGGCGAAGACCCCCGGCAGGTGGGTCTCGGTGAGGAAGGGGTCACGCTCCAGCTTCCAAGCCCCCGGGGGCAGGTCCGGGCCGGTCAGCACGAAACCCCGCTCGTCGCGGGCGACCTGGTCTCCCAGCCAGTCGGTGTGGGGCAGGGCCCCGATGAAGATGAAAAGCGCCGAGGTCGCCACCTGCTCGGTGGTTGCGCGGTTGGCGTCGGCCAGTGAAGGCGCACCAGCGCCCCGGCTAGGCCGGTACTCAAGGGTGAGGGCCTCGAGGTGGTCTTCCCCGTGGACTTCGGCCACCTGGCAGCAGGGGCGCAGGGTGATATTGGGGGTGGACTCGATCTGGTCAATGAGGTAGCGCGACATGGTGGCCGAAAGGCCGGTCCCGCGCACCAGGATCGTCACCTTTTTGGCGAACTGGGCCAGGTACATCGCGGCCTGCCCCGCCGAGTTTCCCCCGCCCACCACGTACACCTCCTCGCCCTTGCAGGTCTGGGCCTCGGTGATGGCGGCCCCATAGTAGACCCCGGCCCCGGTGAGCTTGTCCAGGCCCGGCACCGGCAGCTTGCGGTAGTTGACCCCGGTGGCGATCAGCACGGTGTGGCAGGAGATCTCCGCGCCGTCTTCGAGCGTCAGGATGCGGTATTGCCCCTCAGCCCGCAGCCCCTGCACCGAGGCCGGGTTGAGGATTTCCGCCCCGAACTTTCGCGCCTGGGCCACCGCCCGCCGGGCCAGGTCCCCGCCCGAGAGCCCCGCCGGAAAGCCCAGGTAGTTCTCGATGCGCGAACTGGTCCCGGCCTGCCCGCCGGGGGCCTCGCGCTCGATCATCACCACCTTCAAGCCCTCGCTGGCCCCGTACACGGCGGCGGCCAGCCCAGCCGGCCCGCCCCCCACGATCACTAGGTCGTAGAAGGGGTTGTCGGCTTGGGTCTTGAGCCCCACCTCTTTAGCCAACTCGACCGGGGAGGGGTTCTCGAGCCGGTTCCCATCCGGCAAGAGCACCACCGGCAACCGGACCTCGCCCAGCCGGGCGTAGAGTTCCTGGGCCTCGGGGCTGGTCTCGAGATCTAAGTTCTGGTAGGGCACGTGGTTACGGGCCAGAAAATCCTTGAGATTGTGGGTCTGGGGCGACCAGCGGTGGCCCAATAGCCTCACCCCCTCGAAAGGGGGCCGGTAGCTGGCCCGCCAGTCCGCCAGGAGGTCGTCCAGGACCGGGTAAAGCTCGCGCTCGGGGGGGTCCCAGGGCTTCATCAGGTAATAGTCGATGCGCACTTTGTTGATGGCCCGGATGGCCGCCTCGGTGTCGGCGTAGGCGGTGAGCAGGGCCCGTTTGGCCTCGGGGTACAAGCGCTTGGAGCGCTCCAGGAACTCCACCCCGTCCATCTGCGGCATGCGGTGGTCACACAGGAGCAAAGCCACCGGGTCGCCACGCTCCTTGAGCTGAGCCAGCGCGTCCAGTGCCTCGGGCCCCGACTCGGCCCGCACGATGCGGTAATCGGCCCCGTACTCGCGGCGCAAATCCTGGGCGATGGCCCCCAAGACTTGCGGGTCATCATCAACGGTGAGGATCACCGGCTTCGCCATTGGGCTATTTTCGCCTCTCCCCAAGCCAAGAATGTAAGGACCGGTCTAAAGTCCGCCCTACTTCTGTAGGCTGGCAGGTTCGGTTCTGGCCGCTTTGAAGACCCCCACGTCAGAGGCCAAAGCTCTGCTCCTAACGCGGCGGACCGCTTGGTGTCCCTGGCGAACCCCCTTCACAGGACGGGGGCGGCTCGAGACCGATTTGTAAACAGGTCGGATGCAAAGAAAATACCGCTGTTAACAACTCTGCCCTACCCTGAGCTTGGGGAAAATGACCTGACACCGACCTGACGATCTGCGCTAACCTCTTTTCCCCGCTTTATCGCCTTATCGTTCTCCCCCATCCCGCCCCTGAGCCGAGCATGCCTACGCCGGCCCAGGGTTATGTTTGGGCGGGGCGAAAAGTCTAATCCCGCAGCAAAGACCGAATGGTGGAGACCAAGATGTCGAACTGCACCGGCTTGAGCAAGTAAGCCTCGACTCCCAGGCGGGCGGGCTCACCGGGCTCGGGGTCGCTGCCGCTGAGGATCACCACCGCTACCTCCGGGCGCAGCGCCCGCAGCCGAGCCAGCACCTCGAGCCCAGCCATCCCCACCAATCTCCGGTCCAGGATCACCAGATTCGGCTGGAACCGCTCGAACAGCTCGAGGCCCAGTGGGCCCTCCTCCGCGGTACGCACCTCGAAACCCTCGAGCGACAGACCGCGGCGCAGAAAGTTCACCACCCCGGGGTCATCATCAATGACTAGGATGCGGGGCATGACAGTAATCTATCCGCCGCGAGACCCCGCTTTGCGATCATGAACCTGCCCGTTAACGATCCGGGGGCGTCTCCAAGACAGGAACTAAGATGATCCACAGCCGCTAGCCATTTACCAGGCGTTTTCTATGTTTCACGCCCAGCGCATCAGGCTATGGATCTCAACAAGTTTATCGACGAAGTGAGCGACGCCTATGAACAGGTGGGTCGGCCTATCCTCGAGGGACGGCTGATCGCGCTGCTGCTCACGGTCTCCGAGCCCCAGACGCTAGGCGAGCTGGCCGCCGCGCTCGAGGTCAGCAAGTCGGCGTTGCTCAAGGTGGTGCGCCCGATGGTGGAGCGCGGCGACCTCAAACGCTGGCGCGAACCCAAAACCCGGCAGCACAGCGTCGCGCTGACCAACCCGGCCTACATCCACGACCTGCGGGTGCACCTGGTCAATAGCCGCCGGGTGCTGGGGGCGGTGCGCTCGTTGCTGGCCCGACCCGACCTAAACGAGCACGTCCGCGAGCGGCTCTCCCAGCACGCCGAGGTGGTGGAGGCGGCCACGCGCTGTCTGGAAGCGGTAGTTCACGCCGCCGAGGAGCGGCAAAGCCAAGATCTCGAGCGCCACCTCGAGCAAGACTGGGATGCCCTGCCCCCGCGCAAAGGGCGGGGCCGCAATCCCAAGCTCAAGCTGACTTAGGGCGGTCGCAGGAAATACCCTTGGGGTAAGGCAGACGGTAAATGGGGGTGGCGGTTTGCCATCCTCTGAACCCCTGGACTAAGCCGCAAACCGCCCTAGGGCTTTCTCAAAGCAACTTTTCGTCCACAAAGCACCAGGCCCAGCCCTCGCCTTTCTCCAGGCTCTTGATGATGGGGTGACCACTGCTCTGGAAGTGCTGGCGGGCGTGTTTGTTCTTGGAATCGTCGCAGCAGCCCACGTAACCGCAGGTCATGCAAACCCGCAGGTGGACCCAGGTGTCGCCCAGCTTTTGGCAGTCGGCGCAGACCGAGGTGCTAGGCACTACCTCGTGCGCCCACTCGAGGTGGGTGCAGTTCGCCGAGGCCAACTGAGCCGCGTTGAGCCGGATCGGGGTGCCGGCTTTTTTGGGTTGGGCCTCGGGCCGGGGCGCTTCCGGCCCGAGGCCCATCGAACCCGCCCCCATGACCCGGGCCAAAAGCTCCTGGGCAGTGAGGCGCTCCTCGGGCAATACCTGGCTCACCCCGGCTCGCTCGAGTTCGGACACCTCTTCCTCGAAGCGGGTCCGGGCCAGGATCGGCAGGTCGGGGTGGTTGGCCCGCACCACCGCCGCCACCCGGTGGATCATGGCGGGCTCGTCGTCGGGGATGACCACCAGCCTGGCCCGGCTCACCCCGGAAAGCCCCAGGATGTGCGGGTTGGAGTAATCGCCGCGCAGCACCGGGTATCCGGCCTCCTCGGCTTGGTTGGCCCCGTCGGGCGAGAGGGTGAGAATCAAAAAAGGCTCCCCCGACCGGTTCAGCGCATCCGCCAGCCGCCGCCCGTAAGCGCCGTATCCGGCCAGGATGACGTGGTTTTCCAGGTGGTCGAAGGCCCCGTGCGCGACCTGCGGCAGGGGTGCGGGGGCTTGGGCCGCTGGGGCGCCCACCCGCTCGCGCAGCCGCCCACCCGCGTTGGCTAGAAAGGGCGTGGCGGCCATCAGCAGCACGGTGAGGGCCACGAACACCTGCGACCCCTCCTGGGGGATGCCGAAGGCGTTCAACCCCGCCTCGCGGCCCACCCGCTCGAGCACGAACGAGAACTCCCCCACCTGGGCCAAGAGGAGCCCCACCTGAGCCGAGACCGCCAGAGGGTAGCCCAACACCCTCGTGCTCAACGCCGTCACCGCTACCTTGAGCCCCAGCACGCCCAGGATCGCGCTCAGCAGCAAAAGCGGGCTCGAGACCATGAAGCTCAGATCGAACAAGAGCCCCACCGAGATGAAGAAGGCCGCGCTGAAGAGGATTTGCAGCGGCAAGATCTCCCCCAAGGCCTGCTGCCCGAAACGGCTCTCGCTGACCAGCAGCCCAGCCAAAAAGGCCCCCAGCGCCAGCGAGAGCCCGGCCAGGCTGGTCAGGTAGGCGGTACCGAAACAGAGGGCGATCACCACCAGCAGGAAAACCTCGCGCGAGCAGGTGCGGGCCACCGCCTCGAGAAAGGCCGGGATCACCCGCCGGGCCAGGGTCAGGATCAGCGCGATGATGGCCGCGGCTTTGGCAAAAGCCCACAAGACCTCCCCGCCCGCGCCGCCCCCCTGCCCCAGCATCGGCACCACCAGCACCATCGCCACCACCGCCAAATCCTGAAAGATCAGGATGCCCAAAGAAGCCTGCCCCGCCGCCGAGTTGGTCTCGCCGCGGTCTGAGAGCAGCTTCATCACGATGGCGGTGGAGGAAAGGGCCAGCAAGCAGCCGGTGAACACCCCCTCGCGCCAGCTCACCCCGAGAAGGGCCAGGAGGCCGGTGGTGAGGGCCAGGGTGAGCCCTACCTGGAGCCCACCCCCCACGAAGATGAGCCGGGCGATGCGGGCCAGGCGCTCGAGGCTGAACTCAATCCCGATGGTGAAAAGGAGGAGCACCACCCCGATCTCGGCGGCGGCGTTGATGAGTTGGGGGTTCCGCACGATTCCCAGCGCCCCCGGGCCGATGATGACCCCCGCCAGCAGGAAGCTCACGATGGGGACCAACCCCAGCCGGAAGGAGACGAAGGCGATCCCCGCGCTGATCACCACCAGCGCGGCCAGCTCGCCAAAAAACGCGGGGCCCTCCCCGGCGGCCAAGGCCCAACCGCCAAGCGCGACGACCGGCAGTGCCCGCCTGAGCATTGTGGGTAGGGGCATGACCTATTCTGCCTTAGCCCCATCCCGAGCAAATGCGAGCTACGGAACTCACCCAGGTTTAGCGGCAACTTTAGCGATAACCTAAGCGCTCCTCGAGCTTAGCCTTCACCGCTGGCCATTCGTCGTCCAGGATGCTATACACCACCGAGTCGCGCTGGTGCCCGTCGGGAAGGATCGCCGCCTTGCGCAATACCCCCTCGCGCACCGCCCCCAGCTTTTCGATGGCCCGCTGGCTTCGCTGGTTGCGGGCGTCCACCGTGAACTGTACCCGGATGGCCCCCAGATCCTCGATGGCGTGCTTGATCAGGAGGTACTTGGCCTCGGGGTTGACCTGGGTCCCCTGGTAATCCCGCACGATAAAGGTGCCGATCTCCAGGTTTTTGTGCGCCTCGTTGATGTGGACGTAGGAGATGCGCCCGGCGAAGTCGTCGCCCTTGCGGATGGCGAAGTTGATGCGGGCGGGCTCGCCGTTGAGCCGCTCGATATAAGCCCGGTAGCCCTCCACGCTGCCCTCCTGCGGGGCCCCGCGCGACATGTAGGCAAAAAGCTCGGGGGCGTGGTGGCGGGCCCACAAGGGAGCGTGATGGGGGGTGAGGGGCTCGAGCCGGATATAGCGCCCGGCCAGGGAGATGGGTTGCACCCACATGCCCTCAAGGTACAGGGTAGGAGACTCGGAGGAAAGTCACAGGCCGCGTGGTGACCACCGACCTGATCTTTCCCCGGCCCGAGGGCACCGGGCTCGAGGTCTGGACCCTGCGGCCCCGGCGGCAACCTCGCGGCGTTCACATAACCCGAGCTCCCCAGCCCCGCTCAACTAAACTGAGGTTCATGATCCGGGTGGGCATTCTCTCGGTTTCGGACGGGGCGGCGCGGGGCCTTCACCCCGATGCCACCCATCTGACCCTGCGCAAAGCCCTGGCCAAAGGCCCCTTCGAGGTCGCGGCCTACGAGTTGGTGGCCCAGGAATCGGCCCAGATCAAACGGGTGCTCCGGCTGTGGGCCGACCGCGAGGGCTACGAGCTAATTCTCTCCGCCGGGGGAACCGGCCTCTCCCCCCGCGACAACACCCCCGAGGCCACCCGCGAACTCCTCGAGCGCGAGGTACCGGGTCTGGCCGAGCAGATGCGCTCTTCCATCGGGGCCTCACCGCTGGTCACCCTCTCGCGGGGGCTGGTGGGCACCCGGGGGCAGAGCCTCATCGTGAACCTGCCGGGGGAGCCGGAGGACGCCCGCACCGCGCTCGAGGCCATCCTCTCGCTGCTGCCCAAGACCATCGAGATGATCACCGGGAAGGCCCTCACCCCCCAGCGCTAGGAACCCTATGCTGATCGGTCTCCGAGGGACCCGCTAGCCCTGGAGAACGGGTTCTTTACGTAAGGGTGCGGGGATCCACTCGCCGTGGGCGGCCAGCAGTTCATCCACCAGGTTCCAGATCTGCTCTAAGTCGAGTTCGGCGGCGGTGTGCGGGTCCAGCATGGCTGCGTGGTAAACGTGCTCGCGCCTGCCGGTGAGCACCGCCTCGACCACCAGCGACTGCACGTTGATGTTGGTCTGCATGAGGGCGGCCAGGTGGGGCGGCAGGTTGCCGATGCGGGTGGGCTGGATGCCGTTTTTATCCACCAGGCAAGGAACCTCAACGCAGCAGCCCTGCGGCAGGTTGTCGATGAGGTGGTGGTTGAGCACGTTGCCGTAGACGACCCGGGGGGTGCCGGTTTCCTGGCTGTGGATGATCAGCGAACCGTACTCGTGGCTGCGGTAGACGGGGAGGGGCTCGGTGCTTTGCTCGAGTTCGTCCCGCAACTCCTCCCACCCCGCGATCTGCTCCTCGCAGCGGCGGATGTACTCGTCCAGGGGGATGCCGAACTTCT
Source organism: Meiothermus sp. (assembly GCA_035760705.1). Classification (GTDB taxonomy): domain Bacteria; phylum Deinococcota; class Deinococci; order Deinococcales; family Thermaceae; genus Allomeiothermus. Next base: position 116 of record DASTSL010000064.1, on the reverse strand, counting down.
CGATGAGGTCGGGGCGGTCCCGCTTGATAAACCACGGCACGTACTCGCTGAAGTGCTCGCTGGACTCGGTGACGAAGTAGCCAAGGCGGCGGAACATCTCGTAGCGCACGCTGTCG
>DASTSL010000063.1:0-18022 GCA_035760705.1 Meiothermus sp. | reverse complement strand
GAAGCCCGACGGTTCTTTGGTGCGGAACCAGTGCATGTCGTGGAGGTAGGTGAGGGGAACCCAAAAGCGCAGCCGCGGCCACAGGGTTTGGGCATCGGGATAGCCCTGGACGATATAGCGCAGGGCCTCGAGCGCGGCTTGTTCCCCCAATAGATCCAGCGTCCCGGTGGTGAGGATGGCCAGGTCGCGGGCCGGGTCGTCGGGTTGGGCCCGCACCCAGTCCACCACCAGGGCCTCGGGGATTTGGCCCTTCACGCCAGGATTTTTCAGCAGGATGTTGCCCGCGTGGGGGTCGCGGTGGCAGAAGACCTGGGGGGTCCCGGCGATCTCGTCCAGGTGCTGGCGCAGGGCCTCGACTAGCTTGCAGGCTTCGGTCAGGTCGCACAGCGTCCCGCCGAACTGGCCCAGGCGGTCTTCCAGACGGGTCCGGCTCACCACGCCGGGCTCTTTGATCTGGTGCAGGCGGCGGAAGAACCCCGCCAGGCTCTCCAGGGCCGCCGGGCTGAAGCGGGCCGGCTCGAAGTTCTGGCCGGGGTAGCGGCGGGTGATAAAGACCCCGTGACCGGCGATCTCGAGCGCCTCCACTACCCAACTCCCCAGCCCGGCCTTGGTCATGTTGAGGGCTTCCAGCCGCGCGGCGTAGATCCCCACCGGCTGCTCGGGCCAGGCTGCTTCGGGCGAGTAGATCTTGAACACCAGGCTGTCCCCGGCGAAGGTACGGGCCTCAGCGCCGCTCACCAGCGGGGTCAGCGGGGTGTGGTAACGCTGCTCGAGTTGTCGCTTGATCTCGGCGAGCACGCAAAAAGCATACCTTAGCCCGGCGGGATGAATGTCAGCCGCTTCGGGGATAGCGGTGGTAGGCCACCTACTGGGTAGACCTGATTACCCCCCGGCCCGGCCCCTCAGTGCCCACTCCCGAACAGGTTGAGCACCACCACCCCGGCGATGATCAGCAGGATGCCCACCGCCATCGGGAGATTGATGCTCTCGCGCAAGAACACCACCCCCAAGAGGGCGATGAGCGCCGTGCCCAACCCCGACCAGACCGCGTAGGCGGTGTTGAGCGGGACCGTTTTGAGGGCCAGGCTCAAAAAGTAAAAGGCCGAGGCGTAGCCGATCACCACCACCGCGCTCGGCAGTAGCTTGGTAAAGCCCTGCGAGGCCTTGAGCCCGGTGGAGCCGATCACCTCCGAGACGATGGCGATGAGCAGAAACACCCAGCCGTTCACGGCTTCCCCCGGCTCAGCTCGAGCATCCGCCGCAACACCTGCTCCCGGAACTCCCCCTGGGGCGTACCGATCCCCAGCACCTCCGCCACGAACAGGCCGTCGGTGGCCAGCATCGCCACCCAGACCTCCGCCGACTGCGGCAAGCGGCGTTGCCAGCTTCGGTAGCGTTGCCGCACGACCTCGAGCAGTTCCGGGCTGAGGGCCAGGGCCGCCAGCATCCCGCTAAACAACCCCCGGCTGCCGTCGTAGCTGCCGAGCCGGACGTAAGCTTCGGCGAAGGGCTGGCCGGTCTCGTCCAAGGCCCGCTCGAACTGGTCCAGGTGGTGCTCGAGTAGCCCCCGCACCAATGCCTCCTTGCTGGGAAAGTGGTAGAGGAGACCCCCTTTGCTCACCCCGGCCTTGTGGGCCACAGCTTCCAGGGTGAGGGCCAGCGCTCCCTCTCGCCGCACCACCTCCGAGGCGGCCTCGAGGATTCGGGTGCGAGCATCGGCAGGAGAGCCTTTGGTTTTGGGCATACGTTCACCTCGAAAGCCACTATACCGTCCAGACGGTACACCTGACAAATCCCCATCGGGAACATGGGGGATAGACCGGTCAATCGCACTTGTGCATCCGCACGCAGCGGCAAACGGCAAAGCGCGATAGGATAGGGGCATATGATTCGCATCGTTCTAGCCGATGACCACGCCCTGTTTCGCCAGGGCTTGCGCAGCCTGCTCGAAGCTGAGCCGGATCTCCGGGTGATCGGGGAGGCTAAGGACGGGCGCGAGGCCTTGCGCCACGCCCTGGAGGCCCACCCCGACATCGTGCTGATGGACATCCAGATGCCGGGGCTGGACGGGGTGCAGGCCACCCAGGAAATCCTGCGCGAGTGGCCTCAGGCCAAGGTCATCATGCTGACCATGTACCGCCAGGATGCCTACGTCTTCGAGGCGGTGAAGGCCGGGGCACGGGGCTACATGCTCAAAGACGCCGACGCCAAAGACCTCCTTGAGGCCATCCGTCGGGTCAACAACGGCGAGGTCTTGCTCGACGCCGAGCTGGCCGAGCAGATCATCCAAGACTTCAAGGCCAAACGCGAGGCCACCCCAAAACCCCACGCCGAGCTTTCCGACCGCGAGGTGCAGATCCTCAAGCTGGTGGCCCAGGGGTACACCAACCTCGAGATCGCCGGGGAACTCTCGCTCTCGGAGAAGACCGTGCGGAACCGGCTCAGCGAGATCTTCCAAAAGCTCCACCTCAACAACCGCACCCAGGCTGCCCTCTACGCGCTGCGCGAGGGTTTGGCTGAATCGGGCGAGCAAGAATAGGTCGTGCCCTGTCGGCTGAGCGATTCCGGCGCAATTCCCACACCCGCCACGACCTGTGCAGCTTGCCTATTCACGATGGAGACGCTTAGGTCCCCATGAGCGACCCCCGCGAACTGTTGCGGGCTTTTGCCGGTGTGGCCGGGGACGGCCCCCGCGCCCAGTGGCTGGGTCGCTACCTGACCACGCTGGGCTTCGGGGTCTGCCAGGACGAGCTGGGCAACCTCTGGATCGGTCAGGGTTCGCTGCTGCTGGTGGCCCACCTGGACACTGTGCTCACCCCCAGCGAACCGCTGGCCCAGGACGGGCGCTGGTGGGCTCCGGCGGTGGGGGACAACTCCTCCGGGGTGGCGGTGTTGCTCTCTCTGGCGGAGCAGTTGATCCCGCAGGGCGTCACCCTGGCTTTCAGCGTGGGCGAGGAGGGGCTGGGCAACCTGCGAGGGGCCCGGGCGCTGGTGGCGGAGCTCAAACCCCAGGCCGTGGTAGCCGTGGACGGCTACCTGCCCTCGGTGGTGGTGCAGGCGGTGGGCTCGACCCGGCTGCGGGCCATCTTCACCGGTCCCGGCGGGCACGCCTGGGGCGACCGGGGCCAGAAAAGCCCGGTCCCGGCCCTGGGCCAGGCCCTTTCGGCTTTGTACAAGCTCGCCAAACCGGAGAACGCCAGCCTCAACGTGGGGCGGGTGTTTGGCGGGGAGGCTATCAACGCCATCCCCCGCGAGGTGGGCCTCGAGCTGGACCTGCGGGCCACCGACCCCTTGGTGCTGGAGACCCTGGAGAGCCAGTCCCGCCAGATCCTGATGGAAGCCGCCGGGCCCTTCGGGGTAGGCCTCGAGCTGGAGGTGCTGGGGCGCAGGCCCGCCGGGCACAGCGCCACCCCGGAGATGATCCAGGCCGCCAAGGAGGCGTTGAAGGGGGTGGGGCTCGAGGCCCAGATCACCCCCGGCTCCACCGATGCCTCGGCGGGGGTCGAGCGGGGGATCCCGGCCCTGGCTTTCGGCGTGTACCGCGGCGGAGGGGCCCACACCCCGCAGGAGTGGGTCGAGCCGGATTCCCTGCTGCTCGGCCAGCAGGCCCTGGCCGAGTTGGTGCAGCGGCTTTTGGGCGAGACCTAAAGAGCGTCTACCCCAGGTTAGATTCATCCAGAGCCGTAACGGAGGTTTAACCCCCTTTCCGCTAACCTCGAGTTAGTTCTTCAGGGTAGCTGCCCGAGTGCCTCCCGCGAGCACCCCAACGCTCCCGATCGGAAGAACCAGAAGAGGTGCAGCCATGGAAGAGGTGTTCATCCTGCGAATTTGGCACGACTCGGGCGGTGTGCGGGCTACTTTGGCCCCGGTGCAAGGCGGAGAGACCCGCCGCTTCGGCAGCCTGCAAGAGCTGGTTCGGTATCTGGAGAGCTTGGATCGGCGCAAGATCGAGCCAGCCTCCAAGCTGAGCCTGGCGGCGGCTCAGCCCTGAAGAATCCCCCCTTATCGCTCCTATTCGAGATCGTTATCCAATTCATCCGGGCGTAGCGGGGCAGATCGCGCACCCGTGTTTGGCGCCCGGTCTTTCTTTTCATCGGCAAAAAACGCGATACGATGCTAGTCGTGCGTATTGGCGTGTTGCGAAGCTGGTTGTCGGAACGTTACTTGCCCTTCTGGGAAGCTTTTCTGCGCGAACTGGGGCTCGAGGTCGTCCATCCCCGCGAAGGGGCCGAACTGCCGGGTCTGGAGCTACCCGCTCCGGCCCGCACGGTGGTGGGGGAGGTGAGCAACCTCAAGGCCCAGGGGGTGGATTACCTGCTCCTCCCCGACCTGCAACTGGGGGTGGAGAGCCCCCGGGCCGAGGGTCAGTCGCCCTGGCTGGTCAACCTCGAGGCGGCCCTCTCGCGCTTCGTACCGGGGTTGCCCCCCAGCCTGACCGTTCCTGCCGAGCTAAACCCCGATTTGCTGGGGCTGGCTGCCGAGATCGGGCAGGGGTTGACCCGCAACCCCATGGTCACCCGGCGAGCCCTGGAGCGGACCAAGTACCTTTTGCACCCCGAGCCCCCACGGGTGAGGAACCCCTCGAGCGGGCGGATCGTGGGGGTGGTAGCCCAGCCCTACGTGCTCTCCGACCCCGAGAGCCGCCATCGGCTGCTGGGGGGGCTCGAGGGGGCGGGGCTCACCCCCTTCTTCGCCGACCTTCCCCCCGCCAAGCTGCGCGAGGAGGGCCGCCAGGTGGCCGAACTGGACCTTCCCACCCACTTAGAGGCCGCCGGGATGCTCCGCTACCTCTCCCGCTTGGGCCGGGTGGGTGGGCTGGTGCTGGTGGCCGATGAGGAGTATGCGCCTTTGCCCTCGGCGATGCGCAAGTGGGCCGGTAAAGGGGCCAAGCCCTGGCGGCTGGTGGGGCTGCTGGAAGACTGGTCTCCGGTCTTCCGAGCCTTGGCGGCGGAGCTTCCGGCCTGATATACTCGAGCTTCCCGTGGCCAGCAGGCAGGCTGGGCTCGTCGCAGAGAAGTCATTTTTTGCTCGGGTCGCAAAGGAGTTCACCATTAGCCCCTGACCGCTGCTTCGCCCGGCGCTGGTGGGATTCTTAAAGGGATTTTCCCGTGGGAGGGTGATACTGTGGGGAGAGATGAGAACTGACCAGTCAGTATTAGGTCCCTTGTACGAACTGTCCCCCTATCTGCGGCGCTACACCTGGCCCTATATCGGCGGGATCGTTGCCGGGGTGTTGTCGGTGGCGATGGGGGTGGTTTCGCCTTATTTCCTCCGCCATGCCATTGACGCCATTCGGCTGGGCCAGGACTACCGGCCCTGGGTGGGGGCAATCCTGGGAGCGGCTTTGCTGTCAGCCCTCTTCTCATGGGCTAACCGTCAGCTCCTGATCGTGGCGAGCCGCTACATCGAGCACGACATCCGCATGGACCTCTTCCGCAAGGCCCTTTCGCTGGACAGCTATTTCTACGGCAAGAACCGCATCGGTGACCTGGTCAACAAGTTCAACACCGACCTCAGCGCGGTGCGCGAGATGCTGGGCGGGGGCGTCAATATGGGCTCGCGCCTCTTCATGTTCGTGATCTTCGCCTTGATCTCGATGTACCTGGTGAACGTGCGGCTAGCGCTGGTGCTCTCGGTGGTCTTCCCGGTGATCTTCCTGATCATGCGCTACGTGCTGCGGCTGATTGACCGGCGCTACCGCGAGAGCCAGGAAGTCTTCGATCAGATCTCTACCAAAGCCCAGGAGAACTTCTCGGGCATCCGGGTGGTGAAGGGGTTCGCCCTCGAGCAGCGCGAACTCGAGGCCTTCCAGAAGCTCAACCGCAATTACATCGAAAAGAGCCTGGCCCTGACCCGCGTGGACGGACCGCTGCGGGCCTTGATGGGCCTCCTGATCGGTATCGCCACCCTGATCGTGCTGGGGATGGGGGGCGGGATGGTGATCCGTGGGGAACTCACCGCCGGGCAGTTCGTGCAGTTCAACGCCTACGTGATGATGCTGGCCTGGCCGATGATCGGGCTGGGCTGGACCCTCACCCTCTTTCAGCGCGGGGCCACCAGCCATCGCCGCCTCAAGCAGTTCTGGGACGAGCAACCGAGGATCAAGGGTGCCGAGGGTCTGGAGTCGGGCGTCAAACGTCAACAGCCCTGGACCCCTAGACCCTCGACTCTTTCAGGAGAGGTGCGCTTCGACGGGGTGAGCCTCGAGCTAGGCGGGCGGAAGATCCTCGATAACATCACCCTGACCATCCCCGAGGGGACCACGCTGGGCATCACCGGGCGCACCGGGAGCGGCAAAACCCTGTTGGTGAGCCTGATCCCCCGGCTCCTAGACCCCACCCAGGGGCGGGTGATGCTGGGTGGCTACGACGTGAAAGACCTTCCCCTGGCCACGCTGCGCCAGGCGGTGGGGATGGTCCCGCAGGAGCCCTTCCTCTTCTCCGACACCCTGGCCGAGAATATCGCCTTCGGCCTCCCCGAGGTGGACCGCGCCCAGGTGGAGTGGGCCGCCAAGCTGGCCGGGGTTCACGAGGACATCATGGGCTTCCCCCAGGGCTACGACACCTCCTTGGGCGAGCGCGGCGTGACCCTCTCCGGGGGGCAGCGGCAGCGCACCGCCTTGGCCAGGGCCCTGGCCAAGCGCCCTAAGGTGCTGATCCTCGACGACGCCATGAGCGCGGTGGATACCGAGACCGAAAGCCGCATCCTCTCCGGGCTCAAAACGGTGCTGGGCCAGCAGACCACCCTTCTCATCGCCCACCGCACCAGCACCTTGCAGTACGCCGACTGGATTGTGGTGATAGAGGACGGGCGCATCGCCGAGGAGGGCACCCACGAGATGCTCTTGGAGCAGGACGGGCTCTACGCCGAACTCGACCGGATTCAACGTTTGCAAGCGGAGGTCGATTAGATGGTTGCTCATTGCCCACTGCTCATGGCTGGTCCCCAGAAAAGCTATCCGCTATCGGCTAAGAGCTATCGGTGGTGCATTTATGCATGAGGAAGAAGCCTTTCGCAAATCCTTTGACGCCAAGCTGGCCCGGCGCATCCTGGTCTATGTTCGCCCGTACTGGAAGCAGGTGGCTTGGGCGCTCTTCGCGCTGGTGGTGAGCACGCTCACCGCGGCCTCTACCCCGCTTTTCCTCAAGTACGCCATCGATAACGCCATCGTTCCCCGGGAGGCGCTCGAGGCCGCCCAGCGCTACCAGGTGCTGCTGGTGGTGGCGGTGCTGTTCATGCTGGTGCGGGTAGTAGACTTCATCGCCAACTACGCTCAGACCTACCTCATCAGTTGGGTCGGGCAGCACGTTTTGTATGATCTCCGCAGCGAGATCTTCGCCAAGCTGCAACGCCTGCACCTGGGTTACTTCGACAAGAACCCGGTAGGCCGCCTGATGACCCGGGTGACTTCGGACGTAGACGCCATCAACCAGTTCATCACCGGGGGACTGGTGGGTCTCATCGCCGACGTGTTCTTGATTCTGGGGCTGGTCACCTTCATGCTGGTGCTCAATTGGAAGCTGGCCCTGGTGGTGCTGGTGATCATGCCGATCTTCCTGGGCGTGACCACCTGGATCCGCGGCGGGATGCGCGACTCCTACCGCACCATGCGGCTGCGGCTGGCCAAGCTCAACGCCTCCTTGCAGGAGAACCTGGCGGGGGTCCAGACCACCCAGCTTTTCAACCGCGAACCCGAGAACGAGGCCCGCTTCAACCGGCTCTCCCTCGACCTGCGCTCGGCCTGGGTGCAGATCGTGGGCTGGTTCGCCCTCTTCTTTCCCATCGTGGGCTTTTTGGGCGAGTTCACGGTGGCGGCGGTGGTGTGGTTCGGCGGCGGCCAGGTCATTCAGGGAGCGGTGACGCTCGGGCTTTTGGTGGCCTTTACCGACTACGTGCGACAACTCTTTCAACCCCTGCAAGACCTCTCGGACAAGTTCAACATCTTCCAGGCCGCGATGGCCTCCGCCGAGCGCATCTTCGGGCTTTTGGACACCCCCGAGGAGGTCTCCGACAAACCCGACGCCAAACCCGTCGAGCGCTTCCGGGGCTCGATCGCTTTCGAGGACGTGTGGTTCGCCTATGGGATGCGGGGAGAGCCCAAGCCGGATGCGCAACCGGGTACGCCCGCCGAACGCCACAGGCAGGGCGAGCCCTCGGTTAGCCTCCAACCCGACTTCGACTGGGATTGGGTTTTGCGCGGGGTCTCCTTCAAGATCCAGCCCGGCGAGAAGATCGCCCTGGTGGGGGCTACGGGGGCGGGCAAGACCAGCGTGATCAGCCTGGTGGCTCGCTTCTACGATGTGCAGAAGGGCCGGGTGACCATCGACGGGACCGACGTGCGCGACTACCGCCAGCAGGATTTGCGGCGCTCAATAGGGATCGTGTTGCAAGACCCCTTCCTCTTTAGCGGGAGCATCGAGTCCAACCTGCGGCTAGGGGATGAAAGCATCTCCCTCGAGCGCATCCAGGAAGTCGCCCAGTTCGTCGGCGCGGACGAGTTCATCTCGTCCATGCCCAAGGGTTACCAGACCGTGCTGCACGAGCGGGGCGGGGGGCTTTCGACCGGGCAGAAGCAACTCTTGGCGCTCACCCGAGCCATCCTGCACAACCCCGACATCTTGCTCATCCTCGATGAAGCCACCGCCAACGTGGACTCCGAGACCGAGGCCAAGATCCAAGAAGCCCTCTGGCGGGTGATGGAAGGGCGCACCAGCATCATTATCGCCCACCGGCTCTCCACGATCCGTCACGTAGACCGCATCCTGGTCTTCCGCAAGGGCAAGCTGGTGGAGGAGGGCTCGCACGAGGAACTGCTCGGCAAGGGTGGCTATTACGCCAAGCTCTACGAGTTGCAGTACGCACAGGGGTAGTGCCGCACGTCTTACGCCGTACGCTAAAGAAAGGTCTTGAAATAAGGATGTACAGCGTATGAAGCATGGCTTTCTGGAGTTTTTTCGGATAGGCGTGAAGTTAAGAACATCTAAACCCAATCGGGTGCAAAAAACGTGGGGTAAGTGCGGAGAATAGCCGACAATTGAGCCGTGGTCACCGACACGCTGATCCAGTACGTTGAGCGCCAACTTCGCAAGGAAGTGGATGCGCAACAGGTCCGGCAGGTGCTGAAGGCCAAGGGTTGGAAGCCCAAGGATATCGACGCGGCTCTGGCCAAGGCCGGGACGGGGGTGCCCCTTCCCAAGGGCGCAGGCGGGGCAGAGGGGACGGCGCGGAAGGAGCAACTCGAGCCCTCCGCCAAATCCGCCCCCGAGCGCTACGCGGCCTCCGATCAACAGATCAACCTGGATTTTTACGTGCTCTGGTTGTTGCGCTTGGGGCTCTCGAGCATCTTCTTGGTGAATAGCCTCACTGCCTGGTTCGACCCCTCGGGGTTCAAAAAGCTGCTCGAGGCCAGCTTTTTCACGCACTGGATGGCGGGCCACGCAACCTTGATCCACCTGATCATGCTCAACGACCTGGCGGTGGGCGTGCTGATCCTGCTGGGGCGCTGGCCCTTGTGGGTCTTCGCCTGGGCCGGGGCGTGGTTGCTGGCTGCCGCCCTGATCAAGCTAACCGCGTTGTTCTAGGGCTCGCCCGAGGTAGGGGAGACTGGTGAATCCGCCTGGCCTTTTTTGCCCCGGCAGGTCGGATAATTGAGGCATGAGCGAGTCCAAGACCCCACCCGCCAAAATCGGTATCCTCACAGTCTCGGACCGGGCCAGCCGGGGGCAGTACCAGGATCTCTCCGGCCCGGCGATCCGGGATTACCTCACGGAGGTGCTCGCCACCCCTTTCGAGGTGGATTACCGGGTCATCCCCGACGAGCAAGCCCTCATCGAGGAGACCCTGATCGAGATGGAGGGTGGCGGCTGCGGGTTGATCCTCACCACCGGCGGAACCGGCCCGGCGGTGCGCGACGTGACCCCCGAGGCCACCGAAGGCGTTTGTACCCGGATGATGCCGGGTTTTGGCGAGTTGATGCGCAAGGTATCGCTGGAGCAGACCCCCACCGCCATCCTCTCGCGCCAGACCGCCGGGATCCGCAACGCTTGCTTGATCGTGAACCTGCCGGGCAAGCCCCGCTCGATCCGGCTCTGTCTGGATGCGGTGTTCCCGGCCATCCCCTACTGTCTCGACCTCATCGGAGGCCCCTACCTCGAGGCCGACCCGGCCAAGGTCCAGGTCTTCCGGCCCGCCAACTAAGGGGTGCTCAAGAGACATTCTTCCCTACCGGGGAAGGGGCGGGGTGGTCTATCCTGAATCTCGAAGGGGGTAGGTTCTTTACTCGGGTTACCCTACCTACCCTCCCCAAAATCCCACCCTCGCTCCGAGTCCGCTATTGAGCTAGACGAAAGGAGCGGGGGATTTCTTTGGAGCGGGGGAGCAGGAGACTATTACCGCTTTTTTTCTATCCCTCTCTCCCTATCCCCTCTCCCTATCCCCTCTCCAGACGCAGAAGTTCGTACAATTGCTTCGTGACCTATTCGGAGGCCCTCGAGTGGCTTTTTAACCAGACCCGTTCGGGGGCACCACGCGGGACGCAGCGGGTGGGGGAGGTGCTCGAGCACCTGGGCCACCCCGAGCGGCATTTCCCCGCCATCCACGTCTTGGGAACCAACGGCAAAGGGAGCGTGGTGGCCTACCTCGAGGCGGCCTTCCGGGCCGCCGGGATGCGCTACGGGGCGACCACCAGCCCGCATCTGGTGGATTTTCGCGAACGCATCCGGACCCACCGGGGCCTGATCCCCGAGGAGCAGGTGACCCGGTTCGTGGAGTGGGTCAGGGAGCAGAATTTCGCCGGGCATCCGGCTTTCTTCGACCTCGCCACGGCCCTGGCGTTCGAGCATTTCGCCGGGGTGGGGGTCGAGATGGCCGCCGTGGAGGCCGGGGTGGGCGGTCTGCTGGACGCCACCAACGTCCTCCCCGACGTGCGCCTCACCGTGCTGACCAACGTGGGGGAGGACCACCTCGAGACCCTGGGGGGTTCGCTCGAGGCCGTGGCCCGGGACAAAACCGGGGCCTTTCGCGCGGGAGTTCCGGTGGTCACGGCGACGGAGGGGATCGGTCTGGCGGTGGCCCGCGAGGTGGCGCAGTCGCGGCGGGCCCCGCTTTACGTGCTCGAGCCCGGAAATTCCCTCTTTGAGCTGCCGGTTCCCCCGGCCCTCGGGGGTCGGGTACAGCTCCAAAACGCGCGGCTGGCCACCGCGGCCCTGAGGCTTTTGGGTTTCCCCGAGCGGGTGATCGCGGAGGGCTTACGGACGGCGGTTCACCCCGGGCGGATGCAGGAACTTGAGCAGCGGGGGGTGCGGGTGGTCCTCGACGGGGCGCACAACCCCCCGGCAGCCCGAGCACTCGCCGAGGAGTTCTCCGGCTATCACCTGGTTTTCGGGGCCTTCCCCCGCAAGGACTATTCCGCCGTGCTGGGGTTTTTAATCCCCAAGGCCCGCTCGGTGCGGTACGCCCGGGCCGGAAAGGGGGCCCTTCAAGCCGCGCCGCTGGGTCTCGTCTATCCCGCCCCATACTTCGAGGAACCCACCGAGGCGCTCGAGGACGCCCTGCGCTCAGCCCAAAAGGATGGCGAGCCCGTGCTGGTGACGGGCTCGCTATATCTGGTAGGGGAGATTCTGAAGGCTAGGGCGGTTTGCGATTCGTCACGACCCCTGCTCTAAGCGTCTCCCCCCTAACGGGCGGTAGCCGCGCTGAGCAGCCTCCCCGAAGCGTCCACGAACTCCACCCGGCTCGCCGGACCGGGCAGCTCGAGCACCAGGTAAGGGCTGGTCAGGGCCTGGGTGAGGATGGCCCCCGGCGCGGGTTGGAGGAGTTCCACCGTGACCCGCCAGGTGCCCCCGCTCAAGTTCGCGCTCACGAAGCGCACCCCGTATCCTCCGGTGGGTTTTTGGCCCACGAAGAAGGCCGCGATGCTGCGCTGGCTAAAGTTCACCTCGGGCTGGGCCGGGCGGGGAAGGATGTTGCCCACCACCAACGCCCACACCGGTCCGAAGCTGCTGGCCGAGGTCGCCAGGAAAGCCTGCGGGTTGGAGCCGGTATAGGCCGAGTTGGCTCCCTGCCGCAACACCTGCACCTCGGACGGATTTGCTCCACCCACGATTCCCCCCTCGCCCTCGAGCCCGTACTGGACTCCCAGGGTGGTGATGCGGTAGCTCTGCGGGGCCGGGTCCAGGGTCAGGGCCGGTAGCACCGGCTGGGACAGCTCGTAGATCACCACCGCTCGCCCTCCGCGCCGGGCCAACACCTCTTGCAGCACCACCGCCATCTCTGCCTCGCTGAGCCCGCCGAAGCGCGGGGTGCCGGGGACGAGCACATTCTGCCCGCCCTGGGAGGTGAGCTGGGACCACCCGCTCTCGTACACCCAGGCCGCGCGCACCTCCCCCTGCCCCTGGACCACGATGGCCGACCCCGACCGGCTGGCGCGGAGCAGGTTAGGCCGGGCCGGGGCCACCTCGCGCAGTACCGGCTGCCCGCTTATGGCCAAAGCCCCGGGTACCGCCCAGACCGCCTGGGGGTTACCGGCGGTCAAGCTCAGGGTCTGGGCGCCGACCCGGACGGTCTGGGGGTCGCCGTAGAAGTAATCCCAACGCTCGGTGGTATCGCTAAAGAGCAGCTGAACCTCACTCACCTGGTAGGCCGGGGGTTTCTGCGGGACACAACCCGCCAGGGCCAGCACCATCAATACTTCCAGAATTCGCCTCATGATTTCATCCTAAAGGGTCAGGGGGTTGGCGTCCATCAAATAAAGCGCTGCTCAAGGGAAAAACCGATTAACGTTAAAAGCTCGAGGAGAGATGAAAGGTTCTTGAGGGGCAACCCGAGAAAGCCACTTTAGCGCAGGGCCCGGGGGTCGAGCGCGTCGCGCAGCCCGTCTCCCAGGAGATTGAAGGCCAGCACGGTGAGCATGATGAAGAGCCCGGGGAAGATCATCGTCCAGGGGGAGTTGGTGGCGTAACCGCCGCGGAAGGCGTCGGAGAGCATGGCCCCCCACTCGGGGGCGGGCGGCTGGGCGCCCAGGCCCAAAAAGCCCAGGGCGGCGGTCTCGAGGGTCGCGGTGCCGATCGAGAGGGTAGCCTGCACGATGATCGGCGGCAGGGCGCTGGGCAGGAGGTGGCGCAGCAGGATGCGTGGGTTGGAAGCCCCCAGCGCGTTCGCTGCTTGGATGTACTCGAGTTCCCGCGCCGAGAGCACCACGCTACGGGTGAGGCGCACGTAAACCGGGATCTGGGTGATGGAGACCGCGATCATGGCGTTGGTCAGGCTGGGTCCGACCACCGCCACGATGGCGATGGCCAAGAGCGTACTGGGGAAGGCCAGCAGGATATCGGTGAACCAGCCGATCACCACCTCGAGCCCGCCCCGGAAATACCCGGCCAGAAGCCCCAGCAAAGTACCTACCAGCAGGCTGATGCCCACCGCCAAGAGCCCCACCCGCAAGCTGATGCGGCTGCCGTGGATGACCCGGGTGAACACGTCGCGGCCCAGGTTGTCGGTGCCGAAAACGTGCTCCGCCGAGGGCGGCTTGAGCCGTTCAATGTAGTTGCGGTCGGTGGAGGGGTCGTAGGGTTTGAAGACCGGGGCCAACAGGGCCATCAGGATCAGCAGAATCGCCAGCGCCAGCCCGATTTTGCCCGAGGTGGACTTGCCGAACCGCCGAACCGCGAGCCGTGTGGGGGTTTCGTTGGAGGGTTTGGGTTTGACTGCCTCGGCTACGCTTGCCATAGTTCCTCGCAAAACGCAAAACGCAAAACGCCTAACACCAAAAGAGGGCCACAAGCCCGTAGAGAAAGCCCTTCTCCCCCGGGGAGCGCTTCACGCGAGCGAACCCTTGGAGCTGGGCTGAGGGTTTTACGATCGACAAGCCAAGAGCTTCTTTGAGCCTCCGGCGTTTGGCTTTTAGCGTTTCGCACTCGGCATTCATCGTTCATCGGTATTGAATCCTCGGGTCGAGCAGGGCGTAGGAGAGGTCCACCAGCAGGTTCACGATCACGAAGACCAAGGCCACGAAGACCACCCCGCCCTGCACCACGGGGTAGTCGCGATTGAGGATGCCCTCGTAGATCCAAGAGCCGATGCCGGGCCAGCTGAAGATGGTCTCAGTGAGGATGGCCCCGCCCAGTAAGGTCCCGAACTGCAACCCGATGATCGTGACCACCGGGAGCAAGGCGTTTTTGAGGGCGTGGCGGAAGATCACGATGCGTTCGGCCAGCCCCTTGGCCCGCGCGGTACGCACGTAGTCTTGCGAGAGCACCTCGAGCATCGCGCTACGGGTAATTCGCATCAGGATGGCCAGCGGGATGGTGCCCAACGCGAGCGCGGGGAGGATCAGGTGCGAGAGCACGTCGCCAAAGGCCCTGCGCTGGAGCAGCGCATCGAGCAGGAAAAACCCGCTGATGGTCTTGAAGGCGTTGCCTCCTTCGATCGAGATGCGCCCGCTGGGGGGAAGCCACTGGAGGTTGACGGCGAAAAGGTAGATCAGCAGAAGCCCTAGCCAAAACACCGGCATCGAGACCCCGATCAGCGAGAAGATGGTGGAGGCATTATCCCACAAACTGTTCTTGCGCACCGCCGCTAAGATGCCCAGCGGGACTCCCAAAATCACCGCGATCAGCATGGCCGAAAGGGCCAGCTCGAAGGTCGCGGGCCAGCGGTTGGCCAACTGGTCGCGGATGGGGAGCAGGTTGAAGATGCTGGTGCCCAGGTCGCCGCTCACCAGGTCGCGCAAAAACAACACGTATTGGGTGGGAAGCGGCTGGTTGAGGCCGAGCCGCTCGCGCAGCGCCTCCACCTGTTCGGGGGTAGCCCGTTCCCCCAGCAGCACCACCGCGGGGTCGCCGGGGATCAGGTGTAAAAACAAAAAGACCAGGATCGAGATCCCCAGGAGTACCGGGATCAGGCCGATTAAACGTCGTCCGGTGTAAGCCCACATGCGATACCTTCAGATAATATCTGGCCGGGGGGGGATTGTGAATCCCACGGAAGAAGCAGCGGTGCATAAAAAAGTAGGGGCGTATCGGCAGCACGCCGATACGCCCTACAAAAAGGATGGGTTTAGCGGCTGGCGGAAGGGCTAGCCTTGACGATGTCCTCGAAGGACTCCGAACCCAGGGGGCTCGGCACCCAACCGCTGATGCTCTTGCGCTTGGCCACCAGCGGCTGGCTGTGGACGATGGGGATACGCAGGGCCAGGTTGTAGGTCAGCTCGTCCACCTGCTGGTAGATCTTGGCCCGCTCGGCGGGGTTGGAGGTGGAAGAACCCTTGGCCAGCAGATCGTTGAGTTCCTTGACGTCCAGCGGCTTGCCGGAGGCGTCGAAGAGGTCGGTGATGGGCGAGGCGAAGTGCGGGTCGAAGAAGTTCGAGGGGTCGCCGTAGTCGCCGGTCCAGCCCAGCATGTAGGCCTGGAAGCCAGGGGCCTTCTTGCGGTCGTCGAGGTAGGTGGCCCAGTCCTTGGTCTGGAACTTGACCCGGATGCCGATGGCCGAGAGGTCGGCGCCCATAGCCTCGGCGATCTCCTTGGGGGTGGGGAAGTAGGGGCGCGAGACCGGCATGTACCAGAACTCGAGGTCAAAGCCGTTGGGATACCCGGCCTCGGCCAGCATCTGCTTGGCTTTTTGCGGGTTGAATTCGTAGTCGCTGACCTTGCTCGACCAGAAGCTCTTCATCGAGGCCGGGGTGAAGTGCCCGTTGGTCACGCCTAAGTCGCCCCAGAAGGCTTTGACGATCTCCTTCTTGTTGATGGCCATGGCGATGGCCTGGCGCACCCGCACGTCGGAGAGCGGTTTGTAGGCGGGGTTCAAGGCCAGGTAGCCGACGTTGAAGGAGGGGCGGAACACCGCGTCGAGGTTGCGGTCGCCCTGCACATCTTTGAGGTTAGCGGGGGGGATATCGGTGGTGAAGTCGATCGAACCGGCCTTGAGTTCGGCCAAACGGGCCGCCGGGTCTTTGATGAAGCGCATCACCACCTGGTCTACCTTGGGCGAGCCCTTCTTCCAGAAGTTCGTGTTCTTGTCCAGGATCAGCCGATCCCCGGCCCGCCACTCCTTGAACTTGAAGGGGCCGGTGCCCACCGCCCCACCCGCGGCGGTGCCGTACTTGGCCCCCTGGGCCTTGATGGCCGCCGGAGAAGCGATGCCGAAGTAGCCCGAGCCGATGGCGACAGGGAAGTAGGGGATGGGGTTGGCGAAGGTGAAGCGGATGGTGTTCTTGTCCACGACGGTGATGCTCTGGAGGAAGGAGCCCTTATCCCCCTTGAACCCACCAAAGAGTTCGCCCCAGATCTCGTAGTTGGCGCCCTGGTTGATACGGCTGGGGTCTTTAGGATCCCACCAGCGGTTGACGTTGAAGGCTACTGCGCTCGCGTCGAGGTCGGTGCCGTCGTGGAACTTTACCCCCTGGCGCAGGCGCATGGTCCAGGTCTTGCCGTCCGCCGAGGCGAACCAGCTCGTGGCCAGCCCGGCCACCGGCTCGGTCGAGCCCGCCTTGAAGTCCACCAGCGTATCGTAGATCTGCCGCTGGGCGTAGATGGAGATACCGTCGGTGATGTTACCGGGCTCGAGGCTCACCGGCTCGCCATTGGACCCGAACACCAGGGTCTTTTGGGCGAAGCCGAGCGTGCCCAGAGCGGCGATTGCCAGCATTAGCCAACGCTTTTTCAATCCAACCACTCCTTTCTTTACAAGCACGGAAGAGAGTATACGCTGAGCTTTGCTCTCGCTACAATCCCCTGGTTGCACACAGTAGCTCTATCTTGGAGATGTTCCGTGCATGGGTTGCCGTTTGAGCACCTGGGTGAGTGCAACCGTAGGCCACAGGGTTAGTGCCCGCCCAGATAGGCTTCCTGGATCTCAGGCCGGGCTGCCAATTCCGCCGCCGGCCCCGAGAGGGTGAGGTGGCCGGTCTGCAACACGTAGCCGCGATGGGCGATCTGGAGGGCGATGCGGGCGTTCTGCTCGACCAAGAGGATGGTCTTGCCGGCTTTGTTGAGGTTTTGGATGGTCTCGAAGATGAAGTCCACCAGCACCGGGGCCAGACCCATCGAAGGCTCGTCCATCAGCAACAGCTTGGGGTCTTGCATCAGGGCCCGCCCGATCGCCAACATCTGCTGCTCGCCCCCGGAGAGGGTTCCGCCTTTCTGGGTGCGGCGCTCGTGCAACCGTGGGAAAAGCTGGAAAGCGTATTCCTTGCGCTCCTGCACGGTCTTTTTATCGTTCTCGAGGAAGGCTCCGATCTCGAGGTTTTCCTCCACGGTGAGCCTGGGGAAGATGCGCCGCCCCTCCGGCACGTGGCCGATGCCCATCGCCACGATCTTGTGCGCATCGATGCGCTGGATGGGTCGGCCCTGGTAGAGCACCTCGCCGCGCCGGGCCTTGACCATCCCGCTGATGGTGCGCAGGGTGGTGCTCTTGCCCGCCCCGTTGGCCCCGATCAGCGTCACAATCTCGCCCTCGTTGACCTTGAGGGAGATCCCTTGCAGGGCATGGATGTGTCCGTAGTAGGTGTGGACATCCTTGAGCTCGAGCATGGGGGTCGTGGGGTTCACGCCGCACCCCCTGCCGCGCCCTTGCCCAGATAGGCCTCGATCACCCGGGGGTTGCTGCGGATCTCCTCCGGGAGTCCCTCGGCGATCTTGGAGCCGTACTCGAGCACCGTGATACGGTCCGAGATGCTCATCACCATGCTCATGTCGTGTTCGATCAGCACGATGGTCAGACCCAACTCCTTGCGCAACCTCCGCACGTCCTCCTTGAGCTGGTCGGTCTCCTGGGGGTTCATCCCCGCGGCGGGTTCGTCTAAGAGCAGCAGCTTGGGCTCGAGGGCCAGCGCCCGGGCGATCTCCAATCGGCGCTGCTCGCCGTAGGGCAGGTTGCGAGAAAGCTCCCCGGCTCGGTTCGCCAGGCCCATATAGGCCAGCAGTTCCATGGCCCGGGCCTTGGCCCTGGCCTCTTCGCGGCGGAAAGCGGGGGTGTGCAGGATGGAGGCCAGATAGGAGGTGTGGGTGTGGATGTGGTGGCCCACCAG
>DASTSL010000062.1:0-11822 GCA_035760705.1 Meiothermus sp. | reverse complement strand
TATTCCCGGCGGGAGGTTTTGCGAACTGCCCCACGGCAAGGTGGTTGGAGCCACCACCCCCCGCACCCCCAGAATGGCGATGTCAATACCGCGATCGAGGGCCACGATCTCGGCGGGGAACTCGCGTCCGTCGTTGAGGATTACCCGTAGGTCACGTAGCCCGTTAACCACGTGGTAGTTGGTCACGATCCGGGTGGGGCTATAAAAGAAGCCGGAACCAGTAATGGGGCCTTCATTGCCGGTGGTGGGGTCCTGGGCGATCCCCTGGACCAGCACCACCGCCGGGAGGCTGCGGCGTAAGACCTCGACTCGGGCGATCTCATCTGGGGTAGTGAGCCGGGGGGTTTGCTGGGCCAAGGCCCACAAAGCCGCCGCGGCCACCAGAATGGCGAGCGCGAATGGGAGCAGGGGAATCCGGCGCATCTCGATCACATTACTTCGGGTGCATTAAGACCCAGCAAGGTGAGCCCCTGGTTAAGCGTTTGTTTAAGGCTCTTGACCAGCTCGAGCCTTACCCCCCGCAAGCCCGCCGGGGCGGTGAGCACCGCAGTAGCCGACTTCCCTTCGGGGGTCTTGGCGTTGTAGTAGCCGTTCCAGGCCGCCCCCAGATCGAGCAGGTATTGGGCCAGGACGTTGGGGGCCTTGCTGGCGGCGGCTTCTTGCACCACGGCGGGGAAGCGCAGCAAAACCTTGGCCAGCTGGACCTCGTAGGGGGTGGCCTGGGCATAGTCGGGGGCCTCACCCCGCACCCCTTGCTCCTGGGCCTTGCGCAGGATCGAACCGGCCCGGGCGTGGGCGTACTGCACGTAAGGGCCGGTGTCGCCCTCAAAGGAGAGGGCCTGGTCGTAGCGGAAGTCGATCTGCTTTTTGGGCTCAGTCTTGACCATGGCAAAGCGCACCGCACCCACCCCGATCTGCTCGGCGGCGGTCTGGGGGTCGGGGTGAAGGGGGTTCTTCTCGGCGATGATGGCCCTGGCCCGCTTCACCGCTTCGTCCAGCACCTCGTCCGCCGAAACCGTGATGCCCTTGCGCCCGGACATCTGCTTGCCCTCGAGCAGCACCGTCTCGTAAGCCAGGTGGTAGGCCCCTTCGGCCAAGTCGTGCCGTCCGGCGACCTCGAGCCCGGCCCGCACGATCATCTGCGGGTGGGACTGCCGGGCGTCGATCACGTTGATGGTCTGGCTGGCCCCGACGTGCTCGGGAACATGGCCGGTGGGGGTGCTGGTGTACATCGGACGGCCTGGGGTAAAGGCCGGGTAGTCACCGGGGTAGGGGTCGAACTTGAGCCCCTGCAAGAGACCCATCTTCCACATCTGGAAGGCGATGTCCTTGGCGTAGTAGGTGCTGGCCCCGTTGGAGCGCACCAGCACGAAATAGGGATCTTCCAGGCCGGGGATGATCGAACTGGCGTCAATGACCAGGGCCCCGGCGTATTTCCCTTCGGTCGGGCGTAGCACGTAGGGGCTTTGCTCGAGGATCGCCAGCGCTTTGCTCAATAGCCCCTCGTGTACGATGTCCGACTCCCACACCAGCACGTCGTAGTAAGCACCCAGCCGGTGCATGGTTTCGAGCTGGGCCCGCAGGATCTTGTCCACCTCGGCGCGCAGTTCCCCGGCCTCGAGCCGGTGCAGTACCTGGGCGATCTGTGGCTCGAACTCGGCTTTCTTGGCCTCGTCCTCCATGTCGCGGTGGAGCCGCACGTAAGCCTCGCCCACCCAATGGTCGTACTTCTTGGAGCCGTCGTAGACGAGGCCGTAATGCTGTAGGGCGAAGAGCGAGTCGGCGGCCTGCCGCCCGGTGTCGTCGATGTAGTTGAGGACCTCCACCTCGCGCCCGGCGAAGCGCAGAATCCGCGCCACCGCGTCCCCCAAGCAGACATTCCGCAGGTGGCCGACGTGCAGCTCCTTGTTGGGGTTCACGGCGGTGTGCTCGACCAGCACCTTGCCCGGCTGGGGAGGGAAGGGCTCGAGGGGCTGGGTCGCCGCTTTGACCAAGAAAGCCGGGTCCAGCTCGAAGTTGAGATAGCCTCCCACCGCGAAGGCCCGGCGCACGAAAGGGGGAAGCTCGAGCTTCTGGGCGATCTCGAGGGCGATCTGGGGTGGGGCTTGGCGCAGGGTGCGGGCCAGGGCGAAGGCCACCGGCGAGCCGTAGTCGCCTTCCTTGCCGGGCGGGGTCTCCTGGAGGACGATCTCGGGCAACTCGCTGACGCCCAGGCGCTGTAGGGCCTGGGCGAGCGCGGACTTGAGGGGGGCCAAAACTTCCTGCATCGAGCGAATATCGTATCAGAAAACCGCCTTTAGCCCTAGATTTGGGAGGTTGGCAGATAGAGGTTGTACGCAAAACGCCTAATGCTTACTCCCCCTCGCCTTTTGGAAGGGCTTCGCGTCAGCGAACAAGATCTTTTGGGACCGGGGTGAGGGAGTGAGCAGGCGGATCAAACTCGAGCCCTCTTGCTTGCCTGATATACTCGCCCAACCATGCAACGCGCCCGCCCTGCCGGTGTCTTGCGCTACTTCGGTTTCTCGGCTTACTGGTTCGGGTTTAACTTGCACTGGACCTTGATCCTGCTGTTCCTCATGCCCGCCGACGTGTTGCGGTTTGTCGGACAGGAGCAACAGGGAACCTATCTGGGCTGGCTGGCGGGAACCCTGGCCCTGATCCCCCTCGTGCTTCCCCCTTTTTTGGGTGCTTGGTCGGACCGCATCGGGAAGCGGAAATCGTTTATGGTGTGGGGTACGGCGATCAACATTTTGGGTTTGGCGATCATGTTTTTTGCCCCTGGGTACTGGGTCTATGCCCTGGGTTACGTGTTGGTGCAACTGGGAAATAACGTGGCCTCTACCCCCTACGCCGCACTGATCCCCGACACGGTTTCGCAAAACGAAAAAGGTACAGCCAGCGGGGTCCTGGGCTTTTTTCAGCTCTCCAGCCAAGTCGCGGGGGGGATTGTCCCGATTCTCTTGCAGGGAAGCCGGGAGGGGCAGTACCTGGCCATCGCTTTGGTGCTCCTGCTCACGACCCTGATCACCCTGCGAAGTGTGCCGGAGCCGCAGATCAAACGCAACGTGGAGCCCTTAAACCTGCGGGTCTTCCTGCGCCCGGAGTACCGGGACTTCCGCTGGGTGTTCCTCACTCGAGCCCTGGTAGAATCGGGGCGTTTTGCCATCCAGCCCTTCCTTTTTTACTACCTGCGTGACGTGGTCAAAACCTTTCCGCTCGGCCCGCTCCGGCTGGCCCTGGCCGATCAGGCCCTGGGGATCATTTTGTTGCTCCTTTCCTTCGCGGGGGCCATCACCGCGATCGTCGGAGGGGTGCTCTCGGACCGGATCGGGAAAAAACGCATCGTTTTCCTTGCCGGGGGCATCATGGCCTCGGCGGCGGCGGGGTTTGCCCTGACGCAAAGCTATGCTCTGGCCGTGCTGATCGGGCTGGTCTTCGGCCTCGGTTATGGGGCTTATATCAGCGTGGACTGGGCCCTCGCCACCTCGGTGCTCCCCGACCCCAGCAAACACGCCCGCGACATGGGGATCTGGCACATGGCCTTGGTGTTTCCCCAACTCTTCCAGGGGCTCTTCGGCCAGGTGCTCGACGCGGGGAACCGGGCCAGCCCGGGAGGTGGCTACCCGATTCTGTTCGCCATCGCGGTGATTTTTTTCGTGCTGGGGACGGTGTTCATCTCGAGGGTCCGGGGGGTTCGCTAGATTAAGTCGCGGATAGTCAGGTCAGGGCATCTGCCTTGCTCGAGCCGCCCAAATAACCCACCTCCTGCGCAAACGTCCCATTGATTTCACCCCTAGATTCGGTAAACTCTCAGGCGGACGCTAGGTGGCAGGCTTGGCCCGATGGCTTTAGCCCTACGGCTTTAGCCCAGCCACTGAAGGGGGGAGTCCGGGAGATTCGCCCACCCCGCGAAGACTGAACCCAGGTTGATCCACCTCAAAACGCCCGAACCGGGAAAGGGGCAACCTGCAACCCAAAGGGGGTTTTCATGTCTCGTGGAGCAGTGAGTCGGTTCATCAAACACCACTTCCGGCACTTCAACGCAGCGACGTTGGTGGACGCCGCCGAAGCTTATCGCCAGCACCTCGACTCGGGCGGGGTGATGATGATCACCCTGGCCGGGGCCATGAGCACCGCCGAACTGGGGATCAGCCTGGCCGAGATGATCCGCCAGGACAAGGTGCAGGCCATCTCGTGTACGGGCGCCAACCTCGAGGAAGACCTCTTCAACCTGGTGGCCCACCACCACTACGAGCGGGTCCCGCACTGGCGCGACCTCACCCCGCAGGACGAGCAAGCCCTGCTCGAGCGCCACATGAACCGGGTCACCGATACCTGCATCCCGGAGATGGAGGCCATGCGGCGCTTGGAGGGGGCCCTGATCGAGGAATGGACCCGGGCCGACCAGGCCGGGGAGCGCTACTTCCCCCACGAGTTCCTCTACCGGATCATCCGTTCGGGGCGGCTCGAGCAGTACTACCAGATCGACCCCAAGGACTCCTGGATGGTCGCCGCCGCGGAGAAGAACCTGCCCATCGTGGTACCCGGCTGGGAGGACTCCACCACCGGCAACATGTACGCCGGGCATTGCCTGACGGGTCAGATCAAGAACGTCCATACCGTCCGCACCGGCATCGAGTACATGATGACACTAGCCGACTGGTACGTGGAGACCTCGAAGCACCACTCCATCGGCTTCTTCCAGATCGGCGGGGGGATCGCCGGAGACTTCCCCATCTGTGTGGTGCCGATGCTCCACCAGGACATGCAGCGCCCGGACATCCCGGTGTGGGGCTATTTCTGCCAGATCTCCGACTCCACCACCAGCTACGGCTCGTACTCGGGGGCAGTGCCCAACGAGAAGATCACCTGGGGCAAGCTCGAGGCCCACACCCCCAAGTTCATCATCGAATCGGATGCTTCCATCGTGGCCCCACTCATGTTCGCGCTGATTTTGGGGGAGTGATCCTCCAGCCCCCTGACCAGGGGGCTGGGCCTCCGCTTTGCAACTCACCGGCTGTTCGTCCCCTTTGCGGCTTAGACTGTAAGGGGGATCTTGTCTACCGCGGCCATCCGGTCACGGCCACCTGGGGCCGGGTCCTCCACCGGTTCATTTTGTGTGAAGACGGCTATAAACATTATTGTTTTCAAAGCACTTGGTAAACTCGGGACAGGTTTTGCGGGAGGAATATCTAAAGGTTTATGGAAAGCGAGGTCAAGCGCTATCTCAAACAGCAGTTCAACCTCGAGGGCGCGATCTCGCCGGGGCGCTTCGAGAGCGAGTTGGCCAAGCGGATCGGCAGCCCCTCGCGGCGAAAGCCAATTTTGCAGGCTTGGAAACGCTACCTTGGCGGGGGGGGCCTCGAGGCGGTACGAAGATTTTATGGCGAGCTGCTGGCACACCCCCGGGAGCGGCTGGAGGGGCTGGTGTACGCCATGCACCTCCCGTACTTGGAGTTCTACCTCAAGGAAGTTCCGGCCCTCTTGCCCGAGCAGGGCAAGGTGCTGGAGATCGGGGCTTTTACCGGGCTCTTGCTCAAGCTCCTGGCCCAGAAGCGCCCCGACCTCGAGTGGCACGCGCTCGAGGGGGTCGAGGAGGCCATAGCGGTGGGCAAAACCCGTACCCAGGGGATCGAGTGGCACCAGGGGTGGTACGGCGAACCGCTGGGCGGGACCCCCACCGTGGACGTGGTCCTGCTGCTCTCGGTGCTGCCCGAGGGGTATCTGGGGGACCTCCCGGCCCGGCTCGAGACCGAGGAGTTCTACCGCCACTTCGAGATCCCCGGACGGCTCTCGGGGCTCGCCGGGCTGTTGCGCCCCGGCGGGCTGCTGGTTTACGGGCATGGCCCCTTTTTGGGCAAGAACTTCGAGGCGGTGGGCGAGGCCCTGATCCGGCTGGGGTTCAGCGACGTGCGCCGGGTGGGGGAGGGCGAGTACGTGTTGGTGCTGGGCCGGATGCCCGAGGAGCTGCGGCTCGAGGCCCCGGTCAAGGCCCAAGAGACCGAGGCTCCGCTGGCCGCGCCGGTGCTGGCCGAGACCGTGGCCACGGTTTCGCCAGACGAGGTATGGGCTTTGCTCGAGCAGGGGGATTACGCGGCGGTGCTGGCCCGGGTGCCGGCGGGGGCCGGGGGCCGCCTCTCTTACCTGCGGGGCCGGGCCCTGATGGCCCTCTCGCGCTTCGAGGAGGCTGAGCAGGCACTCGAGCAGGCCGCTCGCGAGGAAGCCGAGGACCTGCGGGTGCTGTGCTGGGTAGAGATGGGCGAGTACCAGCGGGCTCTGCCCCGCCTGGAGGCCCTCAGCAGCCGGGGCGGGCGCTACCGGCTGGCGCTGGGCCGGGTTTATCTGGGTTTGGGTCGGCTCTCCGATGCTCTGCGGCAACTCCACGAGTCGGGCTTGGCAGAGGCGCGATTGCTGATCAAGACCGCGCTCGAGCGCCTGGAGGAGCGGGCCTTCCGCTTCGGGCGCGAGGGGGACTGGAGCGAGGTCAGTCGCCGGGTGGAGTTCGTCGAGGACCTCTCGCCCGAACTCCTGACCCGCGGGCTCTTGTTCTTGGGTTTGCAAGCCACGCTGCAACAGGGGTTGTGGGCCCGGGCCGAGCGCTACGCCCGCCGTCTCTACGACCAGGGGGAGGCCGCCGGGGCTTTAGGGTTGGCCTTGACCCAGCTCCGGGTGCGGAGGCCGGAAGGGCTCGAGGAAGTTCCGCTGGCCGAACTCAAGGCGGTCGAGCCCTACCTCACCGACGCGGTGGCCCGGGCCGAGGACGTTACGGCCCTGCTGGCCCTGGGCCTGCTGCGCTACCGCGAGGGGCGTCACCCCGAGGCCTTGCGCCACCTCGAGCGCGCCGCCCGCGAGGGCCGGGGCGAACCCGCCGGGCTGGCCTACCACTACATCGCCCTGACCAAACAGGCCCTGGGTTACCCGATCCTGGAGGTGTTGGGGGAGCGCAAGCGGGCCCACGCCCTCAAGGCCTACCCGGTCCCGGTGCTCTACCAGATGGCCCAAGAAGCGCTGGCCGCGGGCGAACCGGTGCTGGCCCGGGAGTTTTTGGGCCGGGTGCGCGACGCTGGGCTCGAGGCGGTGCAGGATCAGCTCGAGGGCTTGCTGGCTTTGGTGGAGAAGCTCGAAGGCCCCTGGGAGGCTTTCCGGCTGCTCACCGCCGCCCTGGCCCGCACCTCGCAGCCCTCGCTGGAGCAGCTGGCCCTGGCCTACCGGCTCTCGCGCAGCTTCCGCCACGGCGAGGAGGCCGAGAAGGTGCGGGGGGAATACCTGGCGGCCCTCTACGCCGAGGGCCGGCTCGAGGAGGCCGGTCGGCTCCTCGAAGACGAACTGCGCCACCGACCCGACGCCCTGGAGGTGATGTTCGACCTGGCCGAACACTTCGAGCGTAGCGGGGTCTACAAGAAAGCCGCCGAGGTCTGGCGCAAGGCCCTCGAGGTGGCCTACTACGCGGAAAAAGACCTCGAGCTTTCCCGCGAGATCCTGCGCAACCTGCTCTTTTTGAACCCTACCGACCCCGAGTTGGCGCTGTACCTGGAAGAACTCAAGGCCACCTCGTCGGCGCTGGCCAAGCTGGGGGGGGTCACCGATGCGCTCGAGGGCCTCACCCCGCAGGGGCTGGTGCACGAGGGGTTGCCCAAATTCCACGGCGAGTACCTGATCGTGGTGGGGGGACACACCCAGCTCAGGAGCCGGATGGTGCCCTTCCTGGAGGCCCAGGGCCTGCGCCTGGACTGGTTCGATGCCGACGCCAACAGCTCGGGCCGGGAGGCCATCCGGCGCATCCAGAACCGGGTGGAGCGGGCCCACGGGCTGATGATCGTCTCGAGCTATGTCGGCCACGACATCTCCGAGCCGATAAGGCTCGAGGCCGAAAACCGGGGGGTTCCGGTCTACATCACCCCCGGACGGGCCAGGGGCATCACCGGCTTCCTGCGCGCGGTGGCGGATTTCGCTCCGCAACTCTTCAAGCGGGCGCTCAAGAACAGTTCGTAAGTGAAGGGCCATCGGCCCCGGTTGGCGAGAGGACATCTTGGCTATATGAGCCGATCTCGCACGACATATGGGGGTCGGTGGGGTATCTTTGGGATAGGTGAGCCCGCGTCAAACCCTCGGTAAAAAACTCTTGCGTCCGCAGGCCGAGTATGGCCCCAGCGGGCGCAGGTTGTGCCGCTACATTCGCTGCCATAACGAAGTGCCCAGAGGCCGTCGCACCTGGTGCAGCGACGGCTGCGTTCACGAGTACCGGCTGCGCTCGCATTGGCGCTACGCCCGCGATCACCTGCGGCGGCGCGAGAAGGGGATCTGCCAGCTTTGCGGAACCGACACCCGCAAGCTCAAATCCACCTTGCTCCGCCCCTGGAAGAAAGCGGCCCTGCTATGCCGCGATAAAGGACTCTTGAAGAACTTGCACGCCGATCCACAGTACCGGGCACTGAACGCCGAGTACGCCCAGGCCGCCGGAGAACTCTCCCGGCGCGGGTTCCACGGGTTCGCGCTCGAGCTTCCCCAGGCCTGGCGGCCCCGCAAGCTCTGGAAAGAACCCACCGACCTCTGGGAAGCCGACCACATCCTCCCGGTGAGCGAGGGGGGCGACCATGACCCGCAAAACCTGCGCACCCTTTGCCAACCCTGCCACAAGCAGCAGACCCGCAGACTAGTCAACCAGCGCGCTGCACTGCGGCAAAAATCCGCTTAGCCGGTTCAAGCTGTAGCTTGCTCCCAGGTCACAACGGCGGCAAAAACCGGTAAAGTGGGGACATACAACATTTTGTTCTTTGAGGAGGCCGACATGAAGGTGAACCGTCGTCAAGTGCTGAAGGCTGGTCTGGCAGCGTCTACCGTGTTTAGCCCTTACATGATCGGGTTGGCCCAGTCGCGCCCGGTCAAGCTGGCCGCGATCCTGCCCCTCACGGGGGCCTTCGCTTTCGCGGGGAACGCGGCACTCGATGCTTTCCGCGACCAGGCCGACCGCATCAACGACGCTGGGGGGATCGGTGGGCGGAAGTTCGAGCTGATCGTCGAGGACGACGGCTACGACGTGGCACGGGGGACAGCGGTGTTCAACCGCATCGTGCAGCGGGAGCGCCCCGACGAACTGGTTTTCGTCTACGGGGACTCTACTGGGCTTTCTAAGGCGTTGGCCCCGGAGATCACCCGGCTGCAACTGCCCTACACCGCCACCTCCTTCGCCAACGAACTGGCCGACCCCAAGACCTACCCCACCATCTTCGTGTTCGGCCCCACCTACAACGACATGGCCGGTGCCTTGCTGCAACAGGTGCAACGGGCCCGGGGCCGGGGGGCCAAGCTGTTCTTGGTCTACTCCAACTCCGAGTTCGGGCGGGACAACATCCAGTTCATCAAGGATCAAGCCGCCAAGCGGGGCTACCAGATCGTAGGCGAGGAAGTGACCCCGCTCGCCATCTCGGACGCCACCCCCATCGTCACCAAGCTGCGCCAGGCCCAGCCGGATTTCGTGATCCTCCAGGGCTACGTATTGACCGTAGAGCCCCTGCTGGTGCGGGCCGCCCGCGAACAAGGGGTGCGGGCGACCTTTATGGGCACTTATTACTCCGCCGAACTGGCCCTGATGCAGCGGGCCGGGGCCGCCGCCGATGGCTTCATCGTGGCCTACCACAACGCCTACTACTACGACACGCTGATCCCCGCCGTCGAGCAGATCCGCGCGCTGCGCCGGGCCAAGGGCCGTGACCTCAGCTACCGCACCACCTACTACATGGGTTCTTGGGCGGCGGTGGACGTCATCGCCGAGGCCATGCGCCGGGCCGCCCAGGCTGGCAAGCTCACCCGTCCGGGCATGATCGAGACGCTCGAGAACATGGGCGACTACAACGCCGGGGGACAGTTTCGCAACCTGAACTGGGTCAACCACCGCTTGCCCTTCACCAAGCTCTACCGGGCCAACGTCAAGGATGCCCGCTTTGACGCCATCACCGACTGGGTGGACGGGTCGAAGGTCTAGTCGAGGGCTGAGGGTCAAGGGCAACGGCGCGAAGCGCATAGAGCTTTTGGCTCTCGACCCTAGACCCTCGAGATCTTCCTAAAGAGAAACATGGACTTAGCCCTCAACCTGCAAACCCTGGTCAACGGTCTGGCGAACGGGGCACTCTACGCGGTGATCGCCGCCGGGTTCGTGCTGGTGTACCGCGCCACCAGCGTCACCAACTTCGCCATCAGCGAGTTTTTGCTGATCGGGGCTTATCTGACCTACACGCTCTCGCTCTTCCTGCCAGTGTTGCTGGCGATCTTGCTGGCCTTGCCGCTGGCGTTTATCTTCGGGGTGCTGATCGAGCGGGGATTCGTGCGGCCCCTGCTGGGGCGCAACGTGGTCGCGGTGATCATGGCAACCATCGGCCTGGCCGCTACCCTGGACGGAGCCGCGCTCATCGTCTGGGGACCAGATCAGAAAGCGATGGGGGCAGCGGATATTTCGCATCTGCCCAAGGAGTTGCCCAACCTGGCCTTCAACATGGGCGGGGTGTTCCTCTCGTCCAAGGCGGTCTGGAGTTTGATCCTGGCCTTACCGCTGGCGGTTTTCCTCATCGCCATGCTCAAGTACACCCGCTATGGCATCCTCTTGCGGGCGGTCTCGGAGAGTGAGACCGCCGCGCTGGCCCTGGGGATCAACGCCCCTCGGGTGGTGGCCGTCTCCTGGGGCATCTCGGCGATGATGGCGGCCATCGGCGGGGCCTTCCTGGCCGGGGCGGCGGGGGGTGGCGGGCCGGGCCATCACCTGATCCTCTTGGGATTGGTGGTCTTCCCGGTGGCGATTTTGGGCGGTTTCGACTCGGTGGCGGGAGCGGTGGTGGCGGGGCTTTTGATCGGGCTGATCGAGGCTTTTTCCCAGTTGTACCTCGAGACCCTCCTGCCCGGCATCACCCAGGCCATCCCCTTCGTGATCGTGCTGCTGGTGCTGATGCTGAGGCCTTACGGCCTCTTTGGCCAGCACCGGATCGAGCGGGTGTGAGAAGCGGCGATTAGTCCTTAGCTTTTAGCTAACAGCCCCAAGGAGCTTAAGTGGCTGAACTCAACGTCGAAAACCTCAAAGTCGTCTACCGCGGGGTGATCCTGGCCTTGCAGGGGGTGTCGCTGCGGGCTGGCTCGGGCGAGGCCGTAGCTTTGCTCGGCCCCAACGGGGCCGGGAAGAGCACCCTGGTTCGCGCGATGGCCGGGTTGCTCCCGCAGTACGACGGGCGGGTGCTAGACGGCAAGATCATGATCGGCGCTCAAGACACCAGCCACGCCCCGGCGCTCAGGGTGGCCTCCTTGGGGCTCACCGCGATCCTCGAGGGCCGCCCGGTGTTTCGCTATCTGACGGTGCTCGAGAACCTCCGCGCGGCCTCGCACAAGCTCAGCCCGGCCCGGCAAAAGGAGATCACCGACGAGATCTTTAGCCGCTTCCCGCGCATCTACGAGCGCCGCACCGAGCAGGCCGGATACCTCTCGGGCGGCGAGCAACAGATGCTCCTCTTGGGGATGGCCCTGCTCACCGAGCCCAAGATCCTGGTGGTGGACGAACCCAGCCTGGGCCTCTCGCCCAAACTCGTCGAGGAGGTGATGCGGGTCTTGAGCGAACTCCGCTGCGACAAGGGCCTCACCCTGGTGCTGGTCGAGCAGAACGCCCGCGCGGCCTTCCAGATCGTCGAGCGGGTCTACGTGATGGAACAGGGCCGGGTGGTCTTCGAGGGCACCGCCCAGGAGGCCCAAGCCGACGCCGACGTGATGGAGTTCTACCTCGGCGCGGGCGCCACCGGCGGCTTCGCCGAGGCTAAGCGGTATCGGCGGCGGAAACGGTGGGTGTA
>DASTSL010000061.1:0-30959 GCA_035760705.1 Meiothermus sp. | reverse complement strand
TGGCGACCTTCCCCGGAATCGCCATCAGTCTGCTGGTGCTGGGGATTAACCTCTTCGGGGATGCCCTGGCCGAGGTGCTCGATCCGCGGAGTAGGTAGTTTTATGGTGGAGATGCTCGATATACCTATCCGTTGTCATCGGAAAGGCAGTGAAGGTTCTCTCTCGGGTATCCCTGGTCCGCTGCTGGGGCACCAAGACCGGTCTTTCTACCCGAACAATTTAGTGATGTCCACCCGCAGGAGAGATCCTGAGCGCTCCGCGCCTAACTTCGTTCAGTATGCCAGGAGTATGGCAGGACTTCCCACCCTGCGTGACGGCAGGTCGGATTTCGGGGATAATGGGTCCGTTTGAGAGTTCTTTTTGAGGAGCTAAAACATGGCAGAAAATTTGGTTGACCCCCGGCTTTTGCCCGGCTATAGCCCCATGCAGCGGGTAGGCCTCTTCGTGGATACCCAGAACCTCTACCACTCCGCCCGCGACTACTACGAGAAGAACGTCAACTTCGAGAGCCTCCTGAAGCACGCAGTAGGCGGGCGGCAACTGGTGCGGGCCACTGCTTACGTGGTCGAGCGGGAGGGGGATACCTCGGCTTGGCCGTTCATCTACAAGCTCTCCACCATCGGCTACCGGGTGCGCCGGATGAACCTCACCCTCAAGGAGACCACCGACGAGGGCAAGCCCATCTACGAGGGCAACTGGGACATGGGGATCGCCGCCGACATGGTGCGGCTGATGCACACCCTGGACGTGGTGGTGCTGGGGTCGGGCGACGGGGACTTCGTGGACATCATCGAGGTGCTGATGGAGCGGGGCATCCGGGTGGAGGTCGTGGCCTTCAAGGAGACGACTTCGCAGAAGCTGATCGACGCGGTGGACCGCTTCGTCCACCTGCCGGAGATCCCCGACCCCTTCATGCCGGGCCGCGAGCGGGAACGGGTCATACCCAGCGTCGCGGAGAAATAACCGCGGCTGGGCGAGCCCTACATCTTTTGCAGCGCCCTAAAGGCCTCGAGCGCTTCTCTTCCCATCTGGAAGCGCTTTGCCGGGTCTTTGGCCAGCAGCCGCTCCATGAAGCGCCGCATCCAGGGGTCGGCGCTCTCCAGGAAGGGGGTGGTCTCGTGCAGGTGGGCCTCGAGGACCTCCTCGGGGGTTCCGGTGAAGGGGAGTTCACCCGAGAGCGCCCAGTACAAGAGCACGCCCGCCGAGTAGAGGTCTGCCGGGGGACCGGGGGGTTGGCCGCGCACCTGCTCGGGGGCGATATATCCCAAGGTGCCCAGGCGAACCGGCTTGGGGAAGCGCTCGCCGATGGGGCCGGAAAGGTCGAAGTCCACCAGCCGGGCCTGCCCGGTGCCGTCCACCACCAGGTTCTCCGGCTTCACGTCGCGGTGGACGAAACCCCGCTCGTGCATGTGGGCCAGCGCCTCGAGCAGGGCCTCGAAGACCGAAAGGGTGCGCTCGGGGTGGTGGCCGCGCCACTCGGAGAAGCGCTCGCCGGGGGCGAAGGCCAGCAGGACCGCGGGGCCCTCGGCGTCGCCGGTCTCCTCTTTGTTCAGGTCGAAGCGCCGCAGCACCGGGTTGATGCGGGGGTGCTCGAGCGCGCTCCCCACCTTCCACTCCCGGTCGGCGCGGGACTCGCGCCCTTTGGGGAAGAGCTTGAGCGCGTAGGGCTTGCCGTGCTCGTCAAAAGCCAGGTAGACCGTAGCTACCGCCCCACGGGCGATAGGCCGGATCACCCGGTAGCGTCCGAGCAGGGTTGTCCCCGGTAAACCCACCCCATCACTATACTGTTCAGGATCATCCCGGCAGGGAAATTTTGACCCGGAACACGCCACTCCCATAGATGTCATGCGCCCGGTTTCAAGGCTCTGTACTGAGTCCAGATTGGTAGCGGGTGGGGGATTCGTGCCCGTCCTTCATCCTTCCAAGCGCCGGATCGAGCGGAGGAAAGCCGGTTGGGGTAATTTGATTAGCATGCAGGCGGTGGTGTTGTCCGGGGGTGGGGCCAGAGGGCTGGCCCATATCGGGGTTTTGGAGGTGCTCGAGGCCAACGGCTTCGAGGCCGAGGTGGTGGCCGGGACCAGCATGGGGGCCATCATCGGGGCTTTGTGGGCGGCGGGGAAGAACGCAGCGGAAATCCTCGAGATTGCCCGGCACACCCCCTGGCTGCGCCTCCTGAGCCTCAACCCCCGCACCACCGGGCTCATCTCCGAGCGGCGGATGCGCGAACTGCTGGCGCTCCACCTCCCCGAGACCTTCGAGGCCCTCGAGCGCCGCCTGATCGTGACCGCCACCGACCTCGAGACCGGGCGGCTGGCCTATTTCTTCGAGGGGGATCTGCGCGGGGCGGTGCTGGCCTCCTCGGCCTATCCGGGTCTCTTCAGCCCGGTGGTCTTCGATCGGCGGACCTTCGTGGACGGGGGGGTGCTCGATAACCTTCCGGTGGACGCGGCCCGCTTCTTGCAGGCCAAGACCGTGCTGGCGGTGGACGTGACCCCCGAGATCGCCTTGCCCGGGGTGCCCCGGACCGCCATCGGGCAGATCCGGCGCTCGGTGGATATCATGCAAAACCACCTCACCGCGGCCCGCCGGGCGCTCTACCCGCCGGAGAAGTACCTGCGCCCGGAACTCACCGGGGTGGGGATCGAGCAGTTCAACCGCATCGAGGAGATCGTGGAGGCGGGGCGGCGGGCGGCTCGAGTTTTGTTCTGAGAATTATCCGGCAAGAGTCGCCACCCAGGTTCGCCCCAACCCCACAACCCCGACGCGCTGTGTATACTCAAAGCCGTGCGCAACTTCTGGGATTATCTCTTCAAAGAGTGGCTTCGCCAGGTGGGGGAAGCGCTGCTGCTGGCGTTTCTGGTGACCACCTTTATCTTTACCACGGTGGGGGTGGTGGGGAACAGCATGAACCCCCTGAACGGTGGTGCGTTGCCCGCGGGTTCGGTTTCGCTGCAAAACGGCGAGCGGGTATTCGTGCCCAAGTACGAGACCTGGCTGGTACGCTTCGGCCTGATGCAGTGGCGGCGGGGCGAGATCGCCATCATCAAGCCGCCCGAGGGCACGCCCAACGCGGTGGCCCAGTTCCCGATCCTGGGTTTCCAGTTCAAGGCCTTCTTTATCAAGCGCATCGTGGGGGTTCCCGGCGACGAGGTCAGCATCCGCGAGGGGCAATTGGTGCTCAACGGCCAGCCGGTTAATGAAACCCACATCACCAGCCTCATCACCCCCTACACCGACAACTTCCCTGGGGCCTGCTACCGCGACGGGCGGCTCTCGCACATCATCATGCAGCAGGGAACCCCTTTCGCGGTGGACGAGCTGCCCGATTACCTCAAAGACGTCCCGGGGATGATGCTGCCCCCCTCCAGCAACGACCCCGCTTACCCCTCGCCGCCGCTCGAGCTGCAAGGCGAGCGCTGCGTAATCGGCACCCTCAAGATCGCCCCCGACCACTATTTCGTGATGGGCGACAACCGCACCATCGGCGGCTCGGAGGATTCCCGCACCTTCGGCCCGATCGCCAAAGACCGCATCGCCGGGCGGGCCAACGCGGTGTGGTGGCCCCCGGTGAGCCGCGACGAGGCCGGGAACATCCGTCTCAACATCCGCGGGTTGCCCATCCCTCCGGCATTTAGGCAGCCCTGAGAAGAAAGCCTGTCGCTTATCACCAAGATTCGCGCTACGCATCTTCACCAACTCACTCCGGGAAGCCCGACCAAGCCGGTTTTTCTCTCACCGCTGCTTCATGGCGACGAGCTAGCCTCTTGGTGTAGATGGAGCCGATGCACGCCACAACCATCCTGGCGGTTCGCAAGAACGGCCAGACCGCGATCGCCGGGGACGGTCAGGTCACCCTGGGCCAGACCATCATGAAGACCTCTGCCGTCAAGGTGCGCCGGTTAGAGGTGGGCAGCGGCATCCTGGTGGGTTTCGCGGGAGCCGTAGCCGATGCCCTGACCCTCTTGGAGAAGTTCGAGGAGGCTTTGGGGGC
Organism: Meiothermus sp.; assembly: GCA_035760705.1. Lineage (GTDB taxonomy): Bacteria > Deinococcota > Deinococci > Deinococcales > Thermaceae > Allomeiothermus. Next base: position 26,968 of record DASTSL010000061.1, on the reverse strand, counting down.
CACCAAGGGCAACCTGCCCCGGGCGGCGGTCGAGACGGTCAAGAAGTGGCGCACCGACCGGGTGCTCCGCAACCTCGAGGCCATGCTGATCGTCGCCGACGCCGATAACCTATTGCTTTTGTCGGGCAACGGCGAGGTGCTCTCGCCGGACGAGCCGGTGCTGGCCGTAGGTTCCGGCGGCCCCTACGCGCTCTCGGCGGCCAAGGCGCTCCTGCGCCACTCCGAGCTTTCCGCAGCAGACATCGCCCGGGAATCTATCCGGATCGCCGGGGAGATCGACCTCTACACAACCGGCAACCCGACCGTCCTCGTCGTGGGGGAGGGCTCGTGAGGCGTTGGGCATCTGGCGTTTTGCGTTCGGCGGTACTCCTATGAACCTGACCCCGGCAGAGATCGTCCGCGAACTCGACAAGCACATCATCGGCCAGGAATCGGCCAAGAGAGCCGTGGCGGTGGCCTTGCGCAACCGCTACCGACGCAAGCGGCTGCCCGCGGCTTTAGCCCGCGAAGTCGTACCCCGCAACATCCTGATGATCGGGCCGACCGGGGTGGGCAAGACCGAGATCGCCCGCCGCCTGGCGCGGCTGGCCGGGGCGCCTTTTCTCAAAGTGGAGGCCACCAAGTTCACCGAGGTCGGCTACGTGGGCCGCGACGTGGACTCCATCGTGCGGGATCTGGCCGAGGCCAGTTACCAGATGGTCTTGCAGGAGCTAAAAGCCAAGGTGGCCGAGCGGGCCACCGCCCAAGCTGAGGAGCAGCTTTCGGCTTTGTTGCGGGTTTCGGTCTTCGACATCCGCTCGGGACGCTTCGACGAGCAGTTGGTCGAGATCGAGGTGGACGAGGAGCCGCAGATGCCCTTCATGGGGATGCTCGGCGGCAACGACCAGATGCAGGGCCTGGGCAACATGCTCAAGGGGCTCCTGCCCCAGCGCAGGGTGCGCCGGCGGATGCGGGTCAAAGAGGCCCTCGAGGTCCTCAAGAACCAGGAAGCCGAGCGCCTGGTGGACAAGGAAGAAGCCACCCAGGAGGGGCTGCGCCGGGCCCAGGAGGACGGGATCGTCTTTATCGACGAGATCGACAAGGTGGCCCGCAAACAGGGCAGCGTGGGCGGGCCGGACGTCTCGGGCGAGGGGGTTCAGCGTGACTTGTTGCCGGTGGTGGAGGGCACGGTGGTCTCCACCCGGCTGGGGCCGGTCTCCACCGAGCACGTGCTGTTCATCGCCGCCGGGGCCTTCCACGTCTCCAAGCCCTCCGATTTGATCCCCGAGCTGCAGGGGCGCTTCCCTATCCGAGTCGAGCTCTCCTCGCTGGGTGCCGAGGAGTTCGAGCGCATCCTGACCGAGCCCGAGTCCTCGCTCCTCAAGCAGTACACCGAGCTTTTGAAGGCCGATGGCACCGAGATCCACTTCACCCCCGAAGCGGTGCGCTCGATCGCTCAGTACGCCCACGCGGCTAACCGCGACCTCGAGGACATCGGGGCCCGCAGGCTTTCCACCGTGCTCGAGCGGGTGCTGGAAGAGGTCTCGTTCCAGACCGACTTGGGAAGGGTAGAGATCACTAAGGAATACGTGGAGGCTCGTTTAGCCAGCGTTGTGGCCTCGCCGGACCTGTCCCGGTATATTCTCTAAAGGTTTTGGAGGAAGATGATGCGAGTGTGGTTCCCTGCCTTGGTGCGTACGAGCTTAGTCCTCGTAAGCACTGCCCTCGTGCCCGTGCAAAGCTCGTTGGCCCAGACCCCTCCCGCCCCGGCGAACCCCCCCGCGCAGAACAACTGTCAGCGCAACCTGCGCACGGGTTTGCAGTTTTACGACGCGGGCCGTTTCGAGACCGCCCAACCCTTCTTCGAGCGGGCCGTGAAGGAGTGCAACTCGAGCGTGGAGTCTTTGTACTTCCTAGCCCGCAACCAGATGCGGCTGGGCCTGATGACCGCCGCCATCGAGAACCTGCGCCGCTCGATCGCCCAGAACGCCACCTTTATCAACTCCTACATCGCCTTGGCCCAGGCCTACACCGACTCCTTCCGTTTCGCCGAGAACCGCGAAACGGCCAAGGGCAACTTAGACCAGGCCCTGAGCGTGTTGCGCGACGCCGAGCGGGTCAACAGCAAATACGCCCCCATCTACTCCTGGCGGGGGGTGGTGCTGGGCTTGCAGGGCCAGTACGACCGGGCCATCGAGGCGGTGAACCGGGCCATCGCCCTCGACGATGACCCTGCCCTGCGTTCGACCCTGGCCAGCCTTTACGTGGCCGGGGGTAAGCCCGATGAGGCGCTCAAGATCTACAGCGACGCGGTGAACAAGTACCCCAAGGACGGCGACTTGCGGGTCAAGTACGGCACCTTCCTGCTGGCCCGCAAGGACTGCACGGGTGCCCTCTCGCACCTCAACCAGGCGGCCATCCTGGTGCCGGGGAACGCCGAGGTTTATGTCTATCAGGGCCAGGCCCTGGAGTGCCTGAAAAGCTGGAAGCCCGCCGGGGCCGCCTACGAGAACGCGGTGGCGCTTTCCCCGGTGCGCTACCCCGAGGCTTACGCGGGGCTGGGCCGGGTCTACCTCGAGCTGGGCGACGCGCAAAAAGCTCGCTTCAACCTGACCAAGGCGGTGGCACTCGAGCCGCAGAACGCCAACTTCCGCTACTGGCTGGGCAAGGCCAACGAGGTGCTGGGTGACAAGACTGGAGCCAAGGCCCAGTGCCAGAAGGCGCTCGAGTTGCAAAACGACTTCAAGGAAGCTCAGGAGTGTGTGGCTAAGAATCAGTAGAAGGCTAGAGACTTGAGGCGGGAGGCCGCTTGTCTCCCGCTTTTTGCTTTTAGCCTTATGCTATGGGCGTGAAATGGCGCTTGGAGGCCTGGAACCCCGACTATGCCCTGCCCCAGGTGGGCTTTGAAGAAACCCCCATCCACGAGGAGGTTAAGACCGGGATCGAAGGAAGTGCTTGGGAGGCCAAGCGCCCGGCTTCGGTGGCGCCCGCCAACTGGCCGGTGCTCTATATGGTGGACGGTCGCCAGCGGGTGGACGCGGTGGTGGCGGACCCGCAGGGCCACCGGGCTATCCTCGCCACGGTGACCGCCGGGGCGGTGGTGCGCGACGGGGCGGGGATTCGGCTGGCTGGGGAGCCCAAGGTGCGGCGGGTGCTCCTGCACCCGGAGGGGCTCCAGGTCGAGCCGATCCGGATCGGGAATCTGGTTTATGAACCTGAACCCGCCAGGGCCACCGACCTGCAAAACCTACGCAGCAAGGTAACCGAGGTGATGCGGCGGCTCGAGGCTGAGCTAGCGATGGAACTCTGCGACGATGGCTGCTTGGTGGTGATGGATGGACAGATCTACTTCACCGGCCAGCCCACCCAGCACCCGCTGTTGGGCTACACCAAGACCATGCCGGGCCTCTACCTGCCCCCCGAGGAGCAGGCCTTGCTCTACCGGCTCGAGCCCCACGAGCGCACCCCCATCTTCAAACTGCCCGGCTACGGGCTCAACCGGCGGGTGGACGTGTTCTCCTGGTACGTCAAACTCCCGCTCGAGCCCAGCGCGCCCTTCCACGGCGCGGCCGGGCTGATGCGGGTCGAGACCACCGTCTCCGAGCCCTACGAGGCCCGCAAGCTAGCCGACCTTTCGGTGAGCCTCTTTTGCTCGATGGCCTCCTCGCCGGCCCGCGACCCCCGTGCCCCGCAAAACCTAATCGCGGTGGGCGCCCTGGAGATGTTTTTGGGCCGCTACATGGGCCAGGGCGACGTGATCCGGCGTAAGATCGTACAGACGTTATTCGGGTGAAGCGATGTCGAGGGTCAAGTGTCGAAAAGTCCTTTACGCCAGGCGGTGCTCTTTCGCTGAACGAAGTGAGGGGAAGCGGGGAGGGTCTAGGTTGCGCCAGGGTGAGATGGTCCGGGGTGGGGGGCGGCTAGGTTCATGGGGTGGCGCCATCCCCGCATGCCTCCCGGCCCTCCCATCCGACATCTACCCTTTGGCGACGCCTAGGGCCGCAAGCCGGATGAGCCCCTGTCCTTTTCTCACCCCCTACATCCCACACCTTGTAGCCCGCTCCACTTGGAGGACCCCTTGAAGCAGATCGGAATGGTGTTGGGCAGCCGCGAAGCCGGAGCCTTGGACTTCTGGGTCGCGGTGGAGGAGGGGCAGTTCCTGCGGCTCGACGACCTGGTCTATGTCGAGTTCGCCCACCCCGACCCCGCGATGGGCACGGTGCGCTACTACGGCATGGTGGACCAGGTCTTGAAGCTCTACGAGGGCTCGCAGTTCGACACCGACGTGTTTTTGGCCCAGCGCGAGCTGTTGCCGGTGAGCAAGTCCTATGCCGCGCACATCAAGGTGACGCGCCTCGAGCCCGAAGAATACCTCCCGCCCGACCCCGGCTCTAAGGTCTATGTGGCCCAGGCCGAAGCCCTCGAGCGGGCCCTCTACTACGACAAGATGAGCAACCAGAGGGGTTCCACCCGGCTCCCGGCAGGGCTCCTCAAGAACGGCGAGGTGGCCTACTTGAACCTGGAGTTTTTGAACGGGGTCAAGGGCGGGCACGTCAACGTCTCGGGGATCTCCGGGGTGGCGACCAAGACCAGCTACGCCACCTTTCTGCTCTACAGCCTCTTCAACTCCGGGGTGCTGCACGATGCCTCGAGCGCCCGGGCTCTGATCTTCAACGTCAAGGGCGAAGACCTCTTCCACCTCGACAAGCCCAACAACCGCCTCACCCCGCTCCAGCACGAGGAATACCGCCGCTTGGGTCTCGAGCCCGGCCCTTTCAAGAGCGTGACCTTCCGCGCCCCACCTAAGCCCACCCCCGGCGACGTCGTTCCCGACGTAGAGAGCCGCCCCAAGGGGGTGGGCGCCTACTACTGGGACTTGGTGCAGTTCTGCTCGAGCGGCCTCTTACCCTTCCTCTTCACCGACCGCGGTGCCATGAGCAACCTGGGCTTCCTCATTGACCAGGTGACGGAGCGCCTGCGCAAGCTGGCCGACGGGCAAAAAGGCCCGCACCTGGCGGTGGAGGATTGGCACGACGAGATCAGCCAGATGGATGCCGGGGTGAACTTCGATAGCCTGGGCAAGGTGCGCCTCTCGAGCTTCGCCCAACTGGTGCGCTACGTGGAGTTCAAGCTTCTAGGCCCCGAAGGGGACGAGGAAGGCAAGGGTGACCCCCGCTGGATCGCCCGGCAGGCCCGGGGGACGCTCGAGGCCTTCGTCCGCCGTCTGCGGGCCGCCATCGGCAACGTCTCCCACCTGATCCGGGGCGACAAACCGGGAAGCCCCCCCGACCCGCTGGCCGGGCAGTTCCAGATGAGCGTGGTGGACATCCACCAGCTCTCCGCCCAGGCCCAGATGTTCGTGGTGGGGGCGATTTTGCGCGAGGTCTTCGAGAAGAAAGAAAAGGGCCGGCCGGGCCGAGTTTTTATCGTGCTGGACGAGCTGAACAAGTATGCTCCGCGCGAGGACGAGAGCCCCATCAAGGACATCCTGCTCGACATCGCCGAGCGCGGGCGCAGCTTGGGCGTGATCCTGATCGGGGCGCAGCAAACCGCCTCCGAGGTCGAGCGCCGGGTGGTGGGGAACGCCGCCATCCGGGTGGTGGGCCGCCTCGACGCCGCCGAAGCCGAGCGCCCCGAGTACCGCTACCTCCCCGCCTCGTTCCGCGAACGGGCGGTGATCCTCCCGCAAGGCACGATGATCGTTCAGCAGCCCGAACTCCCGATCCCGCTGCCCCTCACCTTCCCCTTCCCGGCCTGGGCGACCAAGGCCGAGGAGGTGTTCGAGGACAACTCCGACCAAGCCCTCATCGACGAGTTGGGGCTTTGAAAAGCTGGAGGTTAAACGTTGAATGCCGAAGGCTCTATCCTAAGTGGTCGGTTGGTGTCGGGGGGCAAGAGCGGACACGAAGCCCTGCATTTCTAAGTATCTCCACGATAGCAACGGGATGGGGGAGGGGTGGCAGAGGAGGCCGCGCCACAGCAAATTTCGGAATTCACCCTTGCGCCGCTCAACCCGACCCTGCTACCGTGGGCGCACTTAGCCTCTTTCCTATCCCTGTAGAAGGGCGCTCTGATCAAAAAACCGAGCCCCCAAGCGGGGGCTCGAGGTCAAAAACTATCTTCAGAACAAGGCGACCTTGAGGGTCAGGTTGGTGACTTCGTAGTTGAGGGTCACGGTGGCGGCCTGGCTCGAGGAGGCAGTGCCCTTGGCGTAGACCCCGAAGCGCAGCTTCTTCGCGTTGAGGGCCTTGACCTGGTCGTTGTTGAGCTGGACCGAACCGGCCAGCTTGAGCAAGGACTGCCCCTGCGCCAGTTGGAGGTTTTGCGGGTCGCCCAGCTTGTACTTGTCCTGCCAGAGGTCTTCGCCGTTCACCGGGGCCAGATAGGCCTGCACGCTCACGTCCCCTGAGAGCAAAGTCTGGCCGGTGTAGCTGACCGTGGCCCCGTACTCGACCCGCACTCCCCGCACCGAGTAGAGCTGTTCCCGGCTGAAGTCCAGGCTGTAGCCGCTTTTGTCCGGCAACGGGCGCTCGAACTCCACGTTCCCCGCGGGCAGCGGTTGTTGGAAAGACCCGCTCTTGTCGGCCCCCAGATAGTTGAGCAGGTTGATGGGCACGGGCAGGGCGCTACACGCGCTGAGGAGCAACAATCCCGCTAAACCGAAAATCCAACGTCGCATGATTCCCCCCAGCCCCCAGCTTAACCTTTACCGGGGCGCCCAAGGCGTTCGGGTGACGATGGACCTTAATCTCTCCTTTAGCTCGCCTGCGCTCAGCGGTTGAGCAGTTGGAAGAGCCGGGCCTGCACGGTGAGTTCGCCTTGCTCGAGCCCGTAGCGCAGCGAGCCGTTCATCTGCAGGCGCAGCCCGATGCGGAACTGCCCGCTCTTGATCAGCTCGAGCGCCGAGGGCTTTTCGGTGGGGGTGAGGGGCACTTCGATCTCGATCACCCCGGCGTTGTTGCTTCCCGATGGCAGGGTCAGGCTGCCCTGGCCCAACAGACAGTCATTGGTCCGGCAGTCGGTGTTGCTTCCCCCGTCGAAGATGTTGGTGCTATCCGAGACCGGGGCGATGCGGGCCATCACGCTCACGTCGTTGGGCACGCTGCCGGTATTTTCCAGCCTCACCCGAATCTTGATGCGGGCCTCCTCGAGCACCTTGAGGGTGTCGCCCAGGTTGAGGCTGATGGCCTGACCGGCCTCCGAGGGGATATAGCTGGTGCTGGTGACGTTGATCTCGCCCGAACGACTCCCCTCGGGGATGAAGGGCACGATGTCGGTCTTGATGGTGGTGAGCGTGTGGGCGCTGCACGCGGTGGCGAGCAGGAGCAGCGGGAGTAGGTAGCGAAGCTGCATCGTGATCTCCTAAAAGCTAAACCCCAGGCTGAGGGCCAGGCCGTACACCAAGCCGCCGAAGAAGGGGGCCTGATGGGTGGTGAGCGCGGTATCCAGGCTAAACCCTCCGGTTTGAAACCCCCCACCCAGCCCGAAGACCAGCCCGCCCTCGTAACCCACCCCGCCCCGTAGACGGGCCGGACCCAGGCCGTACTCGAGCCCTACGTGCCCGCTCAAGGCTCCGTCCAAAAGCAAGTCCGCCCCCACCAGGAGGTTGCCCACTTCGAGCGGGCTCTGGTAGGCCCCGTTGAGGTAGAAGGCCGGTCTGAACCCGCCGCTGCTGCGGGTGGCGGGTTGGGGGGCGCTCGAGGTTCCGCTCGAGTCCAGCGAGACCTCCGAGCCCTGCCAGCGGCTGAAGCCCACCAGGTTGCGGATGCCCAGGCCCACCGTCAGCCGGGCGTTTTTGTCCTGGCCGCTGCCCACCAGGGGGTAATCGAGCGCCAGACCCACGTCGGCCCGCACCCCGAAACCGGTGCCGTTTCCGACATAGCTATAGAAGAGCTTGGTGGTGTAGGAGGTCCCGTTGGTGTCGAACTGCCCCTGGTCGTCGGTGCGGGCCTTGGCGGTGGCGTTGGCTTCGGCGTAGCCCAGCCCGTAGAAGCCCTCGCCGCGCACTCCGCCGTAGAGCTGACCCTCGAGCCCTGGAACGGTGGGAAGCGCGGCGGCGTAGGCCATCCCCAGGCTAATCCCGGCCTGGGCGTTGCCGCTGCCGGTGAGGCTGTATTCGGTGTTGGGGTCCACCTTGCCGCTCGCCAGGGCCCTCCGCAGGGTGTCGCTGGGGGTGATGCTGAGGCCGTCGGTGCCGAGGAAGAGGCCCAGCTCGAGAGATAGCCCCGGCACCGGGAGCGGAAGGGGGATGCCGAAGAGGGGAGGGGGCGTGAGCGAGGTGGGAGCACTGCCGCCCGTCCCCAGCGAGAAGTTGGTGCGCAGCCGGTTCCCCTGGCCATCGGTGATGCTGATCCCGCTGGGCAGCAGGGTAAAGACCACCTCATCGGGGCTACGGGCCGGGTTCAGCAAGAAGGAGTCCAGATAGATGAGCTGGTCGTAAAAAGTCAGCAGGTCAAAGCCATTGGTCTTGTCAAAGAAAGCCTCTTTGTTGAAGAAGTAGTTGAACGGGTTGGCGCTCTGCCGCAAGAAGCCCAGCAGACCGATCGGGAGCCGGAAGCCTTCGTTATACCCGTAGTTGCCCGCCGGGTAGGCGGCGTAGGCCGGGTTGTAGCGGGCGGCTTCGGGGCCGGGGAGCAAGAGCCCGCCCAGACCTTGGGTGCGGACGCTCTGGGCCAGGCCCGAGGCCAAGCCCAGGATCAGGAGGAAGGCGAACCATCGGTGCATCGTCATGTTGACCCGAATATACTCGAGCACTCCTCGGCGAGCCGTCCAGTTTGAACCTCGTCGGGGAGGTTTTGTTTCGAGGGTGTTCGTGGTCCGGCTTCCTTCTCCCATCTCGGCCTCCTCGAGTTCTGCGGCTCGAGCATTACAAATCCCTGTCGCCCAAACGTCGCCTTAGGGCTCGAGCCCGCGTTTGACTCAGGCAGGTTGAGCCGGGTCGTATCAGCGGCCTATAGCGGTCTTCAGCTAAATCACAGCGGCCATCGGTTGTGGCCCCCTCGGGCCTGCCGCTTTTGCTATTTCGCTGGCACGATTCCTGCTTACGCCCTCGCCTTTAGATCCGGTTTCCGCCGCCCCGGCCCATGTAAAACAGGTGGGTCAGGGCGATGGCCAGAGCGTCGGCCACGTGGGTGGGTTTGGGATTCTCCTTGAGCCCCAGGATGGCCCGCACCATGAAGGCCACCTGCTCTTTCTCGGCGTGACCGTAGCCGACCAGAGCTTGCTTGACCTTCATCGGCCCATAGCCGTAGACCTCGAGCCCCCACTCGTTGGCGGCGACGAACACCGCCCCCATGGCCCAGCCCACCTTGTAGGAAAGCTCGTTTTGGCGGTAGAAGAACTGCTCCTCCACGGCGATGGCCTGCGGGCGAAACTCTGCGATGACGATACGCAGGTTCTGAAAAATCTCCCCGATCCGCTGGGGGGCCGGGTCGCCGTGGGTGGTCTTGACCAGCCGAGCGTGGAGCAGCTTGTGGGTCTTGCCGACCTGCTCCACCACGCCCAGGCCCATATTGGTGATGCCGGGGTCGATGCCGAGGACGATCATAAAATCGAGCACCGGTTTCCGGGCTCAGGGCTCCGGTGTTTCCGGTGCTCGGTGCTCTGGGCCCGGTTACCGTTGATTCAGTTCCCCCGCTTGGGTGGGTAATCCCCGTCGCCGTAGCGGATAAAGGCCGGAATCTCGAAGTTGGTGATATCTACCCCGCTGGTGGGAAAGTCCACCAGGCGGGCTCCGGCGGGCTTGGCGATCACCGAGCTGTCGCCGAAGCCGGTGGCGATCAGGATCACCCGCAGCTCGTCCTGGGCCCGCTCGTCGTAGGTCACCCCGTAGAGGATGTCCACGTCCTCGTTGCCGGTAGCCTCGCGGATGTGCTCGACCACGGCGGCGGCTTCCATCAGCGAGAGGTCTTCCGAGCCCACCACGTTCAGGAGCAGGCGGCGGGCTCCCTCGATGGAGCGATCCAGCAAGGGGCTCTGGGTAGCGGTGCGGGCGGCCTCTTCGACCTTGTTCTCGCCGCGGCCCGCGCCGATCCCCATCAGCACCGGTCCGGCGTCCTCGAGCAGGGTCCGCACGTCGGCGAAGTCCACGTTGATCAGACCCGGCAGGTTGATCACGTCGGTGATGCCCTTGACCCCGTGGTAGAGCACCCGGTCGGCGATCAGGAAGGCGTCCTTGAGGGCTACTTTTTTGTCGATGGCGGTGAGGAGCCGGTCGTTGGAGACCGCTACCATCGCGTCCACCCGTTCACGCAGCTTCTTGATCCCCTCGTCGGCGGCCCGCGAGCGCTTGGGGCCTTCGAAGGCAAAGGGCCGCGTCACCACGCCCACGGTGAGGGCGCCCAGGTTTTTGGCCACCTCGGCCACGATGGGGGCGCTGCCGGTCCCGGTGCCACCCCCCATCCCGGCGGTGATGAACACCAAGTCCGCGCCGTCGAGGTGCTCTGCGATCAGGTCCTGGGCCTCGAGCGCGGCTTTCTCCCCGATCTCCGGGTTGGCCCCGGCCCCCAGGCCGCGGGTGAGCTTGTCGCCCAGTTGCACCCGGATGTCGGCCAGGCTTTTCGCCAAGACCTGCGCGTCGGTGTTGGCGGCGATAAACTCTACGCCGGAAAGCCCCGACTCGATCATGCGGTTGACGGCGTTGTTGCCGGCCCCACCCAGCCCGATGACCTTAATGACGGCTCCGTCCATGAATAGCTCCTTTACCTCAAAAGAAGTCCTTGAACATGCCTTTGATACGCTCCCAGAGCCCACTGCTGGGTTCTTCGGCGCGACTCGGCTTAGGGGTACGGGAGCTGCTCTTGCTCACCGGCTGGCTGGCTTCCCGCGAGGCGGCGTAGCGCACCAGCCCCACCGCGGTGGCGTGGGTGGGCGAGGCCACCACGTCCACCAGACCGCTCACCCCCATCGGGCGGCCCAGCCGCACCGGCAAGTTGAACTGTTTGCGGGCCAGCTCCTCCACCCCCCGCACTAATCCTGTCCCGCCGGTGATGATCACCTTGCCCACGCTGATCTCGAGAGGCCCCAAAGCCTCGTCTACGCTCGAGCGGGCCATGTGCAAGATCTCGCGTAACCTCGGACGGATGATGCGGGCCAGCTCGGGCACCGGCACCACGCCGCCTTCCTGATTGATCTCCAGCACCAGCTCGGGGTCGGCCAGCTCGGGCAGGGCCGCGCCATACTTTTTCTTGACCCGCTCGGCTTCCTCGAAGGGGATCTTGAGCAGCTGGGTGATGTCGTGGGTGACGTGGTCGCCGCCTAAGGGGATCACCGCCGAGTGCGAGAGCCGACCCCCCTTGAACACCGCCACGTCGGTGGTGCCCCCGCCGATGTCCACCAGCATCACCGTCATGGACATCTCCTCGGGGGCCAGCACGGCCAGCCCCGAGGCGTAGGATTGCAGGGCCAGCCCGGCCAGCTCCACCCCGCTGTCCTCGACGGCTTTGCGCAAGTTGGAGAGGGGGCCGCGCCCGCTCGCCACAAGGTGCACGTCCACCTCGAGCCGCACCCCGGCCATCCCGATGGGGTCTTTGATGCCTTCCTGCCCGTCCACCCGGTAGTCGAGTGGCAGGGCATGGATCAGCTCGTAGTCGCCGTCGAAGGGATAGGCCTTGGCCTGCTCGATGGCCCGCTCCACGTCCGCTGCGGAGATGCTCTGGCCCCGCCGGATCGCCGCCAGGCCGTGGCTGGTCACGCTCTTGACGTGGGTCCCGGCCACCCCCACGTAGACCCGCTCGGCCTTGACCCCGGCCACCCGCTCGGCCTGGAAGAGGCTTTGCCGGATGGCCTCCGAGGTGCGCTCGAGGTTGACCACCACGCCCCGCTTGAGGCCCTGCGACGGAACGGTGCCTTCGCCAATGATGTCGAGAATGCCATCGGGCGAGAGTTCGCCAATCACCGTGCAAACTTTGGTGGTTCCAACGTCCAGTCCTACGACGATGCTCATCGGCGCTGGCTCACCCCCCACGAATAAACGCTGACCATCATGGTGCTCGTTATCGTTCCAGCACTTGTCACCGTTCCGGTGCTAGCGCCCATTCTGCTCCCTTGTGCCCACCTTTGCAACTCCATGACATTTGGCCCCCAAACCCGCATACCCTCCCACTCTAAGCCATATCCGGCTGGATTGAAGCTTATCTTTTGCACTTTGGGAAAGGCTTTGATCAACCTCAAGAGATCCCCCACTGGAACCACCCCCACGCCCTCGAGCACCGGTCTGATCAAGGGCGCCCCCGGCAGGAAAGTGCCGTCGGCAGCGAGCCCTTGCCGGTTCTCTCCGCGCACCAAGGTGGCGATGGGTTGGCGTTCTTCCAGAATGATCCGCAGTTTACCCGCTTTGGGGCGTTCCAAACGTACCTGTTTGACCCAGGGCTCGCCCTCGAGCGCCTTCAGCTTGTAGGGCCAGGCCCACAGCCAGGGGGTGCCCGGCTCGAGGCCGGTGCGGGCGCGAATCTCGGCGTCGGAGAGGTGCCGGTTCCCGGCCACGATGACCTCCTCGGTGGGGAGGAGTACCCGGCTGGCCACGCCCACGGTCGCCAGCCCCAGGACGATCAACAAGAGGCGAACGATCATCGGCTGTCCTCCGCAGGGGTGAGACTCATCAGCTCCCCTTTCCCTCGCTCGGAAAAAAGAAGGGGACGTGAGGCGCCCAACGGGATTGGTAGAACCGCGCCTCGAGCTTCACCGGATAACCTCCCGTGGCTCCAGCTCGCCCCAGATCTCCCACTCGACCTCGAGCGGGAGCACCGCCCGCACCCGTCGCAGCAATTCGTACACCTCCTGGGCGGTGGCCCCGCCCAGGTTCACGATGAAGTTTCCGTGCTCGTGGCTGATCATCGCTTTACCGACGGTCATCCCTTTGAGCCCCTGCCGGTCGATGAGGCGCCCTGCCGAGTCACCGGGCGGGTTTTTGAAGGCGCACCCGGCGCTTTTCTTCTTGGGCTGGCCCTTGCGGGCCGCGTCCACCAGAGCGATCTTGGCCCGCACCGCTTCCTCGCCCAGCTCCTTCAGCTTGAGCCGCACCCGGGTCACGATCCCGCCCGGTGGCAGCTCGGAGTGGCGGTAGCGAAACCCCAGCTCCTCGGGATGGTACTGGTGAAAGATGCCGTCATGGAAAATTTCCACGGTATCCAGGGCCTCGGCCATCTCGCCGAAGCGGGTTCCCGCGTTCATCTTGACCGCCCCCCCGACCTGCGCGGGAACCCCGTAAAGACCCTCGAGCCCGGAAAGCCCGGCCCGGGCACTCTTTAGCAGCAGGGTCGAAACCAGCGCCCCGGCCCCCACCCAGCCGTCAAAGCTCCACTCCCTGAAGACCCCTCCGAGCGCGATCACCCGCTCGGACACGCCCGCGTCCGAGACCAGCAGGTTCGAGCCGTTCCCGAGGACGCGGTAGGGGGCTTGGGTGGCCTTGGGCAAATCCTCCGGGGTCTCCACCGTCCAGAGTTCGGCGGGCCCGCCTACCCCCAGCGTGGTATGGTCCTTGAGGAGCACCTTCTCGACCTTCATCGGCTAGCCTCCAGGTGGCTTCGCACCGCGGTCATGCCCGCTCCTTGGTGCGCTCGAGCAGTGCCTTCCCGAGCTTCCACACGTCGCCCGCCCCGATGGTCAGTAGCAGGTCGCCATCCTTCAGGTTCTTTCCCAGATAATCCAGCGCCTCGTTCCAGCCCAGGAACCGGGCGTCGTGCCCGTCTGCGATCAGCTTGTCGGCGATCATCCGCCCGCTGACCCCGGGAATGGGTTGCTCGCCCGCCGAGTAGACTTCCAGCACCAACGCTTCGTCAGCCAGGCCTAAAGCCTCGGCAAACTCGGCCCACAGCTGGGCCGTGCGGAGATAGCGGTGCGGCTGGAACACCGCCCGCACCCGCCGCCCGGTGCCCTTGGCGGCCTCGAGTACCGAGCGCACTTTGGTGGGGTTGTGGGCGTAGTCGTCCACCACCCAGGCCCCGCGAATCTCGCCCAACCGCTCGAAGCGGCGATGGGCTCCGCGGAAATCGGCCAGGGCTTTTTGGATGGCGGAAAAGGGAAGGCCTTCGAGCAATGCCACCGTGATCGCCGCGAGGGCGTCCACCACGTTGTGCTCGCCGGGAACCCCAAGTTCTATCGGCCCCAGTGGCTCGCCCCTCCACACCACCTCGAAGCGGCCAGACATAGTCAGGAGGTGCAGGTTCCGGGCGTGGCAATCGCCCTGCTCGAGCCCGAAGCTCACCCGGTTCGGGTGCTGTATCAGCTCGTCCAGGCCCGGCCACTCGGCGTTGTACACCACGCGCTGGGCGTTGTGGGCGAAGTTCCGCACGGCCTCTTTCAGCGAGCCGAAATCGGGGTGGTAGTTGGGCCGCTGGTCGGTGGGGGTTCCCACGTGGTCGGGCTCGAGGTTCATCACCACCGCCACGTCCAGGGCCAGGTGCTGGAACCAGGGGTCGGACTCGTCCACCTCGGCGATGCGGTATTTGCCCTGCCCGTAACGGGCGTTCCCGCCCATCGAGGGCAGCTTGGCCCCCAGGATCACCGTGGGGTCGGTCCCGGCCTCGAGGAAGATCGAGGCCAGCATCGCGCTGGTGGTGGTCTTGCCGTGGCTGCCGGTCACCCCCAACGAATAGCCCTTGCTCAGGATCTCGCCGAGCAGGTGGACCCGCCGCAGCGTCGGGATGTTCCGCCGACGGGCTTCGATCAACTCGGGTTCGTGGTCGGTGATGGCGGTGGTGGCGACCACCAGGTCCACCCCATCCAGGTGGGCCGGGTCGTGCCCTTGGTAGATCGTAGCCCCCTGCTTTTTGAGGTCGTCGGTCAGGTCGCTCATCTGGGCGTCACAGCCGGAGACCTCGAGCCCATCCCGCAAGAGGATAGCCGCCAGGCCGCTCATGGAGATGCCCCCGATGCCGATAAAATGGTAGTGCGGCACCTTTGGCTCCTCGGCGTGTGGACTCCTATCCCGGTGCTTCAACCCGTGACCTCCCGACCGTCTCCCTGAAAACTGGCTTCCAACACCACCCGGGCGAGCCGCCGTGCGGCCCCCTCGGGCGACAACTTGGCGATTGTATCACGCAGCTTTTGCCGTACAGCAGGCTCGAGCAGCGGGGCTAGGCTCGTTTGGAAGTGCTCCCAACCCCGGTCTAGCATATATGCCGCCCCCGTATCTGCATAGAAACGGGCGTTCGCCCATTGGGCTCCGCCATCCAGCTCGGCGGGAAGCGGCACCGCCAGCAGCGGAACCTGGTGGTAGGCGGCTTCGGCCAGGGTAGCGGCCCCCGCTCGGGTGATGGCGAACTCGGCGGCGGAGAAGGCCAACGCGGGGTCGAGGTAGCCGCGCACGGTGTAGCCGGGCCAGCCCGCATATTGCTCCTGCATCTGGGCCTCCCAGCGGGGTCCGGTTTGGTGGAGCACCTGGTACTCGCCCAGGAGCGGTTTCAGGCGTTGGGGGAGGTTCTGGTTGAGTTCCAGGCTGCCCTGGCTGCCCCCCAGGATGAAGATCAAGGGTTTCTCTGGCTCGAGCTCCAGCGCGATTTTAGCCGCTCGAGCGTCGTGTTTTTCCTCGCGCACGGGAAGGCCGACCACTTGGGCTTTAGCCGACCAAGACGGGTTCAACCCCATCGGCACCGAGAGCCCGATGGCTCGGGCCCCCGCAGCCAGCCACCGCGCGGCCAGCCCCAGCTTGGCGTTTTGCTCGTGGATCACGGTGGGAATCCCCATCCGCTGCGCCATGAAGGCCAAAGGGAAACCGGCGTAGCCCACGGTCGAGAGGACCGCTTTGGGTTTCAACTCCTGCAGGACTTTCCGTGCTTCCCAGAGCCCTCGCAACACCTTGAGGCCTTCTTTGGGGCGCAAAGCCTCCCGCGAGAGCTTCCCTGCCGGGATGAGCCGGTAGGGGAGGCCGGAGGTTGGCAAAACCTTCTCCTCGAGCCCTCCGGCGGCCCCCACATAGGTCACTTCCTGCCCGAGCTCGCGCAGGGCCCGGGCCGCGGCCAGACCGGGGTAGAGGTGCCCCCCGGTGCCGCCGCCCGTGACCAAGATCATGCCTTGGCCCCCCGGCTATGGCCACTATCCTTCGGCTCGGTGTGGCCGCGCAGGGCTTCCCTCGAGAGGGCGTGCAACAGCCCAAGAGCCAGCCCGGCCACGAACATCGAACTGCCCCCGTAACTAACTAGCGGTAAAGCGCTACCGCTCACCGGCAAGAACCCCATCACCACCCCGATGTTGTTAGCAGCTTGCAGGGTCAAGTAGGCGGTGAGCCCCAAGGCCATCACGCTGTTGGCCCCCTGGGTGCGGGCCGCGATCTGCATCCCCCGGGCGAAGATCAGTCCGAAAGCCAACAGCAGCATTAGCCCGGCGAACCAGCCCCCGGCCCAGATCACCGAGGCGAACACCATGTCGTTATGCCCTTCGGGAAGGTGCGGGAGCGCCGCCCCCGGCCCCTGTCCCAAGGGCCCCGCCCCCACGATCACCTTCTGGGCCTGGGTGACCTGGTAGGCGGTGCCGGTCACATCGGCCTTGCCGGTGAGGGTCGCCACCCAGCCGTCGAAGCGTTCGCGCACGTAGCCGAAGCGGTCCAGGTAAAGGCCCAGCATGGTCATGGCGATAAAGCTAGCCGAGGCCCCGATCGCCAGGAGCCTGCGCCAGGGAACCCCGATCACGATGAGCATGAAGGCTGCCAGCACCAGGATAAAGAGCCCGGTGTCGAAGTCCGGCTCGATGATCACCAGACCCGCCGCGAAGCCCACCGCCAGCACCGGCCCCAGGATCGGGTAATCGGTGCCGCGTTGGTGGAAGAAGGCCGCTAGATAGATCACCATCGCCACCTTCATCAGTTCGGAGGGTTGGAAGTTGAAAAGGTGCAGGTCGAACCAGCGGCGCACCCCGCTGGGGCCTTCGCCCACGAAGAGCACCGCGATCAGAAAGCCCAGCGCGGCCAGGTAGAGGAGCCGGGCCTGGCGGGTCAGGAAGCGGGGCGAGAGCCAGCAGGTCACCAGCGTCACCAACAGCGCGATACCCAGCCGCAGCAGATGGGACTCTTGGAGTTCTGGCTGGGCCACCCCTACCCCGAGCAGGGAGAAGCCCATCAGCATGAGCTGGGCGATGAGGAGGATCGGGTCTATGGCGTACCTCCTTCCAACATCTCTGCCCCCAGCTCGAGCGCCACCCGGCGAAACACCTGTGAGCGTTCCTTGTAGTCTTTGAACTGGTCGAAGGAGGTGCCCATCGGAGCTAGGAGGATGCTACCGCCCGATAGCCTGGAGAGCCCTTCTTGTACGGCTTTGCGCAAAGTTGCTTCGCCGGAGGGTTCTTGGATGTTCACCAGCTCGGTGTATCCGCGGAATGCCTGGGCCATCCGGGGGCCGTCCTCGCCGATGGCCAGGATGACCCGAACCCGTTCCGCCACGATGCGCTCGAGCCCTTCCGTGGGAGCCCCCTTGTCGCGCCCACCCAGGATCCAGGCGACCGGGGCCGGGGCCGCTTGCAGGGCCGCCTTCACCGCGTTATAACGGGTAGCGATGGAGTCGTCGATAAAGACCACGTCGCCTTTGCGGGCGAAGGTGTCGAAACGGCCCGGAAGCCGGGGGGCGGTCTTCTCGGCTTCGTCCAAGACCCGCTCGTCCACGGCTTTTCCGGCGATAGAAGCATAAGCCTTCGCGGCCTCGCGAGCGGCCCGCAGGTTGGTCTGACGCGGGTCGAGCACCGGATGGAAGGGGTGCTTCTTGGCCGGGGAACCTTGGATGGCCCCGAGGATCTTCGGGTCCTCGGCGTTGTAGACCAGCGCGTCCTCGGGGGTCAGGTTGCGGATCAGGTTGAGCTTGGCGGCGTGATAGGCCGCCAAGGTGTGGTGACGGTCCAGGTGGTCCACCCCCAAGTTCAAAAGCACTGCCACCCGCGGGCGGAAATGCACGACGCGCTCGAGCTGGAAGCTGGAAAGCTCGGCCACGGCTACTTCGGCTTGTTCGATGACGTCCAGCAGGGGGGGGTCTAGATTGCCGCCCTCGAGCGCTTTGAACCCCAGCGCCCGCAGGAAGTGGGCGGTCACGATGGTGGCGGTTCCTTTCCCCGCCGTCCCGGTGATCCCCACGATGGGGGTCTTCACGGTGCGGTAGGCGAGTTCGGCCTCCCCGATGATCTCGGCGCCTCCTTTCTGCAGGGCCAGGAGCCGGGGGTGATCCATCGGCACCCCGGGGGCGGCGATGACCTGCTGATACTCCCCTGGTTGGGGATCGTCGTCGAAGGTGAACCCCAGCTCGTCGGCGGCCCTGGCTTCGACCTCTTTGAGCTTTTCGTCGAAGTAACAGGCGCTCATCCGGTGGCGGGCCAAAAAGCGCAGCACGCCCATCCCGCTACGCCCCAGCCCGAAGACCAGACGCTCAGCCACGAGTTTCCTCCCGACCGGGTTGAGGGTCACCTCAACCCTCCCCACAAGCCCATCGAAAGCGCTGTGCAGAGCGCGGTGATCACCGTAAAGCGAAAAACCACCTTGCTCTCCTCCCACCCGGAAAGCTCGAAGTGGTGGTGAATCGGGCTCATTCGGAAGATGCGCCGCCCGGTGCGGCGGAAGTAGGTCACCTGGAGCACCACCGAAAGCATCTCCAGCACCGGGATGAGGGCCGCCAGCGGCAAAAACCACATCTTTCCCTGCAAGATGAAGAGCCCCGCGACCAACACCCCCAACGCCTGGCTGCCGGTGTCGCCCATGAAGACCTTGGCCTTGGGCGAGTTGTGCCAGAGAAAGCCCAGCAGCGCGCCGATGAGGGTTTGGGCTAGGGTCAGCCCGGCGAAGGGCAGCAACAACACGATGGTGACGCTGCTGAGGAGCCCATCCACCCCGTCGGTGAAGTTGAAGGCGTTGGCCGCCGCAACGATGGCCAGGGTGATGATGAGGATGTCGAGGGCTTGCCCCAGGTAGGGCGCGGCGAGCTGGCGCTCGGCCCAGAACGCGAAGACCAGGGCCATCAAGAACTGCAAGACCAGCTTTTCCCGGGCCTTGAGCGGGCGCTTCAGCATCCCGGCCAGGTCATCGGCCAGACCCAGCAGGGCGAAGCCCAGACCCAACAGCCAGAGCCCGGCGTAGCGGTCCCCGCCGAGCAGGAAATAGACCAGGGCCGCCGCCAGCAAAAACGCCACCCCGCCCATGCTCGGCGTGCCGGATTTGGTGAGGTGGGTCTGCGGGCCATCCTCGCGTACTTGCTTGCCCAGCTTTAGCGAGCGCATCAGGCCCATCCACAGGCCCACCAAAAACCAGGAGAGAATAAGGGCGGCGACGATACTCATCGAACCTCCAAAGCGCTCACTGAACCCCTCCGCTGCTCAGCGAGACGGACTGCAAATTGAACGACAGCCGGACCGCTTGCCCGCCCTGCAGGGCGTATACCCCTTGTTCGTCGGCGGCCAGATCGCTAAAGGCCCCGGCCAGAAAGTTGATGCGCAACCCGCTGCGGCTCAACTGGTAGATGCCTTCCGAGGCCAACAGGTACAGGTCATCGGCCAGGGCGACGGCTTTCGGCTCTGCCGGGAGCGGGAACCACACGCCCTCGGGCACTCGGTAGGCCTCGCGCTTGGTCAGGGCCACCAGGTAGTCCCCGTCGCCCACGATCTTATTGAAACTTCCGTCGGTGATCTTGCGGCTCCCGGCGTAGAGCGCATTGCCGTCCACCCAGTACAAGGCCCTGCCGGTGTTGGTCGCGTCGCTGGCCTGGAAGGCGAAGCGCCCGCCCTCCGGTGTAAAGAGGCCAAAGTCCCCGCCCAGCACCACTCGAGGCCGCACCTGCATGAACTTCGGCGTGCCCGGCAGCGGGATGTTCTCGAGGTTGCCGTTTTGGTAGACCAGGAGCTGAAAAGGATAGGCCGCGTAGACCACGCCGCCGTCCGCCGCCGCCAGGGTCGGCACGGCGGGCAGGGCGAACTGCTGGCTCCCTAGGCGCACCCAGCGGCCCTGGATCACCCCTCCGGCGATCAGCAGGGTCGGTTCCGAAGCGTTGGCGCCGGTCTGCGGGGCACAAGCCGCCAGGGTCGCGGCCAACCCCAGGATCAAAAAGGCTTTGCGCGGATTCATGTCCCGAGTCTGACCCAAGCCGATTTGGAAGGTCTGAGAGCTACTGCGCATCCCAGCCCTCCAAGAGTCTCTCGAGGCCGATCGAACGCGAGGCCTTCAGGTAGACCAGGTCTCCGGCTTGGGCGTGGGTTTTGAGGTAAGCTTTAGTTTCCTCCAGGGTCTCGAGCCCCACCTTCCCCGTCTCTGCCGCTTGGGCCGGGGCGTACTTCCCCACGAACACCACGTCCGGGCTCACCGAGGCGGCCAAGCGAGCGGCCTCGAGGTGGTAGGCCAGACTCTCCTCACCCAGCTCGCGCATCTCGCCCAACACCAGCCACTTCCGGCCCGGGAGGTGGCGCAAGAATTCGAGCCCTGCCCGCAGCGAGAGCGGGTTGGAGTTGTAGGCGTCGTTGAGGAAGATCAGGCCGCCCTTCGCCAAGCGCTCCATACGTCCGTAAGGGAGCCGCAGATGGGCCAGGCGTTCGATCACCGGCTCGAGTTCGACCCCCAACAGTTCGGCCACCGCCAGCGCGGCCAGCGCGCCCAGCAAGGGGCCGAAGCCCGGATAGGGGAGATGAACCGGGTGCTGGTTGAAGCGGAACCGGGTGGAATCCAGGCCCAGCTCGAGGTCCGTAGCCGGGAAGTCCCCGGCTTCGATCCCGTAGGTCTTGAGCCCTGGTAGGTTCACCAGCTCGGCGGCCTGGGTGCTGGCCAGACGGAGACGGCTCGAGGCTAAGAGCCGGGTCTCTTCGCGGATCACATTCTCGAGCGTCCCGAGTCCCTCCAGGTGCTCGGCCCCCAGCGTGGTGAGCACGCCCAGGTGGGGCTCGGCCAAGTAGCACAGCTCGGCCATCTCGCCCAGGCGGTCGATGCCCAGCTCGACCACCGCCCCCGGAACCTGGGGCTCGAGGTGGAGGAAGAACTGGGCCAGCCCCGGCGCGTTGTTGAGATTCCCCTCCGGCGCGGGCCAGCCCAGCCCTTGGGCGAGGGCTTCCTTGGTGGTAGTCTTGCCCGAGCTTCCGCCCACCCCCACCACCATCCCACCGAACTCTTCGCGCAAGGCGCGGCCCAGCTCGAGCAGAGCCCGCGCGGGGTCCGCTACCTGGACCGCGCCGGGGTGAGCCTGGTCGGTGAGGACGAAGGCGGCCCCGGCCTGGAGGGCGGCCTGGGCGAACTCCCGCCCGTGCACCCTGGCCCCCGGCAAGGCCACGAAAGCCGATCCCGGCCTGACTTTTCGCGAATCCCAAGTCAAATCCAGGGCGGATTTCACCGGCGGATGCACCCTTCCCTGGGTGACCCGCGCTACCCAGTCCGGCGATATTTCCCTAACTGGCGTCACATGCACATCATGCACAAGACCCTCACCGAGAATCCAGTGTACCGGGTTTGGCGGATGTTTCTACCGGGGGCATTCCCCAGTAGGCGAAGAGTCCCGCCGCGATTTGGCGGAAGATCGGCGCGGCCACCCAAGCCCCGTGGATGCGCCCGCCCTTGGGGTAATAGACCACCACCGCCACCGTGACCTTGGGCTGGTCGGCGGGGAGGAATCCGGTGAAAAGGGCGGTGAAGATTTCGCTGGAGTAGCGCCCGTTCACCACCACCTGGGCGGTGCCGGTCTTGCCGCCCACCTGATACCCCGGCAGTTGAGCTTCCTTGACCACCACCTGGGCTAGCGCTCGCCGCAGGCTGCGGGCCACCTGGGGCCGGAACACCGGTTCGGGAACCGGCTTGGCTGCCGGTTCGAAGAGGGTGGGGGGCACGTAATTGCCGTCGTTGGCCAGGGCGTTGTAGGCCGCGGTGAGGTGCAAGGGGGTGACGAGGAAACCCTGCCCGAAGGTGTGGTTGGCGTACTCGACCTCGCCCCAGGTGTTGGCTGGGCGCATCCGGGGAGCCGCCACCTTGACGATGGGCATCGGCTCGGGGTCTTTGAAGTGCAGGGCGGTGAAGTAGCGCTCGAGCACCGCCGGTTTGACCCGCTCCGCCAGGGTGCTGATCCCCACGTTGGAGGAATATTTGAGCACCTCCTTGAGGGTCAGCACCTTGGGGTGCGCCACCACGTCGTTGATGATCCAACCCCCGATCCGGCGGCTCATAGGGGCTTTGACCTGGGTATCGAGCGATACCACGCCCTCGTTCAAGAGGGTGGCGGCGGTGAGGGCCTTGATGGTCGAGCCGGGCTCGAGCGCCACCAGAAAAGCGTGGTTGCGCCAGGAAAAATCCCGGCTGGGGTCGCGGCGGGGGGCCGAGGGGTCGAAGGCCGGGCCGTTGGCCACGGCCAGGAGCTTGCCGGTCTGAGCCTCCATCACCAGGGCCGAACCCCACTCCGCCCCCGAGGTCTCGAGCCCCTTCCACAACGCTTCCTCGGCCAGCGACTGGATCACCGGATCCAGGGTCAGCCGCACGTCGAGGCCCTGCGCGAGGGTGGGCTCGAGGTCGCGCTCGAGTCCCTCCAGGCCGCGCAGACTGCCCCGCTCGCCGTAACCCAGCACCTGCGAGGCCGATACCCCCAGGGGATGGAAGCGCTGGCCGTCTTCGGGGGTCATGGCCAGCGGGGTGCCGTCGGAGGCCAGCAAGCGCCCGCGCAACCCGCTCTGGGCCTCCTGGGCCGGGGGCCGGAAGGTGAGCCGGGGGGATTGCTGCACCATTTGGTAAAGCCCTAGCCCCATCAGGGTGAGGTAAGCGAGGGTGCCGAACAGCACCACCCAGACCCGGTTCAGACTGGCTTGACTCATGGCTCCCCCTTACCCCCCTGCTTGATCCACTGCCCCAGGCTCATCGGTACGTAGCCGTTCTCCTCGGCCCACTTGCGCAACTCCAGTGGGGACATACGCGCATAGCGCTGGAGCAGCAGCTGGGTCTCCTGGGTCTTTAAAGCCTGTTCGCGCCGCTCGAGGGTCTTAAGCCCCGAGCGCTGGGTTTGGTTCCAGTGTCCGATGCCTAAGAGCAGGGCCAGCAACCCTAAGTAGACGAACGCCCAGCGCAAGCTCACCCGCATGGCCGGGGTCCAGGTCATGCTGCCTCCCGGAGCCGCTCGGCGGCGCGGAGCTTAGCACTACGAGCTCGGGGGTTCTCGCGGGCTTCCTCCTCGCCGGGCTCGAGCGGTTTCTTGGTGAGCACCCGCAGCCGCGGCTCGTTCTTCAGGAAATGTTTGACGATGCGGTCCTCGAGCGAGTGGAAGCTGATCACTACCAGCCGCCCCTGCGGGGCCAGCACGTTCACGGCGGCCTCGAGCAACTCCCGCAGCGCCCCTAGCTCGTCGTTGACGTAGATGCGCAGGGCCTGGAAGGTCTTGCGGGCAGGGTGACCGGCTCCCCGGAAGCCGGTGGCCCGCCGCACGATCTCGGCGAGTTCGGTGGTGGTCTCGATGGGTTTGTGCTCGCGGGCCTCCTCGATAAAGCGGGCGATCCGCCAGGCTTTGGGCTCCTCACCCAACTCGCGCAGGATGCGGGCTAACTCCTCCACCTCGAGTTCGTTCACCACCTCGGCGGCGGTCTGGCCCTCCTTGCCCATGCGCATGTCGAGCGGGCCTTCCAGCCGGTAGCTGAAGCCGCGCTCGGGGTCGTCGAAGTGGAAGCTCGAGACCCCCAGGTCGGCCAGCACCCCGTCCACCCGTTCGATGCCGAGTGCGTGAAGCTGGGGCTCGAGGTCGCGGAAATTGGCTTCCACCAGCGTGAGCTGCCCTAGAGAGAGGCCCGGAAGCGGGAAGTTCCGGGCCCTTTCAATGGCGGTCGGGTCTTGATCGAACCCCACCACCCGGCCCCCCCGCTGCAAGATGCCCCGGGTATGCCCACCTCCGCCGAAGGTTGCGTCCACGTAGAGCCCGCCGGGCTTTACGTTGAGATAGTTCAAGGCTTCGTCGTAGAGGACGGAGATGTGGGAGAGGGGTTTATCCATAGGGCTAACCAACCAGAGTCTTGAGGGCTTCGGGGGCCGGTGGGCTTTCCAGCACCTTGTTGATGCTCTCCCACCACCTCGACTCGCTCCATAGCTCGAGCCGGGTAGGGGCTCCGGCCACCACCACATCGTTGGATTCCTCCATCGCGGCGAACTTGCGCAAAGGAGGGGGGATCATCACCCGCGAGGCGTTGTCCATCTGGGTCTTGTAGGCCCCCGAGTAGAAGAAGCGCACGAACTTCTGCGCTTCCATGTCGGTGAGGGGGAGGTTGAGGAGTTGCTTTTCGATGTTGGACCAGGTTAAGAGGGGGAACATATAGAGGCAGCCCTCGAGCCCGCGGGTGATCACCACGCCGTCTTCGACAAAGTTGCGGAAGGATTGTGGAATCACAACCCTTCCTTTGTCGTCGAGGCTGTACTGGTATTCACCAAACGGCATCTCTCACCCGGACCTAAAAAACTGCGTGCTGGAGGGAGCTTGTAGCTTTAGCCGAACGCTTTCCCACCCGAAGGGCTGTTCTGTACCCCAGATTACCACGGAAATACCACGTTTTACCACTCGTTCCCACTCTCACCCCACTGCCCTACCACCGATCTCATGTAGTGCTACGTGTAGTGCTACGAGATAAGGGCCAAATCGCAGCGGGGGTATGCGAAACGAGCGGAACGATGCGGAAAGATGCGTGAGGTACGCGGAAGCTGCATGGTATAGAGGTGTAAAGAAACGTGTGCAAGCGGAATATGCATTTGGAACGAGATAAACTTCAAATCCTCATAATTGCGACGCGATAAATTTCAAATTGAGAAGTTTATGAGAGCGGGTTGGTTATGTTAACAACAAAAGGCCGGGTTTCCCCGGCCTCTGCATTTAAGGATTAAACTAGCGAAGCTGCCAGCTTTTGGAGCCTGCAAAACCTGCTTCGACGGTGAGCCAGAGGGTCTTAGCGCTGCGGCTTACCTGGAAGACCAGGTAGCCGCTTCTGGTGGCCCCAGGCGGCACGTTGCTCAGATCGAGTTGTTGGCGCTGTGGAAGGTAGAAGCCAGCCTCCGTATCGGTCTCGTATACGTTGCCCTTATCGTCATGGAGCTTCCAGGAAACCAAGAGCCAGCTATCAGTTTTGCGGGTGCTGTTCTGGACGCTTACCGGCACCAACACATACACGTAGCCCTGGTCAGCCTCAGTCGCCAGGAACTCATCGCCAAGGGCCGTGCGCTTGAGCACCGGCTGCTTACCGGCGGTCACGTTCCAGATGCCGACCTTCTGTGTGGCACCGGGCTACACCGCGCCAGAGGGTGCTTGAGCAAGGGCGAACGAGGCAATAAAGGTTACCACTGCTAGCATGACTACCTGCATATCGCATACCTCCTATATTACGTTAACGCCTAAATCCCCCCTGAGCAGTGATGAAAAAACAGCCAATACTACATCGGCATGCGCTTTTGATATGGCATGCCGATGTAGTAACTTCAACGGCATGCCATAAGCAAATCAAGGAAAGAGCAACGGCATTCGATCAGCACGGCAAAGATTCAAGCTGCTCCCCTATAACTGGCTCGAGCCGGTTATGAGCAACGGCAAACAGTGTATATGCATTTATGCATTGACCAGCATATGCAATGAGCCCGCCCCCCTGGAGGAGCGGGCCTATATATGAATGCGGGGATCAAACCTCTATACGGAACTCCCGGCGGACCAGCTCCCCCAGAGAGACCTCCTTCACAGCTATACCGACCATGACCCCTCGGCGCACCAGCTCCACGATGTGCGGGTTCATCGCGCACTCTGGATCGGAACTGCTGAGGATCGTCGCTAAGGCCAGGTTGCTCACTATCGCGTCCAGCGGGGCTTCCTCGAACCCCGATGACTCGCGGGCCGCATCCATCACCATCTTCTGCCAATCATTCCCAGTCTGTTTATCCTCCATTGCTGCTCCTTCTGCATGTAGCCAGACGTCGTTACTGGCAGCCTCTCAACGATTACATGAACATAGAAATAGTCACGTGATGTAAGGACATCAGAGCAGAGTATTAAGCTCCTGGAGTGTATTACGGCATGATACGCATCGTGCCTGTTCGCTGGCGATTCGCCGAGCTACTACAAAAGGAAGGGATCACCGTATATCGCCTGTACAAGCAGGTGGCGCTCAAAGACGTGAGCCGCACATCCTTATATAAGTGGGCACAATCTATGCCGAAGTACTTGGACGTGGATATGGCAGAGCGGGTACTCGAGGGGCTTAAGGAGATCACCGGGCGGGATTATCAACTCAGCGATTTGATTGAGGTCACGACAAAAAGCTCCGAACCTCGGTGACGATGCCTTTCAACTCGGCAACCTCGCTGGCCGGGATCACTGCGGGGGTACCGTTGGTTTCATTGGGGTTAGTGCTCATCAGGTAGGCCCCGCCAGGCCCCTCCTTATACAGCTTGCAGATGTGACTCCCGTCCTCGAGGCGGGCCACCACCTCCCAGTTGGGCTTATAGGGGATATCCAGGTTCACCACGATGATGTTCCCGTGGCAGATCGGCCTACGACCCGCACACATCGAGTTTCCCCGCACCCGGTAGCTCGCATACCGCCCTTTGCGGTACTTCACCGGGTCGAGGTAAACCACATCATCCAGCTCTTCATCCAGACCTGGCCCCGCCCCCACGTACCCCACCAGCGGGGCTCGGGGCAAGATCAGCACCTCATCCTCGCCGTATAGGCGCTCGAGCAGATCCACCAGCGGCAGATCCAGTGCTTTGGAGAGGCTGACCAGAGTCTCGAGGCTCGGCTTGACCCAGTTGCCGCTGGCGCTCTGACGCCCGGCCATCAAGGAGTACACCACGCTTCGGGCGATGCCCGCGTAAGCGGCGAATTCCTCCGGCTTTTTCATCCCAAGCTGCTCCATCTTGGCTCGGATCAGATCGCTGAAGGGGCCGTAGAACACTGGGGTTTTTCGGGGTCTACCGCCGCGCGTGGTCTCCATGTTCATCTCCGCTTGCAATATCCACCGATGAGGATATATTATCTGCATATGCAGATACAGGGAAGAGAGAGCCTCTCCTCCTTAATCAACCGGAAGCTCGAGGAGCAGGGCATGTCCC
>DASTSL010000060.1:0-6142 GCA_035760705.1 Meiothermus sp. | reverse complement strand
GAGTCGGCCCCAACTGGCTGTTAGGGCCGACCTCTCGACAGTCTGATTTTCTTGCCTGAGTCCTAGCCGAGTGCTACTTCAGCGTCTCGAGCCAGGCCCGGAACTGGGCGATCTCGCGGGTCTGCACGTCAATCACGCCCTGGCAGAAGCGGGTTAGCTCGCTGCGGGCGGCCTTTCTCAGGCACAACTCGGACATGTCCACCGCGTCTTGGTGATGGAGAATCATGCCCTCCAAGAAGGCCCGATCCGCCGACCTTTGGCCGCCCATCATGCCCGGCATGGAAGAGTCCATCATCGGCGTCATGCCCTGGCCCATCATCGTCATATAGCGCTGGCTTGGGGACACTCCGTACCACGAGCGCAGCCAGCCAGTGAGCTGGGTAATTTCCTGGTTTTGCACCCGGATGATGTCTCGAGCCGCACCCCGGATGCGCTCATCCTGGGAAACCCTGAGCACCTGCTGGGCCATCATCACCGCGCCCCGGTGGTGCTCGATCATCATGGACATGTAGGCGATGTCGAAGTCCCGCCCGGAGAGCTTGCTTAGCTCCGCCCTAGCATCCATCCCCATGTTTCCGTGATTCATTTGGGCTAGACCCATTCCCGCTACGAGGCCGAACAATACGGCCAAGATTTTGATTGAACGCATACTCCCTCCCGGGTTCTCGAGGAAAATCCCTGAGCGGTGAAAACCGCCCGCCGGTTCAGACAAAAAAGGTTTTTGGAGGAGGTTTGGGAACCCGTAATACCGGAGAGGGAGCCTCGGAAAGCCACTCCGGCTCGAGCCGGGTCGAAGCGTTAGCGTGATCCAGACTTTCACCAGTCCAGAACCCACAGCACGATCCGCTGAATTGACAGTCGGCTTGGTCAGGGATGCTTGGATGATGCGGGTCAACTTTAGCGAACTGTGGGCTGCCTGGAGCATGATCGTGCAGCGCCAGGTTTGAGGCACCCCCCTGTAGGTGAGGGAGCGCCACGGAATGAACCAGCCCCGGCCACAACGCCAGCAGCACACAGATCCAGGTGAACCTGAGCAGGGGGATCATGCCGCCGAACGGACGCATCCGCCAAACCTCAGGGGCTCAGCACGGCTTTACGGCTCGGCCCGCTGGCGGAGCGGGTAGGCCCGTACTCCATATCCATAAGGAAAGTCCCCGGCTCGCGCGCGTGGTTCTTGCCGCTCTTGAGGCGGGCGAGGTACTGGCTCATTTCCATCTTTCTCCTCAGGGGCAGGCGGCCAGGGCGGCCTCGAGCGCTCGCACACGGTCATCCCCAAGGGCCTCCCGCCACGCCGGAACCGCCTCGGTCCCCAGGTGCCAGCGACGCAGCTCTTCGCGCCACATCAGAGCGTCGGCGCCGCCGCAAGTGGCCCGGTACTGCTCGGCGCTCGCTATGGTGGCTTCGGCGAGCAGCGCCCAGGTGAGGCCCAGGTTGCCTGCAAACTCCCCACCCCATGCCCGCGTCGGCAGGTCGGCGTCCCAGATGGCTACCTCGGGCAGCAGGGCCCCGATCCGATCCGGCTTCACCCCCAGCCGGTTCAAGCGGCTCGAGAGGCTCGCGGAATAGGTGAGTTCGCTCAGGCGCACCTCGTCGGGTTGTTGCAGGCGTTGCAACCGCTCGAGCCGCCAGTCCTCGGGGCGGGTGGGAACGGGCGTGGTCTCTAGAGCCTCGGGCCGAACCCAGCCCACCCCCACGACCCCGCCGCGCGTGACCTCGAGGGCCGGGACGCGATCCTGCACCGCCACCGACTTGAGAAAGAACTCTCGCCCATCCGCTTCGGTCTGGAATCCCCGGAAAATCCCCCCGCCGGATGGGGGCATGGCGAAGGTCAGCTCGAGGCGGGCCGGACGCCACAGCCGCAGGTCGTTCGGTTCGATCCGGACCCCCCTGGCCGACGCGAAACCCGGCCAGTCCACCCCCATGATCGGCGTGAGCCGTAGCCGGGCGGTTTCCAGCAGAGCACCGGGGGGGACCGTGAGGGTGTAGCGGGTGCCATCGGAAGCGGTCAGCTCCGCCGAGCCTCCCGCAGGGGTCAGCTCGGCTACCATCGCCAGGGCATCGTCGGGTTTGACGGTCACGTCGAGGGGCTGGGCGGCCCGGTCGAGGATGTTCCCGGTCGCAGGGACGAACATGGGCAGTGGCACCTCGCGCACCAGCGGCGCGCTCGAGGTGGGGGCCTCGGCAGTGAGGTTGAAGCGATAAGCACCCGGCGTGACCGCCTCACTGACGAACTCGACCTTTCCGTCCTCCACAACCGCGCCGACGCCCGGGGGAAGGCCGCTGGTGCTCAGGCGCACCGGCCCGCTCAGATGGCGACCCAGGACCTCGACCTCGAGCGTGGTGCTGGAGTAGGGGTAGACCTCGACGTACCGGGCCTTCGGCCTCAACTCCAGGTAGGGCCCAGGGCCGAGGGTGCTACACCCCGACAGCAGGGCCAGGAAGAGCAAGAGCAGCGCTGTACGCACAAGGTTCCTCCCAGTTCCAGAGCTCAGGCAGGAGCCGCTCGAGTAGCCAGCGGCTCGGGTTTGCTCTCGGCCCGCAGCGGCGGCCGGAACCCGCGCAACCGCAGCGCGTTGGAGAGCACAAACACCGAGGAGAGCCCCATTGCCGCCCCCGCCAGCACCGGGGAGAGCAGCCAGCCGGTGAAGGGGTAAAGCACCCCCGCCGCCACCGGGATCAAGAGCACGTTGTAGGCGAAAGCCCAGAACAGGTTGAGCCGGATGTTTTTGAGGGTCGCTCTCGAGAGCGCGACCGCGTCCGGCACGCCGCGCAGATCGCCGGACATCAGGATCACGTCGGCGGTCTCGATGGCCACGTCGGTGCCGGTGCCGATCGCTAACCCCACATCGGCCTGGGCTAGTGCTGGGGCGTCGTTGATACCGTCCCCGACGAACGAAACCTTGTAGCCCTGGGCCTGGAGCTGCCTCACCGCGTCGGCTTTACCGTCCGGCGGCACCTCGGCTAATACTTCGTCAATCCCGAGCTGCCGGGCGATGGTATGGGCGGTGCGAGCGTTGTCCCCGGTGATCATCGCCACCTTGAAGCCCTGGCGGTGCAGCGCGGAGATCGCCTCGAGCGTCCCCTCCTTGATCGGGTCGGCCACCGCCAGCACCGCCGCCAGCTTGCCATTCACGGCGGCGTAGAGCGGGGTCTTGCCCTGCTCGGCCAACCGCTGAACCTCGGCAGCGAAGGGGCTTACATCAACGCCGATCTTGCCCATGTACCGATCCGCCCCCACGTCCACCCGGTAGATCCCGACTTGCCCGCTCACCCCGAAACCGGGAATGGCCTCGAACTCGAGCGGCTGCATGAGCTCGAGCCCCCTGGCCCGCGCCCCCTTCACGATTGAGCGGGCCACGGGGTGCTCGGATTTTTGCTCGAGCGAGGCCACCAGCTGCAGAACTTCCGCTTCCTCGAAGCCCTCGAGTACCTGAGAATCGGTCAGCTCCGGACGGCCTTGGGTGAGCGTTCCGGTCTTGTCGAGCGCGATTACCTGGGTCTCTTGCAGGGTTTGCAGCGCTTCGCCCTTGCGGAAGAGCACCCCCATCTCGGCAGCCTTGCCGGTGCTTACCATGATGCTCACCGGGGTCGCCAGGCCCATCGCGCAGGGGCAGGCGATAATCAGCACCGCCACCGTGTTGACCAGGGCGAAGGTGAGGCTGTTCTCCGCCCCGAAGAAAAGCCAGACCAGAGCGGTGAGCGCGGCCATCCCCAGCACGATGGGGGTGAACACCGCCACCACCCGATCCGCGAGCCCCTGGATGGCCGGTTTTGAGCCCTGAGCACGCTCGACCAGCTTGATGATCTGCGCGAGCACCGTATCCGCGCCGACCGCAGTGGCCCGGAAGGTGAACGCCCCGTTCTGGTTGACGGTTCCACCGACCACCTTGGCCCCCTCGCTCTTGAAGGCGGGAACCGGCTCGCCGGTGATCATGGATTCATCTACGTAGCTCGAGCCCGCCATGACTATCCCGTCCACCGGGATCTTCTCGCCGGGCCGGACGGAGATCACGTCGCCTGGCAGCACCTCGTCCACCGGAACCTCGAGTTCGTCCTTATCGCGGATGACCCGCGCGGTCTTGGCCTGCAAGCCCAGGAGCTTTTTCATGGCTTGGCTGGTGCGGCCCTTGGCGATGGCCTCGAAATACTTGCCCAAGAGGATCAGGGTGATGACTACCCCCGCCGCCTCGAAGTAGACGTGGCGGGCCGGTGGGGGGAAGATGCCCGGCAGCAAAACCACCGCCAGGCTGTAAAAGTAGGCCGCGCTGGTGCCGATCATCACCAGACTGTTCATGTCCGGCGCACCGGAGCGCAGGGCCTTCCAGCCGTTCTTGTAAAAACGCATCCCCGGCCCGAACTGGATGGGGGTCGCCAGGGCCAGCATCACCCAGCCCAGGGTGGTCATGACGCCCTGCCCCAAGGCGGCCATCAGCCATTCTTCCACCGCCGGGAAGAGCATGGGGAGCATGGCGATCAAAAGCAGCGGCAGGGCGAAGGCCGCCGCGAAGAGGAACGAGCCGCGCAAAGCCCGGACTTCTTTCTCCCGGGCCTCCTGCTCCACATCGGCGCGGTCCTGCCCGGCCCCGATTTCCAGGATCCCGTATCCGGCCTCGCGCACGGCCCGCTTGAGGTGCCCCGGGCTGGTCGAAGCCGGGAGGTACTTCACGGTGGCCCGCTCGGTGGCGAGGTTGACCATGGCCTCGAGCACCCCCGGTACCTTCTTCAGCGCCCGCTCGACCCGCCCCACGCACGCTGCGCAGGTCATCCCGGTCACGCCGAGTTCGGCCTCGGCCACCAAGGGCTGGTAGCCCACCTCCTCGATCTTGGCGAGCAGGGCCTCCGGGGTGGTTTTCTCGGGGTCGTAGGTAACCGTAGCGTTCTCGGTGGCCAGGTTCACGTGGGCGTTCTCCACTCCCTCCACCTTTTTCAGCCCGCGTTCCACCCGGTTCACGCAGGCCGCGCAGGTCATGCCCTGGACACCGATTTGGAGTTCTCTGTTCATGGTTTCTCGCAAACAGCAAACCGCCAACAGCTCAGGAGCTTAAGGTTCGGGCAAGGCGGTGAGCTTGGTGGCAATTGGGTTGGCTTGCATGTAGAGTTTACGGGCATCCGGCCCCTGTATGAATCCAAGCCGCTCTGGGCGGTGCAGCCCGCTAACTACCTCAGCCAACCGTCGTGACATATCTCCCCCAGGTGTTAGGCGTTTGCGGTTGGCTCTCCGCTTTCAGCGGTACTTCAGTACCTCCATCAGCTCGTCCACCAGCTTTTGGGTATCGCCGCGCTGGGCGGCGCTGGCGACGTGGTGCTCGAGGTGGCTCCTCAAGACCATGTCCCCCACCTTATCCAAGGCCCCCTGGACAGCGCTAATCTGTTTGAGCACGTCCACGCAGTAGGGCTCGCCCTCGAGCATCTTGAGGATGCCCTCGAGGTGGCCCCGGGCCGACAGGAGCCGGTTACGAGCCTCCTGCCGGACCTTGGGATCGAGGTGGAGCGTGTGTTCGTGCACCAGGCCCATGGTTCTCCTAGCCCTGCACCGAAGCTTGGTAACCTTCTTCTTCCACTGCTTCGACGAGCTTGCTGAGTGGGGCATCCCCCTGTACGATGGCCCGGCCTTGATCCAAGAAGACCTCGACTTTTTCCACGCCAGGAACGTTCTTCAGAGCTTTCTCGACGGTCATCTTGCAGTGCCCGCAGCTCATGCCTTCGACCTTGAGTTCGGTGATCATCTCCTACCTCCACCCCCCCTGGGGAGGGGTATACCTCCACCCTAATCCCCCAGCGAACAAAAGTCAACCCCACCCGGGGTGGGGTGGGTTTACAGCCCTGTTGGGGAAGACGAGCCCGAGTCGGGGGTTGTCAACTCGAGGATAACCGGTACTGCGGTGGATTCGAGATCCCTACTTTGCAGACGCCGTGTGTCCCAATTCAACGCACCGGCTTCTCCGGCCCCCGGCCCCGGTATTTGTCCACGAAGGCTGCCGCGACCGCCGGGTCGAAGCGATCCAGCCGCAGGATCTTGTTCCAGGCGGTGAGGATGAGCCGCTGCCCCAAGCCCTCGCGCTTGACCGCCAGCACCCCGTCCCACTGCCCCTGGTAGCGGCCCACCCAGGCCCGCAGGGTGCGCAGGGCTTCCTCGCCGGGC
>DASTSL010000059.1:0-28827 GCA_035760705.1 Meiothermus sp. | reverse complement strand
GGAGATCAAGTGAAAATGCAGGTGCGGGATTTTTGGTAGCTGCCGCCGTTGCGACCAGCCGGTAACCGCCTTCAGTCAAGTCCCCGGACCAAAATTTGGACAGCCTCGAGCAAGTCTTTGTAAGCCCGCCGGGGAATCCTGATAGTTGGGGCGGGGGTGGTGAAAAGCCATCAGCCTCGCGGTCTGGCGCAGCCGCTGACCTGGGATCAAAACCCAAAAACGACCGGGCTCGAGCGGCCAGCCGGAAAAGCAACCGCCGCACTCGAGCCCTGAGTCTTTAGCGATCCTTGTTTTCCTTGAAGCGCTCGATACAGGCCTTGATCTCTTGCACGGCCCGCTCTTTACCTTCCCAGCCGGTCACCTTGACCCACTTGCCTTTGTGGGCCTCGAGGGCCTTGTAGGTCTCGAAGAAGTTCTGGATTTCGGCCTTGGTTGCGGCGGTTACGTCGGACAGATCCTGGATGTGATCCCAGCGGGGGTCTTCGGCCACCACGCCCAAAATCTTGGCATCGCCGCCCTTCTCGTCCTGCATGTCCACCATGCCGATGATCCGCACGTCCACCACCACACCGGGCAGCAGCGGGTAGGTCGAGAGGATGATCCCGTCGAGGGGATCGCCGTCCTCCGCGAGCGTCGAGGGGATGAAGCCGTAGTCGCCGGGGTAGAACTGGGCGGTGGGCAGCACCCGGTCGAGTTTGATGGCTTCAAGGTCGGGGTCGTATTCGTATTTGTTGGTCGAGCCGCGTGGGATCTCGATGACCATGTGCACGACTTCGGGGGCTTTTTTGCCGACCGGCAAATTCTTGAGGTTCGCCATAGCGGGAGTATTCTAACCGCTCGAGGCGGGGGACTTGTAACCTGAAGAGTTGCCGGGTGCGAGCCATGGCGGTTTGCATCGCACGAAATTGGTGAGCAAACCGCCTCCCACTGATGTTTTGTACTCCTACTGGGTGCAGAAGTTTTGGCTATCAAGGATTCACTTTTTTCTTGAATCCCTCGAGCGCCGAATGCATCGCCCCGCTCGGCAAAACCCCCAGCTTGACCAAAGCCCCGCCGCCCTTGGCTCCCAAAGGCTCGAGGACCTCCTTCCAGATCGCCTGCAAATCCTCCGGGCGGCTGCTGTGCTTGGTCAGGACGACCCGAGCCTTTTCTCCCGGCGCGACCAGCAAAGCCAGCACGTTCGGCCACTCGGAGAGCCGCTTGCCCACCGCCTCGATCACCACCGCCGGAACCTGCGCGGCGATGGTGTGATCGGGGAACTCCGTCAAGAGGTCGCGCATGACCCGCTCGGCCAACTCTTCCTTGAGCGCGTGGTTTTCGCCCTTGAGCTTGAAAAAGTCGTCGCGGAGGTTGTGGATGGGCTTCTCGACCTCCAGGTAGTGCGCGCTGAACTTCTCGGCGACCCGGGTGAGGATGGCGTGTTCGTGGTTGAAGGTCTCGAGCGCCTCCCACCCCGCCATGAAGTAGACCCGCGTGCCACCCTTGTAGCGCTCGTATTTCACGATCTTGATCGGCCCGGCCTCGCCGGTGCGGGCCAGGTGGGTTCCGCCGCAGGCCACCATGTCCCAGCCCTCGATCTCCACGATGCGAATCCGCCCCGAGACCTTGGGAGCCCGCCGCAGGGGGTACTTGTCTAATTCGGAATCCTCGATCCAGAAGGTCTTGACCGGGGTGTTGGCGTACACCGCCCAGTTCGCCAGCGCCTCTCCTTGCCGGATGGTGGCCTCGTCGGGCTCGCCGGAGAAGTCGATAGTGCAGACCGGGCCACTCATGTTCACTGCCAGGGTCTCCCAACCCGCCGCCCGCCAGAAGGCTTGGGCCAGGGTGTGCTCGGCGGTGTGGCGTTGCATGTGGCGGTAGCGGCGGGTCCAGTCGAGTTCGCCCTGAACCTCCTGGCCTTCCGGGAGGGGGGCCTCGAGCACGTGGATCACGTCGCCCTTGGCCTTGCCATCCACCCGGCCTTCGCCGCGAAACGACGCCTCCTTCACGTCCAGAACTTTCACACCGTTTAGGGTTCCGCTGTCGTTTACCTGGCCCCCGGCGGTGGGGTAGAAGAGGGTCTGATCGAGCACGGCGTAGTGCTTACCGCCCTCGCTCCAAGCACGGAGTACGCGGGCGGTGAAACGGCTTTCGTAGGGGAATTCGTGATAAAGACGCACCGCTTAATTATCCGGTTTTGGGGATTAAAAGAGGGGGAGACCCTGCACGAACCTCGAGCCCGCCCAGATCAGGGCCAGACCCACGGCGGTCGCCAGCAGCCAGCGGGGGCCGGTGAACAGAACTCGCAGGGCCTCCAGCACCAGCCGCACCAGGTTCGCCCAGGCCTCGGTGGGCATGGCTCGCCGCTCGGGGTTGAGCAGCACGTCCCGCACCGCACCGGCGAACCCCAGCAGCACGAACAGCACGCCCATCCCGATCAGAAACCAGCCGAGGACGACCATAACGCACTCTAGCATGGTGAGCCGCGCTCAGTGCGTACGCCAGAGAGTCTATCGCGCATTGCATAAAGATATTGGCGGCAAGCGATAAACCGTAAGCCAGAGAATCTTTTGCTTATCGCTTAGAGCCCTTTGGGCCCACACCCTACAGCTAAATCTCGTCCCCCCCAAGCTGCCCCCCCCTGGCAAACCGGCTGATGATCGCCGGGGCGAAGAGGGAGAGGCCCGCCAGGATCCACAGGGCGATGGCGATGGGGCTCGAGAACAGAAAACCCACCTCCCCGTTGCTGATCGCCATCGCCCGGCGCAGGTTGATCTCCATCAGGTAGCCCAGCACCAGCCCCAGCAGGACCGGGGCCAGCGGGAAGTCGAACTTACGCATCAGGTAGCCCACCAGCCCGAACACGGTCATCAACAGGAGGTCGAAGGGGTTGTTGTTGACCGCGTAAACCCCGATAAAGCTCACCGCCAGCACCGCCGGGAGCAAGAACCAGGCCGGAACCGCCAAGAGGCGCACGAAGACCCACACCAGCGGGAGGTTCAGGACCAGCAAGACCACGTTCCCCACGTACATCGAGGCGATCAGCCCCCAGACGATGTTGGGGTGCTGCTGGAACATCTGTGGTCCCGGCGTGACGCCCAAGCTGATGAGCGCCCCCAGCATGATCGCGGTGGTTCCGCTCCCCGGCAGGCCCAGGGTGAGCAGGGGGATCATGGCCCCGCCCGCCGCCGCGTTGTTGGCCGACTCGGGGGCCGCCACCCCGCGCAGATCGCCCTGCCCGAAGCGGCCCCGTCGGCCCAGCCAGCGCTTTTCCACCGTGTAGGCCACGAAGCTGGCGATGCTGGCCCCGGCCCCCGGCAGCACGCCGATCAGGAAGCCCAACACGCTCGAGCGCAGGATCGTGCCTAAGGAGCCCATGAACTCTTTGAGGGAGAGGTAGACCCGCCCCACCTGGGCCATCATCCCGCTGGCCTGGCCCTTTTCCTCCAGCAGCATCAAGACCTCGCTCACCGCGAAGAGCCCGATGGCCACCACCAGGAAATCCATGCCGTCCTCGAGCTGCAAGAAGCCAAAGGTATAACGCGAGATCCCCGACTGCGGGTCCTGCCCCACCGTGGCCAGCATCAGCCCGAAGGCGGTGGCGATGAGGGCTTTCGCCATGTTCTTACCGGCCAGCGCGGAGAGCGTGGAGAAGCCGAAGACCATCAGGGCGAAATACTCGGCGGGGCCGAAGCGGATCGCCCACTGAGCCAACAGCGGCCCCACCAGCATCAGCCCCACCACCGAGAGGGTTCCGGCGATAAACGAACCCCAGGCCGCGATGGCCAGGGCCGGGCCAGCCTTGCCCTGTTTGGCGAGCTGGTGACCGTCGAGGGTCGTCACCACCGAGGAGGTCTCGCCGGGGATGTTGAGCAGGATGCTGGTGGTGCTCCCGCCGTACATGGCCCCGTAGTAGATGCCTGCCAAGAGGATCAAGGCGGACTCCGGCGGCAGCTTGAGCGCGAAGGTGAGCGGAACCAGCAGCGCCACCCCGCTGATCGGCCCGATCCCCGGCAGCACCCCGATCAGCGTGCCCACCAGGCAGCCCAGGAAGACCAGGAACAGGTTGATCGGCTGGAAGGCTACGCCGAAACCGTGGAGGAGGGCTTGAAAGATGTCCATAGGGGGCGTTACTCCCCTTGCGCCGCTAGGCGCAAGGGCTCTGCACCTATGTGCTCTGCGCCAACCAAGGGCTTGGCACTGAGGGGGGATAAACCCCGTGCAAAGGTCGCCTTCATCCGAAAATCCTTCCCACCGGGAGCGGCACGCTCAGGGCTTGGGTGAAGAGGAGATAGACCAGCACGCTGAAGGAGAGCCCACCCGCGGCGGCCTGCCCGGGCTTGGCCCCAAAGAGCAGCGAGAGAAGGGTCATCTCGAGCGCCGTCGTGATGATAAACCCCAGCGGCACCAGCAAGTAGGCGTAGGCCACCAGGCTCAGCAGCACCAATCCGAGAGGAATCCAGAAGCTTCTACCGGGCCACTCGGGCTCGGGGTCGGGGCGGAGGATCAGCCACAGGCTCGAGATTCCCAGGATCGCCGCGATCAGGTAGGGGAAGGTCCGGGGGCCCACCGGGTCGGAGAGGAAGCCCACCTCCATGGCCCTGGCCCCCAGCGCGTAAGCCGCGCTCAGGATTAGGAGGACGAGGCCCAGGATGCGGTCGGACATCTGTTTTTCCTGTAGGGGCCAACCTTGGGTTGGTCCTTAAACCCGGATGAGAGCAATCACGAGGATTGTCCCTACGTCATTTGATCAATCCGAGTTCCCTCGAGAGGTTCCTGAACTCATTGACCTGGCGGTCTACGAAGACCTGGAACTCGGCCCCCAGCGACAAGAACTCGCCCAGGCTGTTCTGCTCGCGCACCTTGGCCCACTCCGGCGACTTGGCTACCTTGCGCAGGGCCTGGATCCAGAACTCGTAGGCATTGGCAGGCATACTCTTGGGCACGTAGAAGCCACGCCAGACGATCCAGTCCACGTTGTAGCCGAGTTCTTTGAGGGTCGGGACGTTGGCGTAGGGCGGGGGCAAGCGGCGCGGCGCCATCATGCCCAGCACCCGCACGGTTCCCCCCTCGACCTGGCCGCGCAGCTCGGAGGCATCCCCGGCAAAGACCTGGATGAAGCCGCCCAGGAGCGAGGTGATGGCCTGCCCGCCGCCGTCGAAGGGCACGTACTTGATCGAGCGGGGCTCGATCCCCGCGGCCCGGCCCAGCAAGAGCACCTTCATGTGGTCCTGGCCACCCACCGCGCTGCCGCCGCCCACCGCGATCTTGCTAGGGTCGGCTTTCCAGGCGGCGACCAGTTCTTGCATGGTCTTCCAGGGGGCGTCGGCCTTGACCGCGACCAGCCCGAAATCGGCGGCGATGGCCCCCAGCCAGCGCACGTCGCGCTCGGTGAAGCGGCTGAACTGTCCCTGGGCGAGCCGCACGGTGGTGGCCGGGCTCGCCGCCACGATCAGGTTGGGGTCGTTGTCGCGCTGGCTCACCACATTGGCATAGGCCACCCCGCCCCCGGCCCCGGTCAGGTTCGTCACTTTGAAGGGCTGGGGGACGATCTTGAGGTCGAACATGAGCTGGGTGACCGAGCGGCAGGTGAAGTCCCAGCCGCCCCCGGCCCCCGCAGGAGCGATGCATTCGGGGTTGCGCGGGGTAAAGCCCTGCGCCAACCCCAGCCCAGATATCAACAGACCGATCCAAACCGCACGTCGCATAGGTGGCCTCCTGTTTGCAGGTGCCTCTAGTTTCGCTTGTCGGGGCTTGGCTGTCCAGGCCTCAGGGGCGGGCCAGCAGGCTGCCGCTCGGCTCGCCCTGGGGGTCTTCGCGCCAGCGGCGGCTCTCCAGCATCCGTTTGCGTGAGCGCTCGAGGTGCCCTTCGATCAAGGCGGCGGCCTCTTCGCCCCGGCCCTGCCGCACCAGCTCGAGCAGCTTCTGATGATCCCGGCGGGCTTGGGCGCGGCCCTCGGGGGTCATGACCTCCAGGAAGCGCACCCGGTAGATGCGCGAGAGCACGATGCTCAGCGCCTCGACCAAGAAGCGGTTGCCGCAGAGCCGGGCCAGCTCGAGGTGAAAGTCGGTGGCCTTAGAAAGCTCGGCCTCGGGGTCGAGGTCTGCCCCCAGCACGGCCAGCACCTGGGCGACTTCCTCGGCCTGGGGCTTTTGGCTGGCGGCCATGCGCACGGCAGTCGTCTCCAGGACCTTGCGAAAGGCGAAGGCCTCCTCGAGTTCGTCCCAATCCAGCGGGGCCACCCGGTAGGTGCGCCCCTCGCGGCGCACCAGCCCCTCCCGCGCGAGTAGCCCCAGCGCCGCTCGGATGGGGGTGCGCGAGACGGCCAGACCTTCCTCGCCGCGAAAATACTCCTCTAGCTTCCGCTCTACCAGGGGTTCGCCGGGGGGAAGCTCGAGGGAGAGGATCATCTGCCGTAAGCGGCGGTAGGCTTCTTGGGTTTGCGGTGCAGTCACTCAGCGCTCCTTTGCGGGATTACGATGTAAAAGCTTGACGAATACTGTATATGTCGGTATCTTAAAAATATCAAGCCCGGAAGATTCCGGGGTTTTTTGTTTAAGGCAATGAGCCATGAGCGATGAGCAAAAAACCGGTTTGGCTCATCGTTAGTTGCCCATCGCCGCTGCGCTAGCCTTATGTCCAAGGAACGCCACCCCTCACTTCGTTCGGCGAAAGTACGCCTAGACAAAATCCTGGCCCACCTCGGTCTGGGGAGCCGCAAGGAGATCTACCGGCTGGCTCGAGCCGGGCTCATCACCGTGGACGGTGAGGTCATCACCGATTCGGGCTTCAAGCTCGACTCCAGGAGTGCGCGGATCGTGGTGGACGGGGAAGAGGTCTTCTACCGTGAGTTCTTCCACGTGCTGCTCCACAAGCCCGCCGGTTACGTGACTTCCACCAAAGACCGGGACGGGCCGCCGGTGACCGATCTGCTCGAGATGGTGCGCGACGACTGGATGCCGGTGGGCCGCCTCGACAAGGACACCGAGGGGCTTTTGCTGATCACCACCGATGGCGAGCTGGCGCACCGCCTCACTCACCCCCGCTGGAAGGTGCCCAAACGCTACTATGCCGAGCTAGCCGAGCCCGCCACCCAGGCCGACGTGGAGGCCTTCGCTGCCGGGTTTGAACTCGAGGGCGAGCCCCTACAGCCCGCGGAGCTGCGCCTCGAGGCCGACGGCCGCAGGGTCGAGCTGGTGATCCGCGAGGGCAAGTACCACCAGGTCAAGCGCATGTTCGCCGCGCGGGGCAACCACGTCACCTACCTGAGGCGCGTGGCCTTCGGGCCGCTCGAGTTGCCGGAAGACCTCGAGCCGGGAGAATCTCGCTATCTCACGGCTGAAGAGGAACACGCTCTGTACGGGGCGGTGGGGCTCGAGCCGGGAGTTTAGGGAAATAGAAAAGGCGGGATTTTCTCCCGCCGCTAAAAGTATTATAGCACGGCTTGCGAAAATTCAATGGGGTATGCAGAAGAACCGGTCCAGGCCCCACCGCTTTAGCCGAGCTTCAACTTCCACAAGCAAAATCCCGGCATGGAACCGAAAAGACAGACCGGGCCGAGTTGGAAGAGCAAATCAACCACGAAAAAGACGAAGAGCAGCGAAAAGAAGCCCTCCGTGACAGCAACCCCATCGTCCCCAGCAGGAACGCGAGGAGGGGCTTATCCAGGAGGATACACAGCGGGATTAGCCGGGCAAAAAGACCGTAAAGGCCGCGCCACCCTGGGGGTGATTGCTGGCTTCCAGCCTCCCCCCGTGGGCCTCCACGATGGCCCGGGCGATGGAGAGCCCCAACCCCGAGCCCTCGCTCTCTTTGCGGGTGCGCGAGGCGTCGGCTTTGTAGAAGCGCTCGAAGACCCGCTCCAAAGCTTCCGGGGGGATCCCCGGCCCGTGGTCGCGCACGGTGATCTTCACCCCTTCGGGTTGAGCGGCGGCGCTCACTTCGATGGGCCCGGCCCCGTGGCGCATGGCGTTGTCGAGCAGGTTGCCCAGCACCCGGGTGATCTGCCCCGGGTCAAACGTCGCCTCGAGGTCCGCAGGAAGCGGGCGCAGCGCGAGATTTGTCCCATCCCCATTGGCCCGGGCCGCGAAAGCCTCCACCACCCGACGCAAAAAGGGCTCGAGGGGTAGGCGCTCTTTCCTCAAGGCTAACCCTCCGCTCTCGGCCAGCGAGAGGGTGCGCAGGTCGTCCACCAGCTTGGAGAGGAGCATCACCTGGCTGTGCAGGCGCTCGAGCCCCGCTGCGTCGGGCTCAGCCACCCCGTCCTGCATGGCCTCGATCTCGCTGCGGAGCACGGCCAGGGGGGTGCGCAGATCATGGGCGATGTCGGCCACCAGCCCCCGCCGCCAGGCTTCCTGGCGCTCGAGGCCCCGCACCAGGTTGTTGAACGCTTTGGTCAGGGCACGGAGTTCGTCTCGAGCGCGCGGAACCCGGAGTTGAATCCCCCGCTCGCCCGCTTCCAACCGCTTGGCCCCGTCGGTGAGCGCGATCAGGGGGCGGGTCAGGATGCGGGTGAAGACCGCGGCGGCGACCACCGCTAGCAAAAAGGCCAGGGTCCCGGCCCAAAACGCCACCCCGGTGATCCGCCCGAAGGCCTGGCGGGCCTGGGCGAACTCCGGGCGGTTCCAGGCCGGGTTATCCCGCCAGGTCCACCAGCCATCGCCGGGGTGCTGAAAAAAACTGCTGTCGGGCTGAGCGGAAAATAGGACGCTCGAGACCGCCCCCAGGGTGAACCAGGTGGTGATGAATACGGCGGCCAAGGCCACGAAGGCGAAGGCGAAGGTCAGGCGGCGGCGCAGCCCCCAGCGGCCCCGCCAGCGCTGTTGCCGAGCCCAGCGCGGGCCCGCTTGGTGGCGCCTGCGCCAGCCATCCCGCTGCCACTTGCGGATGGCCTCTTCTCGAGTCCGCCAGGCTTGTTCCCACTCCGTATGATCCGGCTTTCTTCCTGGCATAAGCACCCATCAAAAAGAGCCAACGGCTAACCGCTAACCGCCTTCTCGAGCCGCTTGCTATTGGCTGTCGTGCTGCTCATCCCGATTCCTACCCCCTCAGTTTGTATCCCACCCCCCGCACCGTCTCGATCCGCTCGCCGCACTCGCCCAGCTTGCGGCGGATGTTTTTGATGTGGGCGTCCACAGTGCGCTCGTCGGCGTAGCTCTCGGCATCGCCGGTGGCGGTGAGGAGTTCGGAGCGCTGGCGGACCCGGCCCGGTTCCTTGGCCAGCAGGGCCAGCAGCTTGAGTTCGCTGGTGGTGAGGTCTACCGGTTCGCCGCCACAGCGGGCTTCAAAGGCGCCCAGGTCAACCTCTAAACTCCCGGCCCTATACACCTCGGGGGCCAGCACCGTTCCCCGCACCCGGCGCAACACCGCCTTGACCCGGGCCACCACCTCGCGCGGGCTGTAGGGCTTCACCACGTAGTCGTCGGCCCCCAGGCCCAGCCCCACCAGCTTGTCCACCTCGTCGTCGCGGGCGGTGAGCATGATGATCGGCACGTCCGATTCGGCGCGGATGCGCCGGGCCACCTCGAGCCCGTCCAGCACCGGGAGCATCAGGTCCAGCAGGATCAGGTCCGGCTGGGCCACCCGCCAGAGTTCCAAAGCCCGGCTCCCGTCTTTGGCCCGCTCGGTCTTGTACCCCTCACGGCGCAGGTAATCTTCCAGGATCTCCGCCAGCCGGGTTTCGTCCTCCACGATCAGAATCGAGGCGCTCACGCTGACCTCGAGAGATTGCGGGGCGTTGCGAGGTGCTTCACAGCCACCGCCTCACCTTCCGGCGGTACTCGGTGTAGGAAGCTCCCAGGGTTTGCTCGACCTTGGCTTCTTCTCGAGGGAGGTAGCGATAGTTCATGA
This sequence comes from Meiothermus sp., assembly GCA_035760705.1. Classification (GTDB taxonomy): domain Bacteria; phylum Deinococcota; class Deinococci; order Deinococcales; family Thermaceae; genus Allomeiothermus. Next base: position 18,998 of record DASTSL010000059.1, on the reverse strand, counting down.
AGAGCCAAAAGGCCAGCGGGGCCGCCAGCATCGGCAGCGAACCCATCCCTAATGCGATGGCCAGCAAGAGCAGCACCATCCCCAGATACATCGGGTTGCGGCTAAAGCGGTAAGGCCCGGCGGTCACCAGTTGCTTCGGCTGGGTAGTCGGATTCACCGGAGTCTGGTGCTGACGGAACAGCGAAACGGCCCAGGAAGCCATTCCGAACGCGACCACGACGAGCACGACCGCCAGACCCGGCAACGGAGCGAAGCGGCCCGGCAAGAGGAGATGCAACCCCAGCCCCAGCAAGAAGGCCAGGCCCAGGATCTGCACCGGGATCAAACGGTCCATGTCAGTCGGCGGCTGCCGGAGCGGGCGCATTGGACTTGCGCAGGGGCAACTCCGGGATCAGGAGTGTGACCGCGATGCCCAGAAGGGCGATCAGGATGCCGATCTTGTAGACCTGGGTGATGGCCACGGTGAGTGCTTCTTTGACCGCCTGGCCAATCCGGTCTACGGTCGCTATAGCTTGCTCCTGGGCCCGCTCGAGGCCGGAGCGCACCTCGTCCAGCAGCTGCTGGCGAGCCTGGGGGCGCTCGAGGGCCTGCGGAGGGATCTGGCCCAGGTTGTCGCGGAGCTCCTGAGGCAAGCCAGGGTCTTTCGCCAGGGCTTGTACCCCGGTCGGTCCGGCGCGGACGGCCTTCTCGACGGCCTGGTACTGCCGATCGAAGCGCCGGGTGATCTGGGTTTTGAGGGCCTCGGCGTCGAAGGAGAGCTGTGCCCCCTCGCCGCCCGCGTTCGCCCCCGGGGCCTGGAACTGCGCGCGCAAGGCCGGGGGCAGGTCGGCGGTGGCCGCCGTGACGCGGGTGGAAAGCTCGGAGGAGAAGGTGTTGGCGAAGATGCTCCCCAGGACTGCTACCCCGATGGTGGAGCCCATCGAGCGGAAGAAGAGCACCGTGGAGGAGGCCACCCCGGCCATCATCGAGGAGACCGCGTTCTGCACCGCCAGCGTGTAGAGCGGGATAGCCGGACCCAAGCCGAGGCCCATCAGGATCATCTTGAGGGTCAGCTCGAGCTGGCTCGAGTGGGGGGTGAGGGTGAAGCCCATGATGATGAAGGCCACGCTCAGGATGGAGAGCCCGGTCAGCATCAGCGGTTTGTAGCGCCCGAACCTCGAGACCAACTGCCCCGAGACGACGTTGCCGAACACGATGCCCAAGGTCAGGGGGGTAACGGTCAGGCCGGAGTTGGTGGCGCTCAAGCCCACCACGATCACCATGAAGAGCGGCAAAAACACGATGGCCGCCAGGAAGCCCGCCCCCAGCACGAAGCTGGCCGCGTTCCCCACCGCGAAGGTGCGGTTGGCGAAGAGCGAGAGCGGCAGGATCGGCTCTTTTACCCGGCGCTCGGTGAGGAGGAAACCCACCAGCCCGACCGCCGCCAGCGCGAACATTCCCAAAATCTGCCAGGAGCCCCACAAAAAGCCGGTCTCGCCGGGGGCCAGGGTGGTTTTGCCCAGGCTCAGGGCGAGCAGGAGGGGTACGGTGAAGACCAGCAGCCAAGCCGCGCCCAGGTAGTCGATGGTCGGCCTACGCGGCGAGAGCCGCAACAGGGGCATCCGGCTGAAGATAAAAGCCAGCGCCACCGCCCCTACCGGCAGGTTCACGAAGAAGACCCAATGCCAGGAGATGTTGTCGGTGAGGAAGCCGCCCACCAGTGGCCCCACCACGCTAGAAAGCCCGAAGACCGCCCCGAAGAGCCCGGTGTAGCGGCCCCGCACCGCCGGGGGGAAGATGTCCGCGATGATAGCGAAGGCCGTCACGAACAAGCCCGCCGAGCCCAACCCCTGCAATGCCCGGAACAGGATCAACTGCACCGCGCTCTGCGAGATGCCGCAGAGGAAGGACCCCAGCAAGAAGATGCCGATGGCTGCGATCAGGATCGGCTTTCGCCCGTACAGGTCGGAGAGCTTGCCGTAGATGGGCACCAACACCGTCGAGGTCACCAAGTAGGCGGTGGTGATCCACACGTAAAGCGAGGCTTCGATCTCGAGGTCGCGCTGGATGGCCGGGCCTGCGGTAGCCACGATGGTCTGGTCGAGCGCGGCCAGCAACAAACCCAGCAATGTACCCAGCAGCGTGAAGAGTCGTTGCTGGGGGGTGAGTTCGGCGGTTTTAACCGGGGCGGAGTGGGGTGAAGCCATAATCGCTTGCCTCCCAAAAATACAGAGCATTATTGCCGTCATCGAGCCGGGGGAATGTACAGTGTCTTACTCCGGCGTCGTCTCCAGATTGTCCACGATCTTTTGCAGCACGCGGATCACGGTCGTGTATTCCTCTTCACCGACCCCCTGTACGACCCGCTTTCTCACCTCGGATTGCAGGGATAGAGCCGCTTGGTACTGCTGTTTTCCCGCGTCCGTGAGGCGGAGATCGTCCGAGTCGTTTCGTGCCAGCCAGCCCCTGCCGGCGGGTTCGGCGATGATGGGCTCGAGCCCGCTCGAGTCTAAAGAAGTCTGCATTATCCCCTCGAGCCGTTCTCGGCTGAGCGTGCCCGCTTCCTGAACTGAGTTGAGCACCTGCCAGTGGGTGCGGGTTAGGCCGGTCGCTTCCTGTGCCTGATTGATAGCCCGGGTGAGCAGTTCATCTGCGCGTTTGAGCCAGTAACCGATGGGGAGGTTGGGTGTGGTCTCCATAGCAGTCTCCATAAAAAAGGTACGGGAGGAACACCCCCGTACCCGCCCGGGCCTTAGCTTTGCAAGCCTTTTTTGATGGCCTCGAACTCCTCCAGAGTGATCTCCCCCTTGGCGAAGCGGGTGCGGGCCACCTCGAGCGCGCTGTCCTGTTTCCAGAAGGGCCTCCAGTCGCCCTCGTCGGCGTTTTCCCGCTCGAGCCCGGCCTTGATCCGCTCGTACTCCTCGCGGTTGATCTCGCCCCGGGCGAAGCGCTCGCGGAGGGTATTCATCGCGTCGCTCGAGCCCCCCATCCATTGGCCGAAGCGCTGGTAGCCCATCCCGCGCCAGGGGCCGCGCCCCCACCGGCCTCGGCGGAAGCCCCGCAACACCCAGACGATCAGGCCGATGAACAAGACGAAGAACAGCAGGTTGAAGAGAAAGCCGAAGAAGGCGAAGAACGGGTTGAAGCCGAAAAAGCCATGTGCCATTGCGATATCCATAACTCCCTTGCTCCTTTCACCGTCCGGGAGGTTCCCGAACGCTCGAGAGAAGGGTAGGGCTAACCCTATGAAGGGAGAGGGGTGGCTTTGTGAATGCCGTGTGAACGCTCGGTATAGCGCGGCCTGACAGTTATCCCCAGGAGCGATTGTTCCCTCTCACCCTGCGCAGAAGTCAGATGTGTAGAGAAAGGCCCTATGAGCAAGAACGGATGGCAAAAAATACGAGGACGGGATCGCCCCGTCCTCCTTGGCAGACTCGGTGCTATTTACCGTTGTTTCCCGAAGAATTTCCGCTCGAGGAGTTGTTCTGTCCGCCCGTGTTGCCATTGCCCGGTTGCGCGGGCGGATTCGGTGGGGTCTGGCCGGGCTGCTGGGGTTGGGCCGGGGGGTTAGCCGGGGCGGGGTTGCCCACGTTACTCCAGCGGTAGGAGGAGCGTAACAGGTCGAGGTCTTTCTGATCCACCACCCCGTCCTCGTTGAAGTCGCCGGGGAGGCCGGTTTTGGGGGCCGGCGCGGGCTGTTGCGGTTGGGTTGGTCCGGGCTGGGGTTGACTCGGCGGGGCGGGCTGGGCCTGCGCGGGTGGGGTGGGATTGGTCTGTTGGGCCTGGCCGATCTCGGGGGGCTGGGGCGGCGTGGTCGTTGGTGGGGTCTGAGCAGCCTGTTGGGGTGGGGTGGCTGTAGCCGGTTGCTGGGTTTGCTCCGGGTTGGGTTGCGGCGGAGTGGCCGGATTGGTTGCGGGAGGCTGGGTTTGACCCTGATTCTGAGCTGGAGGTGGGGTCGTTGCGGGTGAGGTCTGAGCAGGCGGGGTCGCGGGCTGAGTAGCCGGGGGTTGCGGGGTTTGGGTGCCCGGCGTCTGCGGGTTGGCAGGCTGGGCGGCCTTCTTACCGAAGTTCTGGGCCAACGTGAGCAGATCGGCGTAGGTGTACTTGCCTTCGCTGGCGACCCGCTCGAGGGAGGGGTTGCCGGGGAAGGGTTTGGCCTCTTTGTCGTAGTAGGCCACCCGGGGCTGGAGCGCCGGGCGCAGGGCCTTGGTGGGGGAGACGGTCAGGCGCAGCACCTCGAGGTCCCGCTTGGGCTGGGCGAAGGCCACGTCCAGGTCCATCACCTCGCGCTCGGGGTTGTAACGGGCCACGTAAAAGACCCCCGGCTGGGCTTGCAGGCTCTCCAATACCGGTTTGAAGTCTTTCAGCGGGATCTGGGCCTGGAAACCCCGCGACTCGCGGCCCTCGAGCCGGGCCAGCAGGATGAAGGGCTGGCTCACCTCGGACTGCGGCTGGACCAGGGTCAGCTTGGGCGGGGGCGGGTCGGAGACAAGGAGGGTTAGGTCCTTGAAGGTCTTGGAGAGGTTGGCATCCTCGATGATGAGCCGGAGCTTGTAGCTCCCCTTCTCCTGCGGGATGCCGCTGAGCCCGGTGCGGTTGAAGGTGATGCCTTTGGGGAGCGAGCCCTCGAGCTTGAAGGTGTAGGGCTGCACCCCGCCGTCGGCGGTGAAGGTCGCATTGTACGGGTCGCCCACGTAGGCCGGTGGCAAGCTGGTATTGATGTTCAGCGGCTGCTTGGAACCGCCCTCGTCGGTGCCGCAGGCGGCCAGTACCAGCAAAAGCCCCAAAACAAATACACGCATGGTCTTAACCTAGTTTGACCTCATGAGAGTAAGTTTGGATGAAGGTTCATGATTGGGGGTCGCAGGTCACATGCTGAAACTCCACGGATCAGGTGCTTATCGCGTATCGTGTATTGCGGATTGCAAAAAGCTTTGGCGATATGCGATTTGCGATCGGTGATCTGCTTCTACCTTGCGCCACCGCGCCTTTCATGCCGTCCCAGCACCCCGTATAGTGTGGAACGATGAGCATTAAACCCGACTGGTGGATACGCGAGCAGGCCAAAAAGGGCATGATCGAACCCTTCGAGGAACGCTTGGTGCGCGAGGGGGTCATCAGCTACGGGCTTTCCAGCTTCGGCTACGACCTGCGGGCCGCCAGCGAGTGGAAGATCTTCGCCAATGTCTTCCACACCGTCGCCGACCCCAAGGGTTTGGACCCCAAGAGCTTTGTGGACTACGAGGGCGACGAGGTGATCATCCCGCCCAACTCCTTCGTGCTGGCGCGGTCGGTGGAGTATATCCGCATGCCCGACGACGTGCTGGCCATCGCCATCGGCAAGAGCACCTATGCCCGGGTGGGCATCGTGGCCAACATCACCCCCCTCGAGCCCGGTTGGGAGGGGCACGTTACGCTCGAGTTCTCCAACACCACCCCGCTTCCGGCCAAGATGTACGCGGGCGAGGGCTGTGTGCAGCTGGTCTTCTTCCAGGGCGAGCGCCCCGAGGTGACCTACGACGACCGCAAGGGCAAGTACCAGGGCCAGAAGGGGATCACCCTGCCCAAGCTTTGACGGTGAAGGCCGAACGCCCAACGCCTGACACCGAACCTTGGCCGGGGCCGGGCACGGTCGCTGTCCTGGGGTTTCCGCTTGACGAGAACTCCTCGTTTTTGCGTGGGGCGGCCCAAGCCCCGGCCCAGATCCGAAAGGCGTTGCACGACGGCTCGAGCAACCTCTCTGCCGAAAACGCCCTCGACCTCGGTGCGCATCTGGGCTGGCAGGATTTGGGGGACATAGCACTCGGGCGCGGGGAAGAGGCCCTCGCTCAGATCGAATCGGCGGCGTCGGGGGTTCTGGCGCGGGGGGCCAAACTGCTCTCGCTGGGCGGGGACCACTCCGTCACCTACCCGATCCTGCGGGCTTTTTCCCGGCATTACCCCAACCTCACCGTCCTCCACCTCGACGCCCACCCCGACCTCTACCACGAGCTGGACGGCAATCGCTACTCCCACGCCTGCCCCTTCGCCCGGGTTATGGAAGGGGGGTTGGTGCAGCGGCTGGTGCAGGTCGGGATTCGCACCCCGAACCCCCATCAGCGCGAGCAGGCCCGCCGTTTCGGGGTGGAGGTGCTCGAGATGAAGGACTGGCGGGGGGAGTTGCCCGCCCTGGAAGGGCCACTCTACCTCTCCTTCGACTTGGACGTGCTGGATCCGGCTTTCGCACCGGGGGTCTCGCACCATGAGCCGGGCGGCTTGAGCGTGCGGGAGGTGTTGCGGATTCTCCAGGGGCTCGAGCTCCTGGTCGGGGCCGATATCGTGGAGTTGAACCCGCTCCGGGACGTGGCAGGCGTGACCGCGAAGGTCGCCGCGAAGCTCTACAAGGAACTCGTCGCCCAGATGCTCCAGTAGGGCTGTGGGCGCATCATTTAAGGACATTCTCAACCGGTGCGGTAGACTATCCCAGATGAGAACCGCAGCCATCGTCGTTTTGCTGTTGGTGGTGTTGGGCGGGGTGGTGCTGCTCTTTTCCCGAGGCGGGACCGGGGGGACCAGCAGCGGTGCGCTCACCAGCGGGTCGGATTCCCCGACCCCACCCGCAACCGTGACCATCGCCCAAGGAGAGCGTGGAATGGAAACCCTACCCTATCTTTCGCAAACCCCCCTGCGCAAGTTCGCCAAGGCCGAGGACGTCTTGAAACCGGGCCTCGACTACTACGCCGAGTTCGAGACCACCAAGGGCAAGTTCACCGTGGATCTTTACGAGGAGCAAGCCCCCAAGACCGTCAACTCCTTCGTGTTCCTGGCCTTGAACCACTACTTCGACGGCATCGTCTGGCACCGGGTGATCCCCGGCTTCGTGGCCCAGACCGGCGACCCCACCGGCACCGGGACAGGCGGGCCGGGGTATCAGTTCGGCCTCGAGGTCACCCCCAGCCTCAACTACGACAAAGAGGGCGTGTTGGGCATGGCCCGCACCTCCGACCCCAATTCCAACGGAAGCCAGTTCTTCATCACCTACGGCCCCACCCCCAACCTCAACCAGCAGTACACCATCTTCGGCCAAGTCATCGAGGGCATGGACGTGGTGAAGCAACTCGCCCCCACCGAGGGCGTGGCGAACCCAGCGCGGGGTGAGACGCGGGACAAGATCTTGTCGGTGAAGATTTTGACCAAAAGCCAATGATTGCCTATCGCTCATCGCCCACTCGCGGATCGCTAAAGATATTTGACGATAGGCGATCTGCGATCCGCGATATGCAATGATCCCCGAGGGCACCCGTTACCACCTCCCCCCCGAAGCCCGGCTGCGGCGCGAGCTGGCCGGGCGGCTCACCGATTTGTTCCACGGCTGGGGGTACGAGCTGGTGGAGCTTCCGGCGCTCGAGCTGTATGACCCCCGCCACGTGCTGGCCGAGCGCTCCTTCAAGCTGGTGGACAAGACCGGGGACGTGCTGGCCTTGCGCTCGGACTTCACCAGCGCCCTGGCCAACCTGGTCGAGACCTTCCCCCCCGAGCACTACCCCGCCCGTTACCAGTACGCCGGGCAGGTCTGGCTGCGCGAGGCCGATGCCGAGCTGGGCCGGGTGCGCGAGTACACCCAGTTCGGGGTGGAACTGGTCGGGGTGAGCAGCCCCCAATCCGACGCCGAAGTCCTCGAGCTGGCCTGGGAGGCCCTGCGGGCTTTGGGCTTCGCCGAGGCCAAAATCGAGGTAGGGCTGCCCTCCTTGGTGCGGGATTTACTCGAGTCCACCGGACTCAACCCATCCCAGATCGAGACCTTGCGCCAGGCCATCCACCGCAAGAACATCCCCGAGCTTTGGGGTTTGCTCGAGGAATACAAGGTCAACGACAGCTTCGCCCCGACCATCCTGGCCCTGCCGGATTTGTACGGGGGCCCGGAGGTCTTGAAGGAAGCCCGCAAGCTGAACCTGACCGAGAAAGCCCGGGCCGATCTGGACTGGCTCGAGGCGAGCCTCGAGCTCTTGCCCGGGGTTCCGCTGCTGCTCGATTTGGGCCGGGCCCGCCGCCTCGACTACTACACCGGGATCAACTTCCAGGCCTACACCCAAGATTTCGGCCTGCCCCTCATGGGCGGGGGCCGCTACGACGGGACCCTCTTGCCGCAGGCCTGTGGGTTTACGGTGGGGCTCGAGCGGGTCATGGAGGCGTTGTTTTCGCCGCGCAGCGGGGTGGCGTTGTTTTCGCCGCGCAGCGGGGTGGCGCTTTCTTCGCCGCGAAGCGGAGTAGTATTGCGCTTACCGAGCGAGGCCGATGTTCCCGACGTTTTAGCCGTAGACCGAGCGATGGCCCGACAACTCCGCGCCGAGGGGCAACGGGTCGAACTGGCCTGGACCGATGACCTCACCTCGCTGCGCCACTACGCCCGTAGCCGGGGAATCCCCCTCATCGCGGTGGAGGGGAGGCTCGAGGAAATTCCCCAGGAAGGAACTTGAGCCTAAGGTGTTATCTCGAGGACACCTTTCCCCGCCCCGACCGGTAAGATGAGGGCAAGAGGTCGCCTTCATGAAACGCTTTCGTACCCGCGCCGTACACGCCGGTCAGCACCCCGACCCCCAAACCGGGGCCCACGCCACCCCCATCTACAGCACCTCGACGTTTGCTTACGGGTCTTTCGCCCGTGGTGAGCGGCTCTTCGAGGGAGAGGAAGCCGGGTTCCTCTATAGCCGCATCGGGAATCCCACGGTGCGGGCTTTTGAGGAGAAGCTGGCGAGCCTCGAGGGGGCCCAGGAAGCCGTGGCCTTCAGCAGCGGCATGGCCGCGGTGAGCGCCCTGGCTTTCACCCTGCTCCAGCCGGGCGACGAGGTGGTGTATTTGGCCCCGCTGTACGGGGGAACCGAGGGGTTTTTCCTCGAGACCCTACACAAGTTCGGGGTGATCGCCACCGATGCGGGGGACGTGGAGCACCTGGAAGCCACGATCTCGCCCGCCACCAAACTCATCTATCTCGAGACCCCCACCAACCCCAACCTCCGCATCTACGACCTGGCCGAAGTAGCCCGCATCGCCAAGGTCCACGGCGTTCTCACGTGCGTGGATAACACCTTCGCCACCCCCTACCTGACCCGGCCCTTAGGGTTCGGGATTGACCTGGTGCTGCACTCGGCCACCAAATACCTGGGCGGGCACGGGGATGCCTTGGGCGGGGTCCTGGCCGGGCCGCAGGAGCTAATGGACCGGGTGCGGATGGAGGGTTTGCGCCACCTGGGCGGCTCGCTGGGGGCTTTCGAGGCGTTTTTGTTGCTGCGTGGGGTCAAGACCCTGGCCCTGCGGATGGAAGCCCACTGTGCCGGGGCGATGCGGGTTGCCGAGTACCTCGCCAAGCACCCGGCGGTGCAGAAGGTCTACTACCCCGGCCTGTCCACCCACCCCGGTCACGAGGTCGCCAAACGGCAGATGAGGGCTTTTGGTGGCCTGGTCTCGCTCGAGCTGCCCTCCCGCGAGGCGGCGGGGGTCTTCCTAGACGCGCTCGAGCTTTTCACCCAAGCCGTGAGCCTGGGCGACGTGGAATCGCTGGCGACCCACCCGGCTTCGACCACCCACCAGCTCTTAGAGCCCAAGCTCCGCGAGCGCCACGGGATCACCGAGGGCTTGGTGCGCCTCTCCATCGGTATCGAAGACCCCGAGGACCTGATCGAAGACCTGGGCCAAGCCCTGGCCAAAGCGAGCCGAGCCGTCATCGTTTCCGGCTGACGACAGGATGATAGGATGCGCTTCGTGTCGGGTGCGCGAAGCACTCTAATACGATGAAGGGGTTTGTCTTTCCGGCGTTCGGCGTTTGGCGTTTGGCGTTTGGCGGTGCAGCATGATCCGCGGACGCTATTCCCTGGTTTTGGCCCTGCCCAAAGGCCGTAACTTCGAGGACGGCTACTCTGCCCTGCAAAAAGCCGGGCTCGAGCTTCCCAAAGTCAAAGGCGAGCGCACCATGATCCACGGGCGGGAGGGCGAGATCGCCATTTTGGAGCTGCGCAACGCCGACGTGCCGCTCTACGTGGACTTGGGGATTGCCGATGTCGGGGTGGTAGGCAAGGACGTGCTCTTGGAGTCCGGGCGAGACGTGTACGAGCCGGTGGACCTACGCACCGGGGTCTGCCGCCTCTCGCTGATCCGGCACCCCCACAGCACCGGGCCGATCCGCCGGATCGCTACCAAATACCCCAACTTCACCGCCTCGGTGATGCGCGAGCGGGGCTGGGTGGCGGACGTGCTCGAGCTGGCCGGCAATGTTGAGCTGGCCGCTGTCACCGGCCTGGCCGACGCGGTGGTGGACGTGGTGCAGACCGGGGCCTCGATCCGGGCGGCGGGGCTCAAAGAGCTCGAGGTGCTGGCCCATTCCTCGGCCCGGCTGATCGTCAACCGCCAGGCCCTCAAGCTCAAGAGCGAACTATTGCGCCCGCTGATCGCCAAGCTGCGGGAGCAGGTTTAGAAAGGGTCGAAACGTTATGCGTCCTATGTCAAAAGATTGCCTATGGCGTATCGCCAGAGATTTTTAGCGATCCGCGATAGACGATACGCATCCACGGGCCTAAGACGTACAGCGTACGACCTTGCTATAGCACAAAAGTTTCCTCCCTCACTTGGGCCACCCGACATGCGGGAATATGATTCCCTCCATGAGCTACCGCAGACTCGGGAAAAGCGGCCTTCGGGTTTACCCTATCGCCCTCGGCACCATGCAGTTCGGCTGGACGGCGGACGAGGCCACCGCGCAGGAGATCATGGACGCCTTCGTGGAGATGGGCGGCACCCTGATCGACACCGCCGACATCTATAGCACCTGGGCCGCCAACAACCCCGGTGGGGTCTCGGAGGAGATCATCGGGCGTTGGATGAAAAGCCGGGGCAACCGCGACCGGGTGGTGATCGCTACCAAGGTGCGGGGGGCCATGGGCCAGAACGGCTCGGAGGGCCGGGATCACCCCTTGCAGCGGGAGGGCTTGTCGCGCAAGTGGATCATGCGGGCGGTCGAGGACTCCCTGCGCCGCCTCCAGGTGGACTACATCGACCTCTATCAGGTGCACACCATCGATAACCAGGTGCCCATCGAGGAGACCCTCTCGGCCCTTACTGACCTCGTTCGCAAGGGCTACGTGCGCTACATCGGGGCCTCCAACTTCTCGGCCTGGCGGCTCATGCAGGCGCTATGGGCCTCGGATAAGCACGGCTACGAGAGCTTTGTCTCTTTGCAACCGGAGTACAGCCTGGCCCAGCCGACCCGGGCCAACTTCGAGCGGGAGATCGCCCGGGTGTGCGAGACCTACGGGATCGGGGTGATCCCATATAGCCCTCTGGCGGGCGGCTTCCTCACCGGCAAGTACCGCCGCGACCAGCCTTTGCCCCCCAGCGCGCGGGCCCAGGAGATCAACAACCGACGCTATAGCGAGCAGAATTGGGCCATCCTGGACAAGGTGCTCGAGGTCGCCCAGCAGCGGGGTGCCCATCCTGCCCAGGTCGCGCTGGCCTGGCTCTTGGCCAAGCCCTACGTGACCGCGCCGATCATCGGGGCCAACAGCGTGGCCCAGCTCCGCGACTTGATGCCCGCCGCCGACCTGCACCTCTCGCGCGAGGAGGTCGAGGCCTTGGACCAGGCCTCGAGCTGGCCCTTGTCGCGCACCGAGCGCGAAGTCTGAACCATGGACGACCCCCAAGCCGTGGTGCAGGCCCAGCTCGAGGCCTTCAACACCCGCGACATCGAGGCGTTCGTGGCCTGTTACGCCCCCGACGCCCAGATCCTGCGTTTCCCCAGCGGTGGCTTGATCGCCGAGGGCCACCAGGAGATTCGCCAGCGCTGGGGACACTTGTTCGCCGAAGACCCCGATCTCCAGGCCCGGGTCGCCTCGCGCATGGTGAGCGAGGGGTTCGTAATCGACGACGAGCGGGCTTTTATCCGCGGACGCCAGGACGACGGGATCGTGATCTACGAGGTGCGGGACGGCCTGATCCGGCGCTGCTGGTTCGTGGTGTGGGATATGGATTTGGAGGTGGGCTCGAGCTAGGGCGCTGGTCAGGACGTGGGGAAAGCCGTAGCGAAAAACCCCGTGGGGATAGCAGTTTGCCACCTCTTTAAGTCGCTTGGCGGCTCGGTTACCTGCTCGGATCGCCGCGCTTTTTAGACTCGGAGCCATCCGGCCGCGGTCTTTTCTTCGTACAGCCGAGGGAGGAGGAAGTATGTGGCGAGCGAGCCTGGGTGTGCTCATCCTGGGAGCCTGTGCGATAGCGGCGAGCCTGAACGGGGTTCCGACCCCCTACACCGGCTACGACCAGTGGGAGAAGGTGGCGACGACCGCTCTGCCCACCTCCGGCCCCCACGCCGGGCAGGGCAAGGTGGTGTACGCCAACCCGGTCGCCGCCAAGGATTGGAAAAGCGGTAAGCCGCTGGCGGTGGGGAGCATCGTGGTCAAGACCGCAGGCCCGGCCCGCGCCCCGACCCTTCTGGCGGTGATGGAAAAGCGGCAAAGCGGCTGGTATTACGAGGAATACTTTCCCGAGGGCGGCAAGTACCTGCTGAAGTTCGGCGGGCCGAACAACCAGGGGCTCTGCGTGGGCTGTCACACCGGGGCAAAGGCCAAGGACTATCTGTTCACCCGCCCCTGACCCCTAGGCAAGTTCGCGCGTTCGGGGATGAAGAAGCCCGGGTTTGGGTGGTCGAGCGCGAGGATGTCGCAGGTCTCGTAGCCTAGGCCGCCACGGTGGAGAAGCCCCTCGAGCCCAACGGCAACCCTCCTTCCAGCCCGATCCCCCTGACCCGATCCACTTTCACGCCCAGCCCGAGTTGAAAATTTTGAGCGAGGCGGGTTGTCGCTTCCATCGTCAAGGTAAAGGCGATGACGAAATCTGGTACAGTCCGATCGCTCGGCGATACTTCCCGCTAGACCCAAGAAATTTCAGGGCAAAGCCGAAATTTCCTCACCTTTTGGGTTGCTTTACCAAACGGACCTGTAGCTTTAGGCTTGGGTTCATCTATGCGCCTGGGAGGCTTGGGGAGAAACCCCCACTTCATGCGGTTGTGGGTGGGCCAGACCGTCTCGGTCTTCGGCTCGATGATCGGGAATTTTGCCTTGCCCTTCGTAGCGCTGTTAACGCTCGAGGCCAGCCCCTTTCAGATTGCCCTGCTGGGGATCATGGGCCTCATCCCGGGCTTCTTGGTGAGCCTTTTCGCCGGGGTGTGGGTGGACCGCCTGCCCCGCAGGCCAGTGTTGATCTGGAGCGACGTCGGGCGCTTCCTGGCGCTCCTGAGCGTGCCGGTGGCGGCCCTGCTGGGGGTGCTCAGCATGCCCCAGCTCTACTTGGTGGCCTTTGTGAACGGGGTGTTCGGCACGTTTTTCGACGTGGCCTATCATGCTTACCTGCCCTCCCTGGTGCGGCGGGACCAGCTCGTCGAGGGCAACAGCAAGCTCAGCGCGAGCGCCTCGGTGGCCGAGGCCGGGGGATTCGGGATCGCGGGCTGGCTGGTGCAGTGGCTCACCGGGCCCATCGTGATCCTGGTGGACGCCATCTCCTTTTTGTTCTCGGCGCTGAGCATCGCCGCCATCCGCCAACCCGAGCCGCCGGTGAAGAAAACCGAGGGCGGGGGGAACGCCCGGCTCGAGGCCAAGGAAGGCTTGCAGGCTATCCTGCACCAGCCCGTGGTGCGAACCTTGGTGGGCAGTAACGTGCTGCTGGCTTTCTTCAGCCGGATCTTCGGGAGCATGTTCCTGGTCTTTGCCACGCGGGAAGTCGGGCTCTCTCCCGGTGTCCAGGGGATGATCTACAGCATCGGCGGGGTCACCTCGCTGCTGGGGGCGGTGCTAGCGGGGCCGCTGACCCGGCGCTACGGCCTGGGGAAGACCCTGGTGTTCTCGATGGTGATGATCAGCCTGGGGTCGTTCGCACCCACGCTCGCGGTGGGGGTGGGTGTGGTGACGATCCTGCTCTATATCCTTAACCAACTCCTCACCGACCCGGCCTGGACGCTGCACAACATCAACGAGCTGAGCCTGCGGCAAGCCCTGGTACCGAACCAGGTGCTGGGGCGGGTGAACGGGAGCGTGCGCTTCCTCGAGTTCGGCGCTAACCTGCTGGGCATGTTTTTGGGCGGGGTGCTGGGCGAGTTGCTGGGGGCCAGGGCCACCCTGATGATCGGGGCGCTGGGCGGGCTGATCTCCGCCTTTTGGCTACTGGTCTCGCCGGTATGGCGTTACCAGGAAGTCCCGGCGCAGGGGTAGAAAGTACAGCAGAAGTGGATGGGTACAGTTCACCCATAATCTAGCACCGGTGGGGTTATGCGGCCCTCGCACCCCCACCTACGGGGTCTATCAGTCAGGGATAGAGGAGGATTTTCCCCACGCTCTGGCGGCTTTCGAGCAGGGCGTGGGCCTTGGCGGCCTCCTCGAGCTTAAACTTGGCCCCGATTTCGAGCCGCACCTCCCCCCGCAGCAAGTGCCCCAACACCGCCTCGACGGTGGGTCGGAGCGAGCCGGGCCTAAAGCGCCGCAGGTGGCCGCTGGAGTAGCCGATCACCGCTTGGCTCTGGCGGTGCAGGGGACGGGTCTCGCAGGTTCCGGTTTGCCCGCCCGCGTGCCCGAAGATCACCAAGCGTCCGAAGGGAGCCAGACATTTCATCCCCTCCTCGAAAACCGTGCCCGAGACCGAATCCAGGATTAGATCGGCCCCGACGTTATCCGTGAGTTCCAGCACCCGTTTTGCGAACCCTCCGTACCCGATGACTCCATCCGCCCCCAGCTTTCGCACGAATTCGGCCTTGGACTCGTTGCCCACGGTTCCGATGACCCTGGAAGCGCCTAAAGCTCGGGCCAACTGCACCGCCGTGCTCCCCACCCCGCCCGCCGCTGCGTGGACCAGCACGGTCTCGCCCGGCTCGAGCCGCCCAGCTAGGGTCAGGACGTTATAGGCCGTCACCAGCACGGTGAGCCCGGCGACCGCCTCAGCGGAAAGCTCGTCGGGGATCGGGTAGGTCAGGACCGACTTGGCCAAGACCTTCTCGGCGTAGGAGCCGCCCTGGGGGAAGGCCGCCACCCGAGCCCCAGGCTCGAGGCCATTCACACCCTCACCCACGGCTTCGATCACCCCCACCGCGTCCAAACCCGGCGTGAACGGAGGAGGCGAACCCGCGTCGTAACCGCCGCGCCGGGCCTGCACGTCGGCGAAGTTGATGCCGGTGAGGGTGGTGCGGATCAAAACCTGTCCGGGCCCTGGGCGGGGGTCGGGGACTTCGCGCCAGACCAGCTGCTCCGGCCCACCGTGCGCTTCGACGACGATGGCTTTCATGATGCCTATTCTCCCGAGTTTTCCGGCTTTGGGTAGAATGACGATTCATGACGCCCGAGCGTTGGCAGAAAATCCAGCAGGTACTGGACCGCCGCCAGCCCGACCTGACCGTGCTGATGGAGCGGGTGCACAAATGGCACAACTTCTCGGCGGTGCTACGCACCTGCGACGCGGTGGGGGCGCTCGAGGCCCACCTCGTCCCCGCCGCCCACGGCATCCCCACCGAGGACAAAGACCCCAGCCGCCACACCGCCGCCACCTCGGGGAGCGCCGCCAAGTGGGTGGGTTTGCGCACCTACCCCGACACCCCCGCCGCGTTCGCGGATCTGCGGGCTCGAGGGTTCGCCATCTACGCCGCGCACTTCTCGCAGAAAGCCGTGGATTACCGCCAGGTGGATTACACCCGGCCCACTTGTATCCTGCTCGGCACCGAGAAGTGGGGTGTGACCGAGGAGGCCGCTCAACTCGCGGACGGCCACGTGGTCATCCCCATGATGGGCATGGTGCAGAGCCTCAACGTCTCGGTGGCGGCGGCGGTGATCCTCTTTGAGGCCCAGCGCCAGCGGCTGCGGACGGGGATGTATGACAAGCCGAGGCTCGAGCCCGCTTTGCGCCGACGGCTCCTCTTCGAGTGGGCCTACCCCGACTGGGCCGAGCGCTGCCGCAAGGAGGGGCGAGATTACCCCGCCCTCAGCCCTCAGGGCGAGATCTTGTGGGGAGACTCAAAACCCTAAGTTACATCTATCCGCTACACTTGAAAATATGAAGCGTATTCTTCTTGGGTTTATTCTGAGCATGATTTCTTCTGCCGTGGCCGGGCCGGACGCCCTGCTGGTGACCCGGGAAAAGATTTTGGAGAACGGGAAGGTGGTGGTCTACAGCGGGGTCAAGCGGGTTCCGGTGGGGGGGGTGGGGCTGCTCGAGCAGATCATCCAGGGCCTCAAGCGCCCGGCCCAGCCCGCCCGCTGGGTCAAAGATAAAACCAAGGGCTGGATCGCCATCGAGCGGCCCGGCTACTACTTCGATCTGGCGGCGGCCAAGCGGGCTTATTTGGATGCGCTGGACGCGGGCAAGAGCGAGTTCAGGCTGCCGGTGACCTACATCGGCCAATTCCCGACCGCCGATGACTTCTATAATCTCGGCATCCGCGAACTGCTCTCCGAAGGCCAGACCAACTTTTATGGCTCGATCCCAAGCCGCATACACAACATTCACCTCACCACCAGCCGCTTCGAGGGGGTCATCATCGAGCCCGGCGAGATCTTCTCGTTTCTCAAAACCGTAGGCGAGATCAGCTTGCGCACCGGCTTCCAGGAAGCCTTCGTGATCATCGGGGACAAGACCGAGACCGGGGTCGGCGGGGGGGTCTGCCAGGTCTCGAGCACCCTCTTCCGCGCGGCCTATTTCGCCGGTCTGCCCATCGTCGAGCGCCGCCACCACAGCTACCAGGTGGGTTATTACCGGCCTACCGGCCTCGATGCTACGGTGTATTCGCCCACCCAGGATTTCCGCTTCAAAAACGACACCCCCGGCCACCTGCTGATCCTCACCGAGATCCGCGGCTACAACCTGATCTTCCGGCTCTTCGGGACCCGGGACCGCAGCGTGGAGTGGAGAGGCCCCTTCATCTCCAACCGGGTCGCGGCCCCACCCCCCCGGTACATCGTGGACCCCTCGCTCCGCCCGGGCCGCCATAGGCAGATCGACTTCGCCGCCCAGGGAGCCCGCGTGGCCGTGCAGCGCACCATTCGCTTCGACGATGGCCGCACCGTGAACGATACCCTAGTCAGCAACTACCGGCCCTGGGGCGCGATCTACCTGGTGGGGCCGACCCCCCCACCTCCCCCGCCGAAACCCGAGGAAGTCGTGCCGACCCCTCTTCCGCCAACGCCTGCCCCCACCGCTCAGCCGCAGGATCCCGCGATCCCGGTCTACAACCCGCTTCCTCCGCAATCACCCGCGAGCCCCTAGCCTCACGCGTGCATGCCGCAACGACCCCCAGGTCATCCTTTTTTGTTGACGGCCTCGAGCCCTACGGCATAACCTGGCAATCATCGGGAAAGGAGCCGCTCTTGCAGGATGCCCAGAACTTAGCCCGGCAGGCCGCCCAGGACGTGGACGCCGAAGAAGTGGTGCGGCTGGCGCAGCAGCTGATCCAGATCGAGAGCTATTATCCCGGCCCCGGCGAGCAGCCGGTGGTGGATTACCTCGAGCCCTACCTGCGGGAACGGGGTTTCAAGACCATCCTTCAGCAGGTAGCTCCGGGCCGCCCCAACCTAATCGCGGACTTGGGTGCGGGGCCTGGCGGGCTGATCCTCGAGGGCCACACCGACGTGGTGACGCACGGGAGCCTCGAGCATTGGACGGTTCCCCCCTACGAGGGCCGGATCGTGGACGGCAGGCTCTACGGGCGGGGTTCCTGCGACATGAAAGGCGGGTTGGCGGCGGCGATTGTCGCTGCTCAAGCAGTCAAAAAAGTACTGGGAGAACCCACCAAGACCTTGCGCCTGTGCATCCCCTGCGACGAAGAGGGCCTGATGATCGGGGTCAAGGCGTTCGTCCGGGCCGGGTACGCCGAAGGCTTTGCCGGGGCTATCATCTGCGAGCCGGAGGAGAACGAGGTCTGCCTGTGGCAGAAAGGTGCGATGCGGGTGTGGGTCCACTTCCAGGGCAAGATGGCCCACGGGGCGATGCCCTACGCCGGGGCCAACCCGATCCCCTCGGCGGCGCGGTTCGTGGCCGAGTTGGGCCACCTTCAGAGCGAACTCCAGGCCGAGAGCTTCCACGAGCATCTAGGGAAACCCTGGGTCACCCCCACGGTCTTCCAGGCCAGCGCGGGCGAAGGTCAGCTCAACGTGATCCCCGACCAGGTGAAGGTGGGGATTGATATTCGCACCAACTCCGGCCAGGATCACCGGGAGATCGAGCGGCGGCTGAGAGCGGCGCTCGCGGCCAGCTTGGATGCCGGGTTGACGGCTGGGCTCGAGGTCTTCGAGGATCGCCCCGCTACCGAGACCGCCAAAGACGCCCGGATCGTCCGGGCCACCGAACAGGCCCTCGGGTTGCTGGGGATGCCGATCAAGTACGGCGGGGTCCCCGGGGCCACCGACGGGACGTTTTTGTGGGCCTGGGCCGGGCTGCCCATCGTCACCATCGGCCCCGGCGGGCGGACCGTGCCGCACCAGGCCGATGAGTACGTGGAACTCGAGGAACTCATAGCCTCGGCTCGGCTCTACGCAGCGGCGAGCGTGCTGTTCCTGGTTTGAGGGGGTTTGGACAAGGCTGACCCAAGGGGGGTATGGTGCCTAATGCTTCGCATCTAATGCTTCGCATCTAATGCTTTGCATCGAGCACTATGGCACAGAGCGCTTGGGGGGTTTTCTTTTCACCCCTCGAGCCCCATTCAAACCTCAGGACGCACCAAGGCCGAGCCCTTCTCTTCCACCGCCCATTCCGGTGTGATATCGTGAGCCCACGGACGCAGCCAATGGAACGCGTCTCTGAGCCAAAAAGTTACCATTGGGCCGGGTGGCCGGAGAACGGTCGTTCGGTGATGGGTAAAACCTACGGGTTCGCCTGAGGCGCACGAACCCCCGCTCCGGCGCGAATATAACCCGCGAAATCTTAGGAGGACGGTCATGATGAAACGCTGGTTGTTCGTCGGATTAGTGGCCTTGCTGGGCCTCGGCTTGGCCCAGACCCGGGGCGGAACCCTGACCATCGCCATCCAG
>DASTSL010000058.1:0-18010 GCA_035760705.1 Meiothermus sp. | reverse complement strand
GGTTTGCCCTGGCCGCGGGCGAAGCTTCCCACCAGCCCCACGCCGATACAGTCCGGCGGGGCGAACTCTTCGACCAGCGCAGCGAGAAAAGCATCGGTAAGCGATCTTCCCACCCCGCCATTTTAGAGCGGTTTTCAGATTAGTTTATCCGCTCAAAGGATGCAGCGCGATGCGCCGTGACCGCTATCCCCGATGCTGTTTCTCGCTTTTACCCGATCCAAAAAGTATCCGCTGCCCGCTCCAGGGACCAGCCGCATCGCTCAAAACCAAGAGCAGGGAAACCGGCGCGTTACCGCTGCGTTACCAGGGGGGGTCTACCCTCGGCTCAGAAGCGAGGAGGGATGACCATGAAGAAGCAGACCTGGGAGATCAGCGGTGAACGGCAAGAGCAGGCTTTGTACGCAGGGTTCGCCCGGTCCCGTCCCACCTGAAGGCTGAGGATACGCCCATGCCTTCCATCTGTCCGCCGCGCCGGCTGCCCGCGGCCGAAACCGGCCCCCGAGGTTTTGGAACCCGAACTCGTGGAGGCTTGAGCCTCGAGGCCCGCCCTCGGCTTTGGAGGAGCGTGAGGAGCCATGTCGGTGCTCATCATCGTTTTCGCCACCTTCTGCTTCCTCGATGCGCTTTCCAAGCGGCGCAGGGCGAAAAGCCCCGAGGGCTGGGCCGAAGGGTTTGACCGATAAACAAACACCAGTCTGATCCGACCCGGCTCGAGGATAGCTATCCCCGAGCCGGTGATTCACGCGGCAGAGAATCGCTGCCGACGGCGGCTCGAGGAGACCTCGATTTCTGATGGCGGTGCCGGGGATCTCGGAGGAGGCCCGCTGGCTGGCCGGATCGTAGGCAGGGGTTATTTCCGAATCGTGTACCCCGCCCCCTCGATGGCCCCGATCACCTGCTGCATGAACCCGTCGGTCTCGAGGTCGGTTAGGGTGCGCCCCTGGTGGCGGAAGCTGAGGTGGAAGGCCATGCTCTTGTGCCCCGGCTCGAGCGGGGTGCCCCGGTACACGTCGAAGATTTGCAGCTGCTCGAGGTAAGCTCCTGCGTTGGCCCGGATGATCCGCTCGATCTCGCTGTAGGGCACGGCCTCCGGCACCACCACCGCCAGGTCGCGCAAGGAGGCCGGATACTTAGCCACGTCCTTGAAGCGGGTCTCCGACTTGGGCAGGGGAAGCTCGAGCTCAGCCAGGTAAGGGGTCGGCAGCTCGGCCTGGGCCGCGATGGCCGGGTGCAACTGCCCGATGGAACCCACCTTCCGCCCGTTCCAGTACACCGCCCCCGAGATTCCGGGGTGCAGGTGCGGGTAACTTTCCCGCTCAACCTTGAGGGTCGCGCCCAGGTTGGCGGCGGCGCTCTCGAGGAGCCCCTTCAAGGCGTAGAACCCCCCACCCAAGCCTGGCTGCCACAGCCCCGGCACGGCCTCACCCGACAGCAGCACCCCCAGCCGGGTGGTCTCGGCCTGGTTGAACACGTTGCCGATCTCGAAGAGGAGGAAGGGGCCTTCCTCGCCCTGGGAAAGATTCAGCTTGAGGTTGTGGAGCAACCCCGGATAGATCGCGGTGCGCAGGTGGGTCCGGTCGGAGGCCTGGGGGTTGGCCAGCGCCACGGTGGGCGCCGGAGCGCGGTACTTGGCCAGCTCCTCCGGCGAAGTCCAGGAGTAGTTGACCACCTCCTGGAAGCCCAGCCCGGCCATCACCATCCTGAGCCGTTCCTTGGCCTGGTAGGGCTCGTCCACAAGGGCGTTGTCGGGCGCCGGGAAGAAGGCCGGGAGCGTGAGCGGGATCTTGTCATAGCCGATGATCCGCGCCACCTCTTCCACGAGGTCCTCTTCGATCTCCATGTCCATCCGGTAGGTGGGCTTGGTGACCCGGTAGGGCTCGGTTTGGCCCTCGAGCTTGAACCCCAGGCGCTTCAAGGCATCCAACTGCTCCCCCACCGGGAAATCCGCCCCGATGAGCCGGTTGGCGTAGCTGGGCCGGAAAGCGATGGGCTGGGGGGGGTGGGTATAGTTCAGGTCAATCCGGTCCTCCGCGACCTCCGCCCCCGCCCACTGCTGCACCAGTTCCATGAAGCGGAGCGCGGCCCGCACCTGCCCGTCGGGGTCCACCCCGCGCTCGAAGCGGTAGCTGGCCTCGGTTTTGAGGCCCTGGCGTTTGGCGGTCCTGCGGATCGAGACCGGGTCGAAGTGGGCCACCTCGAGCGCGACCTCGGTGGTGTCGTCGCGCACCTCGCCGTGTGAACCCCCCATCACCCCGGCGATGCCCTCGGCGAAGTTCCGCTCCCCCTCCTTGACGGTGATGAGGAGGTCTCTGGGGTCGAAGATGCGCTCCACCCCGTCCAGCGTGACCAGCTTTTCGCCCGGCTTGGCCCGCCGCACCAAAATTCCCTCGCCGATGAAGCGGGCGTCGTAGGCATGGATGGGGTTTCCTAGCTCGAGCATGGTGTAGTTGGTGGCGTCTACCACCGCGCTGATCGGGCGCATCCCGGCGGCATAGAGGCGGCGCTGCACCTGCATCGGCGAGGGCCCGTTTTTGATGTTTTGGGCGTAAGAGAGCGTGAAGCGGTCGCAGCCCTGGGGGTCCTCGATCCAGACCTGGAAGGGGAGAGCGATCTTGCTGGTTTTGGGCCTGGGGTCGGGGTGGAGGAGGGTCATGCCCAGCGCGGCTAGGTCTCTCGCCGCGCCATACACCGAGAGCACGTCGGGCCGGTTGGGGGTGATCTCGATCTCGATCACGCTCTCGTCGGGCCAGGCTTCGGCCAGCGGGGTTCCGGGGGGCAGCGCGTCCTGGGGGAACTCCAGTAGCCCTCCGGCGTACTCGCCCACGGCTAGCTCTTTGGGCGAGAGCGCCATCCCATACGACTCGAGCCCCTGGATTTTGCGCACGGAAAGCTCGGTCCCCGAGGGCAACACCGCCCCCGGCAGGGCCAGCGCTACCCCGATGCCCGCCTTGGCGTTGGGCGCCCCGGAGATCACCTGGACTTCTCGCCCTGCATCCAGGACGAGCTTTCTTACCTCGGCACCGGGGATTTCCTCGACTGAGAGCACCTTGGCGAAGACGATCTGGGGGTGAGGAGCACTCAGATGGTCAATGGTTTCGGTCTCGTGCCCCAGCCCGGCCAGCAGCTCCTCGAGCCGCTGCGGATTGGGCGCATCGGGTAAGAACTCTTTGAGCCAACTGTAAACGATACGCATGGATACCTCGCGGATAGCCGATAGCAAAAAACTCTTTGGCTATTGGCTATTAGCTATTCTTGAACTGCCGCAGGAAGCTCAGCCGGTTCTGCTGGTAGAAATAGCGGATGTCGGGGATGCCGTAGCGGAGCAGGGCCAACCGCTCGAGCCCGAACCCAAAGGCCCAGCCGGTCATGCCCTCGTAGGCGCGGGGCAGCCCCATCTTCTCGCGGTAGTCGTCCACCGCCTTGAAGACGTTGGGGTGCACCATGCCGCTGCCGCCCAGCTCGAGCCACTTCTGCCGCTCCGGCCACCACATGGCGAACTGGGCTCCGGGTTCTACGAAGGGGAAGAAAGTGGGTTGAAACCTCACCTTGCCCTCCGCCCCGAAAAGCCCCCGGGCCAGCTCGGTGATAGCCCCTTTGAGGTCGGCCATGGTGATGCCCTGCCCGACCACCAGGCCCTCGAGCTGGAAGAACATGGCCTCGTGCGAGGCGTCGGTCTGCTCGTAGCGGAAGACCCGGCCCGGCACCACGATCTTGAAGGGTGGGGTGTGTTGGATCATGTAGCGCACCTGCATCGGCGAGGTGTGGGTGCGGAGGAGGGCTCCGCCCAGGTCATTGACGTTTTCCCCGAATGGCCCCTGGATGGTGAAGGTCTCGGGGTTACCCCCGCCCCGTTGATCCCCTGCCTCGAGAGAAGGTTGATGCTCTAGCCGTAACCAGAAGGTGTCTTGCATGTCCCTGGCCGGGTGCCACTCGGGCATGTTCACCCCGTCGAAGTTGAAGAACTCGCTTTCCACCTCGGGCCCCTCGACCACGCTGTGGCCCATCCTGCGGAAGATGTCCAGCAGTTCCTTCTGGATCTGGCTGATAAGGTGCAGCCCGCCCGAGGGGAAGGCGTAACCAGGCAGGGAAACATCCAGGGCTTCGCGCTCGAGCTGCTCCTGCAAGGCTTTTTCTTTGAGCGCTACCTCGCGGGCCTGGAGGGCGGCCTCGAGCTTCCCCTTGACCTCGTTGAGCTGGCGGCCCTTCTCCTTGCGCTCCTCGGGGGAGAGCTGGCCCAGGGTCTTCATCTCCTGGGTCACCAGCCCGTTCTTGCCCAGGTACTGTACCTTGAGGGTTTGCAGGGCCTCGAGGCTTGGTGCGGCAGTGATCTCGCTCAATGCTTGATCTAGGTCCATCATTCCTCCGTTACGTGCGGGGTCCCGATCGCCGGGTTTAGACTACCAAGGCTCGTAAATCGCTTCATACGCCTCCGCAAAAGCTACGGGCGGCACAAAGCCGCCCGCGAGAGTCAAAGAGCACTCCCGCAGTACTACCTAAAAAACCACCCCCAGCGCATATTGGCCATAGTTTACCGGCGAGTTAGCTAAAGCTCAAGCCACTCGAAAGTAGGCTAATCCTCCACACGTAATGCTTGAGGATGCATCTCAGCTCACAGGGCTAGTAGTGTTTCGCGTAGCCGAGGCGCTCATCCCGTAGTGACAACCTCTTTCCCAGGTCGCTCCTGCTAGTGGACAGCTTGCTGCGACCACCGCAGACCGCTCGGGTAGAAAAGCGGTCTTTTTACCGGCATAGATATGACAATGGCCATAGGCAGGAGGGATCCCTCACCTCGTTGATGACAGCGTCACTTCCGGGGCACTCCCGCAAATAGAGGTCGGACGGCCTGCCAGTACGTGACCTCGGACATAAATCCAAGCCTTTTCAGAACAAAGGTAAGAGGGTTTCATTTATGTGCTACAGGAGTTTCTGTGCTGTGAAGTCTTTCGTTACGGGGGCATATCTGAGCTGATGAGGAATCTCTAAATTTTCACGCAAGATTATTAAATCTTTTCACCCACCTTGCTTTGTGTTTAACGATGGCGTAACGAGGAAAAACGTAATTTAAAACAACCCAAAAGATACGCTTGGAGGAGGTGATTATGAAGCGCGTCTATACCAAACCTCGCCTAAGCCGCTTAGGCCTGCTCCGTAAGTTAACCCACTTTTCTTTCTAAGGATTGAAAGGTGTGCGTTGGCTTAAAGCTAAGAGGTCCACGAGGCTTCTGACCTTCGATGGCTTGCGTCTCTTAAAGGCGAGCACAAAACCTCCGGAGTTATGATCAGAGGGCTCGGGCAAAAAGAGGAACAGTGTGAGCTGGTTCGAGCAGCGCCGTTATATTGCCAACCCTAACACCGTTACCCAGCGCGTGTCCGGGGCTTTGGTAGTTTTACAAGTGGAAAGTGGGCACTACTACAGCTTGGATGGTGTGGGCGAGCGGATCTGGGAACTGCTTACCCAGGGGCAGACCTTGGGGGCGGTGGCCCAGATCCTCAGTGCAGAGTACGACGCGCCCTTGGCGCAAATCCGCCAGGATGTTGAGGAGCTAACCGAGGAACTCAGCCGTGAAAGGCTATTATTGGACGCACCGGCGGATTGATATCCTCAAAAACCTCCATGGCCTACAGGAGTGGAGCACGTTTGTCCAAGCCCTTGCTTTGGCCCTGCTGCTGCCGCTGCTTCTGCGGCTCAAGTTGCCGACCCTGATGGGGTGGCTCGAGCCCGGCTCGGCGGTTAGGGTCATGGGCTCGAGCCCCGAGCGGCTGGGCCAGGTGGTGCTTTGGGCGCTCGAGTTCGCTCGGCCTTTAGTGCGTTCGGGCTGTCTGGTGCGGGGGCTCACCCTGTATGGGTTACTGCGCCGGGCGGGCGTAGAAGTCTCGTTGTGTTTTGGAATAGCCCCCTGGAAACAAGGTTTTACCGGACACTGCTGGCTGACCTTGGAGGGTCGGCCTTTCCTGGAACCCGAGGGAGCCGGGCTGGAGTTTAGCCCGGTGCTTCAGTTCCCTCGAAAGGAGGTGAGCTTGGCCGAATAACTCCGCCGGTAGCGCACGCAAAGGGTTTGCTCCTACCCTCATTCGAGGGAGCATCCAGCATAACACGTCCTGCACAAAGGAGCTGTATTGGAGGGGGGAATTAGCTATGAAGCACTATTGGAAAGGGGCCTTGGTGGCCCTTCTAGGGGCTTTGGCGGCGTGTTCGAGCCCCCGCACCACCGCGTTGGTACCCGGCACGGTGCCGGAAGGCTTGCGGGGCCAGGGAATTAGTACCCAGGCTTTAGGGGGCTCGAGCGCTACCCAGTTCACCTTCAACGGAAAGGTGAGCCTCTCGGTGGATGGGCTTGGCACCACTAGCTCCACCGGGAATATCCGGGTGGATAAGCCTGCCGGGGCCACGGTTCGGGCGGCCTATCTGGCTGCCGCCAGCACTGGTTTCACCGGGATTACCATCCCTAACGGGGGAATCCTGATTGACGGGGCGGCGGTGAACTGGGATTTGGTCATCAACAACTCGATCAGCAGCAAGAACCACTGGGCTAACGTGACCAGCCTGGTCAAGCCCAAGATTGACTCGGCTGCGGCAGGGATCGTTAGCTTCACCATTACCGAGAATAGCTCCTCGGGCATTGACGGGGAGATCCTGGCGGTGGTCTTCGATGACCCCGGCCAGACCACGGACAACACGATAGTGCTCCTCTTTGGTGCCCAGAACATCGCCGGCGACACCTTCAACATCGGCTTGGCTACCCCGATCAACAAGAGCGCTCCGGGATTCAAGCTCGACTTCTCCTTGGGCATCTCCTTTAGCTTTCAGGGATTTGGAACCCCGCAGTACAGCCAGGTGGATGTCAACGGGCAGCGCCTGACCACCGCGGCAGGCGGCGAGGATGATGGCCAGCAGGCTAACGGGGCCTTGCTCACCGTGGGCGGCATCGGCGACAGCAACGCCAACCCCGCCAACCCTAACGCCACCCCCAACGCTACCGATCAAGCTCGCTCCGACGACGAACTCTACAGCTTGGTGCCTTTCGTCAACAACGGCGACACCAGCATCACCGTCTTCACCCGCAACCCCTCCAACGACGACAACATCTTCTTCGCGGCGCTCACCTTAGGGGCCACCACCGCCGTGGTGGGCGAGGGTATCGTGCTGAGTCCGCAGTCGGCGACCAACCCTGTAGGAACCACCCACACCATCACCGCCACCCTGCAAGACTCCAACGGTAACCCCATCGCCAACCGCACCGTGACCTTCCAGGTCATCTCCGGGCCAAACAGCGGGGCGAACGGAACCGCCGCTACCGATGCCAGCGGTAAGGCCAGCTTCACCTACACCGGTTCGGGTGGGCCAGGCACCGACCAGATTCAGGCCAGCTTCCAAAACAACCAGGGTCAGACCATCACCTCCAACACCGTTACCAAGACCTGGGAGCAGCAGAGCACCGACACCACCCCGCCGGTGTGCCGCATCGAACGGATTGATGCTGGGCCGCCAGTGGTGCTCACGGTCTTTACCCAGGATAGTGGCAGCGGTCTGGCGAGCATCCAGGTCACCGAAAGTACCAACGCCAATACCGTGGTGCCTGCTTTTAGCGCCGGAACTACCACCCCGGTGATCGTCACGGCCACCAAGCTTGATCAGACCCAGCGCTCACGGGTCATGCTCAAGGTCACCGATCTGGCCGGTAACGTCACCGTCTGCGACCCGGTGATTGTCAACCTCAAGCTCGACAACCAGTGGGGTCGGGCCAGCGCCGTCGTGCGGGGCATCCCGCAGGTCGAGGGCTTCGTCCAGGTGCAGGGTCAGGGGGTGAGCCTGCTGCGGTTGAGCCTCAACGGGGCAGCCCAGCAGACCCTCAGCTTTGCCGGGAATAACGTCAACCTCAACCTGACCCATGCCATGCGCCCTGGCGATAACACTGCTCAACTGGTAGCTTACGGCAAGCCGGGCTCGAGGGTGATGGTGATGTTCCACGACGACCCCAACTTCACCGCCAGCACCAACTGGGGCAGCGTCTCGCTGCAAAGCGCGTCAGACCTCAACCTTGACTGGGGTCAATGATCGGAGCGAACATGAAAGCGTATCGTAAACCGCGTCTACACCGGCTGGGACTGCTCCGTAAACTGACCCACTTCAGCTTCTAAAAAGCCTTAGGCTAGGAGTAGCGGGGATTCCCGCTACTCCTAAGTTTTTGGGGTCGATATGGGGGAAGCTAGAATCTACAACCTGCATGGCTTGGGCATCTCCATCGAGGCCGATCACGAAGGGGTGCTCAAGGCCCTGCACGCCCGGTTGGGCCGCCTGGCTGAGGGAGAGCCAGGAAAGCCGAGGGTGTTTTTTACCTTCCGCCAAGGCTGCGAACTTCCCCCGCCGAAAGGGCCTTCGCGACCGGTTTACGATCCGCCCGAGGGGGAGGTGCTCTACTACCCCCAGACCGATACCCTGTGGATCAACTACACCGGCGAAGCCTGGGTACGCTGCCAGGCCGCCGAGGGGAGCGTCGAAGTCCGCTACCGAGCCATCAGCCCGGAGGCGACCTGGCTCCTCTCGCACCCCCTGCTCAGCCTTCCCCTGATCGAGACCCTGCGCCGCCAAGGACTGTACAACCTCCACGCAGCGGGCTTGGCGGCGGGCGGGCGAGCCCTCCTGTTCGCCGGGAGCAGCGGGGCTGGCAAGTCCACCCTCACCTTGGCGATGGTACAGGCGGGCTTGGGGCTGTTGGGCGATGACACGGTATTTTTGCGAGGCGGGGAAATCCTCGCTTTCCCCGACGAGATTGATGTCACCGAGGAGACCGCCGGCTGGTTTGGCTCGGCTTTTCCGGCCTTGCGGCACCCGCGCACCGAGGGCTATCCCAAAAAGCGCTTGAGCCCGGAGGAAGCGGGGGCGCGGCGGGTAGATTCGGCCTCACCGGGGCTGTTGATCTTTCCCCAGGTGGCCCACCGGCCCACCAGCGAGCTGACTCCCTTGTCCTCTCAAGAGGCCCTGTTGGCGCTCACGCCTAACCTTTTGTTGACCCACCCTGAGGTCTGCCGCCGCCACCTCGAGCTCCTAGCGGGGGTGGTGCGGCGGATGCCCGCTTACCGGCTCAACACCGGCTACGATCTCGAAGACCTGGCCGGACGCTTACGCCGTATGCTCGAGGAGGCCCCTTACGCCTAACCCTGAGGCGGCTTTTCTGCTCGAGGCGGTGCGGGCCTGGCTGAAGGGGGGCTCCTCGCCCGACCCCGCCCGCCTGAACCTGGCCCGCTTGCTCGAGTTAGCTAATTGGCACGGCCTGCTGCCGGTGCTGAGTGAAGTCTGCCCCGCACTCGGTCCCGAATTCCAGCTCTACGCCCAAGCCCAGGCCTTTCGCAACCGGCTCCTGACCGAAGAACTCCTGCACCTCCTCGAGCGCTTCGAGCACCGGGGCATCCCGTCCTTGGTGCTCAAAGGACCGCTGCTGGCGGAGTGGCTTTATGGCGGGGTGGGCCTGCGCGCCTTTGGCGACTTGGACGTGCTGGTCGAGCCCCATCAAGCCCCCGCGGCCAGGACGGCGCTCGAGGAGGCGGGCTACATCCCGGATCATCCCGGTGCCGAGCCCACCGGGTATCACTGGCGTTTCGCTCGCGGGGGCGAGACGGCGGTGGTCGAGCTGCACTGGGGGTTCTCCACGCGCGAGTTTTACTTTCCGCTTGAGCCTCGAGAGGTCTGGCGACACCGCCGTACCTATCCCCTCTTGGGGCGAGCGGTGGAGGGCTTGGGGCTCGAGCATCAACTCTTGACCCTCGCCGTTCATGGTGCACGTCACCTTTGGAAGCGGATATTCTGGCTTCTGGACCTGGCCCTCTTGCTCCGCCGGGGCGAACCGTTCGACAGCGATTACCTTTTGTATCAGGCCAAACGGCTGCGTAGCCGCCGAATGCTCGCCTTAGGGATGGCCTTGGTGCAACAAATCCTCCAAGTGCCCAGCCCGGGGTTTCCGGCCTATCCTCGGCTCGAGGGGCTGGTGCGGCAGGTTGAGCGCGACTGGTTGGAGGGTCGGATCGGCCCACCCACCCTGCCCGAGCGCTACCGCTTTTATTATCAGGTCCGCGAAGACCCCCGCGACCGTGCCCAAGTGCTGCGCCTCTTGCTGCTGGCGGTGACCACCCCCACCCTCGAGGAGCAAGCCCGCTGGCCCCTCCCACCCCACTTGCGCTTCTTGTACCGGGTGCTCAAACCAGTGTGGTTGCTGCGGCGGATCCTGCCCCGTTAGAGATTGGGCGCTCTTTGAAAGCTAGGGCGCCAGGCGTTGCGGTTAAGGCAGGGCGAAGACCCCCTGATCGGGGAAGCAGTCGGTGTTTTCCTTGCCGTTGCCTACATCCATCCCTAAGTTGGCCGAACCTTGGGGGTTGCCCAGCACACTAAGCGGCAGGCTCAGGGTCAGGGTTTGTCCTTCGGCTCGAGGGGTTGCTTCCCCAGAGGAGGTGGCTCCTGGGCCTAAGACCGGATAGTTACCGTTCGCGTTGCGGTCAAAAAGCTCGACGAGATACTCCACCCCCAGGTTGCTCCCGGAGAGGCTCGAGCAGGTGCTGCCCAGGGTCAAGATCCCGCGCAGCTGCTGGTCGTCGCTGGAGGCCTTCTGGTCGGTGTCGAGGGCGATATAGGCGGTGAGCTGGCTGGCATCGGCGGTTTCGCCGGGTGGGGGCAGCTTAACTTCCTGGACAAAGCCCAGCTTGAGCACCAAGGTATCATCCTGCCGCACGGCTTCTACGCGGAGCAGATCCCAATTGGTGCCGGTTTTGCCCTTAGCATCGCCGGAGGGGTCGTTGGCGCTTTTCAGGTTGGGGGTGTTGCCGGGGCCACAAGCGGTGAATAGACCGAGCGAGAATAGCGCGAGCAGGAGGTATCTCAAAGGGTCACCTCGGGGGCTTTTGTAACTCAGTATAAACCCGCTGCTCCGACTCGGACCGGCGCGTTCGCAGGCTCGCCCTGTTGCGGCGTTATGCGGAAGCGTGACCCCTTCATTTCACATTCCCCGCACCGACTAAATCCAGGTCACGGGGCGGGGATTTTCCCGTATGGCTCGAGGATGTGCAAACGTCACAAGCCCGAAACGTGGGGAGTGCTATCGTCAAACTACCCTAAGCAGCAGGTGTTTCGGAACCTCTCATCCTTATCAAAACAGCTTTTTATCGGAACCAAAGGCTTTAGGGAAAGGCAAGCGGGGGGCGAGCACCCCTCGCTTCCGCTTTTCCTTAGGCCTGGCCTTCAGCCTGGACTCAGCCCGGCTTCCTAAGCTCGAAAGCGTATTGCGGCACGATTACGGCCAGAGCCCCCGCCCTGGTCGTGCTAGGAGGTGAAGGATGCGTCTAGTTCTACTCGGGATCTTCTTGTTGTTCGGATTGGCGCTGGCCCAGACCCCTCCGGCGCAAAACCCCTCGGTCCAGCAGCTCCTCCAAGAGGCCCAGACCCTGGCCCAGCAGGCTAGGGCGAGCGGGGCTGCGCCCTCGGTGGACTCGACCCCCTGGAAACAGGCCATCGAGCGGGCCGAGGCCGCTACCCAGGCCGACTCCCAGTCGGTGGAGGCCTGGAAGCTTTTGGGGATGCTCTACCACGATGTCAAGTTCTGGGTCCGGGCCAACGAGAGCTTCAACCAGTACCTGCGCCTGACCGGGGGCCGGGCCGACCCCGAGGCGGCCAAAGCCATCGGGGACACCAACGTCAACCTCGGCTATGAGGCCTACAACCGGGGCGGCATTGACGCGGCGCTGGGCTACTTCCAGACTGCGGCCAATTTTCTGCCGGGCGATCCCCAGCCTTACGAGTGGATCGGTCGTATCTATCTCGAGCAGGGCAATGCCGCCCAGGCCCGCCAAGCTTACCAGCAGGCCAACCAGATCCGGCCCACCCCCACCAATACCTACTTCCTGTCGCGTTCCCAGGATGTAGCCACCTACGGTCGGGCCGCGGTGCGGGCTTTTGCCACCGGCTATAACGCCTACCAGATGGGAGACAAAGCCACCGCCCTGAGCCAGTTCCAGACCGCCGCCCAGGCCGCGCCCAACTGGCTCGAGGCCAAGCGCTGGGTGGCCCGGACCCAGCTCGAGACCGGCCAGACCCAGCAGGCTCTAGCCACCTGGCAGCAGATCGCGGCCTCGCCCCAGGCCACCGCCTCCGACAAGTACTTCCTGCGGGTCGCGCAACTATCGGCCCAGTATGGGGCTGCCGCGGCTCGCGCCTACTTCGAGGGCGTCCAGGCCTACCAGGCCGGGGACCGCCCGCAGGCCCTGGCTCGTTTCCAGGCCGCGACCCAGGCCAACCCCCAGTTTGCTGACGCCTGGTACTGGCTGGGCCGCACCGCCTACGAGGGAAAAAACTACGCCCTGGCGGCCCAGGCTTACAGCCAGGTGGTGGCCCTCCAGCCCGATAACGCCCAAGCCAAATACTGGCTCAACCAGGCCCGGCGGGCGGGGGGCTAGCGCCCTTTCGCGGCATCCGCGACGGTAACTGCAGGGGGCCACCGTGGCCCCCTGCGGTTTAAGTTGAGGCAGCGTGAGTTGTCCGAAGTTCCCCAGGTGGGGGTGGCGTAATCCCCCCATATCTCCCGGCCCTCTCGTCCGACATCTACCCTTTGGCGACGCTTGGCTCCCGACGAGCTTAAACATCGTCCTTCGCTAGGTCGTTGAAGCGCACGTGCTGGGCGTGGAACTGTAGCTCGGCGGTGCCGGTGGGGCCGTTGCGCTGTTTGCCCACGATGATCTCGGCGATTCCCGCTTTCTCAGAGTGCTGGTTGTAATACTCGTCGCGGTAGATGAACATCACCAGATCGGCGTCTTGCTCGATGGAGTTGTGTACGATGATGTTGTTGGCGAGGAAGTTGTGCGGGCCGGGGACCGTGAGGTCGAAGACCTCTTCCTCCCCGGCTGCCTCGACGGACACCACTTTGTCCCAGTAGATGTCACTGCTGGCGATGCGCTCGAGCGCTTGCGACCCCAGGGCCTTCGCCATCCGCAGGGTGCGCTCGCGACTCAGGTTTTGCTTGAAGAGGGTCGTGCCTGAGTAGGCCGTGCCCAGGGCCCGGTGTAATTCCCGGTGGGAAAGGCCCGAGACCGCCAGGTCGGCCCGCGCGGGGTGTAGCCATAGCTCGAGCGGGATCACGTCCCGGTTGGTGTTTTCCGGGCGGGCCTCTAGGTAAGCCTCGACCTGCGATAAGGCCTGGCGCTTGTAGCTGCCCACAGCCCCGACCTCGCGCGCGAAGCGCAACAGGCTGGAGCGGCCGCTGACGATGACGTGGAACTGGTCGCGCCCCTTGCCCTTCTGCGGCAGGCGCTTGAGCCGGGAGTTGATCCCCAGGTGCAGCAGCAGGGTTTGCGCGTCCAGAGCTAACCGCTCGCTGCTGCTGGCGTAGTAGATGGCGGGGTAGGGGGACTTGCCCTGCCGCAGGAGGACGCAGCCGTCTGTGGACCACAGGTGCCGCAGAAAGCGGGCGATCGCGGGAGCAGGCTGGGTGAACACCAACTCGGGGACTCGCTTCTCATGAGAACGCAAGCCCCACACCCCTAACGCCTCGAGCCACTCTGCGACCGGGTTGCGCCTGCTCCGCCCCAGCCGCTGCGCCGCGCTCAGGTAGACCTGCAACCACCTCCGCTCGGGCTTGACCCTAGGGACGATGGCTTCGTTGAACACCGCTCGAGCCAAGTCGGCCACGGTTTGCGCCAGGTCGGGCTCGCGGGTGGTGTACTGCAGGGCATGGCGTGGCAGGGTGCAGCCATCACCGATCAGGTGCCCCAGCAGGGCTAGCTCCTCGTCGCGGAGGCGTTGCCCCTGGGAGGAGGCCAGTTTCCGCGGCAGAGCCAGGTAATCACCCACGGCGAGCTGGTCCAGCCGCTTCCAGCCCTGCGGGGTGAGGAACTGGTGGTTGGCCGTCGCGCGGACGCGGCGTCCTAGCCGGGTGGTGAGGGCGAACACCGGCTTTACGCCGGTGGAGAAGGCCCGGCTCACCCAGGCGGGCTTGAGCCTTTGGGTGGTCTCGTCGAGCGCGAGCACCTCGAAACCGCTCTTCCCAACGAGTTCACGGATGGGCTGCCTCGATCCGTCGGCCAATTGCACCAGGGTGTCGCCGGTGAGGCAGCCTGACTCCCTCAGGTCGGAGAGCATCGGGCGCTTGTTGGGCCTGGCCTCCACCGCCCGCGAGAGCTGGGAGAGGGCGATCACCGGCACGCTCAGTTCGCGGGCCAGCCCTTTGAGGCCACGGGAGATAGCGGCGATCTCCTGCTGGCGGTTTTCCCCGCCGCCGTTGCGGCTGGCCGCCGGGCCGGACATGAGCTGCAAGTAGTCGATCACGATCAGCCCCAGCTTCTGCTGGCTCATCAGGCGGCGGGCCCGGCTCCTTAGCTCCATCAGGGTCATGTCGGAGGTATCGTCGATGAGGATGGGGGCCTCGGCGATGCGCCCAGCCACGTCCACCAGCCGCGAGAAGTCCCGGTCGGTGAGCTGGCCCTGCCGCAGCCGGTTCATGTCGATGCGGGCTTCCGAGCACATCATGCGGGTGACGAGCTGCACCGCGGGCATCTCCAGCGAGAAGATCGCCACCCCGATGTTCTCGCGCAGGGCCACGTTTTGCGCGATGGTCAAGGCGAAGGCGGTTTTGCCCATAGAGGGTCTCGCTGCGATGATGTTCAAGGATCCCGGGGTGAGCCCCCCGATCATCGCGTCGAGTTCGCGGAACCCACTGCGCAACCCCGTGGTGGCCCCCTGGTTTTCGTAGAGTTGCTGGATGTGCTCGAAGGTCTCGTGCACCAGGTCGCGCATGTTCTGGAACTCGGTCTTGCTGCCCGCCAGCGCCACCTCGAGCACCCTCCGCCCGGCTCCATCCAGGATCTCTTCGAGGCTCCCCGACTCCTCGTAGGCCATCTTCATGGCCTCCCCGGCGGCTTCGATCAATCGGCGCAAGGTCCACTTCTCGGCCACGATCCGCCCGTAGTACTCGGCATAAGCCGCAGTGGGCGTGTTCTCCGAGAGCCCGACCAAGTAGGAGAGGCCCCCGGCCAGGTCGAGTTCGCCCCGAATGGCGAGTTCGTTGGAGAGCGTCACCAGGTCCACCGGCTCGCCCCGGGCGCGCAACTGCTCCATGCAAGACCAGATCTTGCGGTGGCCTTCTTTGTAAAAAGACTCGGCGGTGAGGGTGCCCTCGAGCCGGTCCAGCACCTCGCTGTCGAGCAACACCGAGCCCAGCACGCTGGCCTCGGCTTCTAGGTTGTGGGGAGGGATGCGACCTTCCATAGCTAGCCTAAGTGTCTTTGTGATGCGGATGCCCGATCCAGGTCAAAGGCTGTGTGAGAAACCGCGCCATGCTGCGCTTGATCGTCCCCCAGCCCGCTCTTCCCCTTTAGCCCGGCGCGGCTTAATCTTCGTTTGGCACGAGATAAACCTGGCCCGAACGGAACACCAACCGGGTTCAAGCTCAGCATATGTGTACTGGCGCGAGGCGGGTCGCTGGAGCGACTTCACTAGCGCATTCAAGTCTAAGCCTGAAACCCCAAACCCAAAAGCCCTTGACAGTGAAGTATTGCCCCGGGGGGGTGGGATTTTTCGGGCAGGCCCGTTGCACTTGCCAAGGTGGGGGGGCTTTGCTATATTAGCCCTTGCCCTTAACGCTTTGAGGCGTGGGCCAAAACATTCCGCGGTAGCTCAGTCGGTAGAGCGTCCGACTGTTAATCGGATGGTCGCAGGTTCGAGTCCTGCCCGCGGAGCCAGAAGGGAGGTCCGGGGAAGCAATGCCCCGGACTTTGCTTTTTTACCGGGGCGCTATCATGTTGCTCGAGACGAAATCTCCGCCGGTGGGCGACGGCTACTTCATGGCGGGGCTCGACCTTCCAGGGGTAGCCGCTGTTGGCCAGGCTCATGGCCCAAAGAAAAAGCCCCCGAATGGGGACTTTCAAGAGTGGAGTTTTAGGTTCTAGTTCAGCTCCTCGCCCCAGGCGTTCTCGAACATAGCACGGGCGTCCTCGAGGCTCACTTCCATGGCTTGGCAGACTTCCTCGGCGAGCAGGTGGATGGCTCGGCGGAAAGCCTGGCGGTCGAGGTCGGGGAGGCCCCGCTCGAGTTCCCAGGCCCGCAGTTGCCCGGCCAGGGTGGCGATGCGGTAGGGGTCACCTTCGGCCAGGATCTCGCTGGTCTTGCGGTGCCGGGCAGCCCACTGGCGCGGCAAAGAGAGGCGTCCGTTGCGTAAGAGCCCGAGGATCTCTTCGATCTCTTCGCGGCACAAGGCTGGCCGCATCCGTGCGCTCTGGGGAGACTCTACGGGTACGTAAGCTTTCGAACGGGTATTGGGAAACTCCACTTGATAGTAGGCCCGTTGGTTGCCAGAGATCGTGCGCTGCATGATGCTCGCCACCACGCCGACCCCGTAGGGCGGCAGAACCACCTTATCGCCTGGACGGTACTCTTTCACTGGCCCACTCCTTTCACGAGCACCTCCATGAAGTGCTCGAGGTACGCCTGCCGGGGTAACTCATACTGTGGGTTGATGGCGTCCAGTACCGCTGCGGTGAGGCTAGGGTCTAAGTCGCGGCGAACCTCGCCGCGCTCCTGACCGCTCCGTACCAACACTTCCAGGAGCCGCAAGTAGGTTTCGCGCAAGCCCTTGAGCCAGCCCGAGGGATCGCCGGGGTGAGCTTCCCGGGCCACGGAGGCCCAAGAACCCCGCCACTCCGAGGCGAACTCGAGCCTAAGGGCCAACACCTCTTGCAGACGCTCGGTGAAGGGGCGATTTTGCACCACCACCCGTTCCACGTCGCGGTAAAAAGAAAGCGCGTGGTGCTCCACCAGCGCTTTGAGCAGATCTTGCTTGTCCTGGAAGTATAGGTAGACGGTACCCTTGCCCACTTCGGCTTCGCGGGCAACTTCTTCAACCTTCAACCCTGAGAGACCACGCTGTTGTAAGACCTTAATAGTTGCCTCGAGGATCGCTTCCCGCTTATCGGCAACCTTGGCCTCCGGCGTCACGTGTCTGACTATATCATGAAGAACCCCCCGCTGCGTGAGAACGCCGCTTTTTGAATCCAAAAATTGACCCTGGGGTCAGCTCAAATGTCCCTTCTGAACAGCAAGGAATTGGATAATCGACGTATAGATTGAATCCGACGATGAGGGCCATTGTTGGCTGGGCTACGAAATCTATAGGTCAATTCGATGGTGAAATCGCGGTAAAATCAGGTGAAAGATAAAATTCTGGGCGAACATTCTGTTTATGGCAAACATCATTCCGACCCCGGGAGCCAGTAGACTTGAACGGATGCCAGCTGGGCGGATTCACGAAGCCATCAACCTGGGGGCCTTGGGCTTGCTCTCGGCGAGCTATGTGTACGAACAGAACCATCTGGGGGTGAGCGAACCTGCAGCCTTTGGGTTTGCCGCTGCCTACTTGATCGGAACCTTCTTGGTCACCCCGGACCTGGACCTGGCCGAGCAGCGGGTGCGGGCCAAGAGGAACTGGGGGGTGTTGGGCTGGCTGTGGGTTCCTTACGGGCTCATCTTCTCCCACCGCGGGTGGTCGCATACCTGGATCGTGGGGCCCTTGACCCGGCTAGTCTATATGGTCCTGATGGGCGCTTTGCTGTGGTTCGGGGGGGAGGCGCTGCTCCACTACCTGGGGGCTCAGCTCGACCTGCGGGGCCAGGTGCGGCTCCCGCCCGAGCAGGTGCTCTACAGTGCCGCGGCAGGGTATTTCGCCTCGCAGTGGATGCACTTACTCGCAGACGGAATCTGGCCGGATGTCGGGTTTCGGCGGGCGAGGCGTTAGAGGTGCACGGAACGCCAAACACTTAGAGAGAAGAGGGGGTGTGGGGGAGCTATAATCCCCCGCCTCTTCAGAGCGGGGGAGGGACTCGCAGACATGCCGCCGGGATTGGCGGCATGCTCGTCTGCGTTACATGGACTCCCCCACGTGCTCCGAAGGAGCACATAGCAGCGACCCGTTGACGAAGTCCCTGCGCAAGCAGCAGACATGCGTCCGGGCCCGGACGCATTCGTGTCTTCGCTGGTGAGCGG
>DASTSL010000057.1:0-23978 GCA_035760705.1 Meiothermus sp. | reverse complement strand
TCACCCGGGCGGGCCTCTACGTGCATGGGCGGGGTTCCTCCGGCGACGGCGTGTTCGTGGGCAGCGCTTCCTCCGAACCGTGGAGCCCTACGTGGTGGGCTGGTTCACCCCCGGCTTCTCCAACGACGCTGAACTCGAGCTCTACGCCCGGGCCGAGAACCCCAGCGGCAACTTTAACCATAAGCGACCCGGTGTGGGTGCAGACCAACAACCCCAGAAAAGTTGAACTCCCCCTTACGGCTAGGGGGAGTTCTTTATAACGATCAAACTATTTGATCAGCCCGAGCTGCTTCACCGCGTCGCGCTCTTCGGCCAGTTCCTTGGCGGTGGCGTCCATCTTCTGGCGGCTAAAGTCGTTGATCTCGAGCCCCTGCACGATGCTGAAGTCTCCGTCCCGGCACACACAGGGGAAGCTGTAGACGAGCCCTTCCGGCGTGCCATAGGAGCCGTCCGAGGGGATCGCCATGCTCACCCAGTCGCCCTCGGGGGTGCCCAGAGCCCAGTCGCGCATGTGGTCGATGGCTGCGCTGGCTGCCGAGGCCGCCGAGGAAGCCCCGCGGGCCTCGATGATGGCCGCCCCGCGCTTGGCGACGGTGGGGATGTAGGTGTGGGCGTACCACTCGTGGTCGCCCACCAGTTCGTAGGCGTTCTGCCCGTCTACCTCGCAGTGGAAGAGGTCGGGGTACTGCGTGACCGAGTGGTTGCCCCAGATGGTCATCTTCTTGATGCTGGTGACGGGCTTTTTGACCCGCGCGGCGAGCTGGCTGATGGCCCGGTTGTGGTCCAGGCGGGTCATGGCGTGGAACTGGCGGGGCGAGAGGTTGGGCGCGTTGTGGTAGGCGATGAGGGCGTTGGTGTTGGCGGGGTTACCCACCACCAGCACCTTCACGCTCTTCTTGGCGTTATCCGAGAGGGCCTTGCCCTGTGCGGTGAAGATGGCCCCGTTGGCCTGGAGCAAGTCGGCCCGTTCCATCCCGGCCTTGCGCGGCATCGCGCCCACCAGCAGGGCGTAATCGGCGTCGGCAAAGGCCACGTTGGGGTCGTCGGTCTGCACCACCCCGGCCAGGGTAGGGAAGGCGCAGTCCTCGAGTTCCATCACCACCCCCTGTAGGGCCTTGAGCGCCGGGGTGATTTCCAGAAGCTGCAAAATGACCGGCTGATCCTTGCCCAGCATCTCGCCCGCCGCGATCCTAAAGAGGAGGCTATAGCCGATCTGACCGGCGGCTCCGGTGACCGCCACACGAACCGGGGATTTCATCAGCGATTCTCCTTTCAAGCCGACGCCGCTCGAGCCCAGGCTGCGTCGGAACCGTCCAGAATCATACCGCGAAAAGCCAAAGACAACTTTCCCCACGTCAAGTCTTTAGTCCTTGGCTCCCAACAAGGGCCTGTAGAGGGCGGAGATAGGCCCTTTCAAGCTGGCTAGCTCACCGTCACATCCCAACTTCCATGCCTACGCGTACCTCAGATGGGGGAGAGTTGTCGAGCGGGTTTGGGGAATCTGATTCAATCGGAGCCTCGAGCACCCCGAAAAGATCCAGCGCGGCTTGGGTGACCGAAACCACCCAGGCCGCCAGAAAGGCGGCCATCGTGATCCAGAAGAAGCGTCCTAGACCCTGCATGGAATTAGGTCTACCAGGCTAGCGTCCGGCGTCCGGCGTCCGGTGCTGGTGGTAATACTCCTCGTTGGGCTTCCAGCCGAGCGCGTTGGCTAGGCGGTTGGTGAAGTTGAACATCGCCGCGACCTGGGCCGCCTCGAAGATAGCTTCGTCCGAGAGGCCCACCGCCCGCATCGGGATGAGGTCGCCGGGGCTCATGCTGGGGGAGTCCTGGGTCATCTTCACCGCGAAGTCCAGCAGTGCCTGCTCCCTCGGTGTCAGGTCGGCCCGGCGGTAGTTGGCGGCCAGCACGTCGGGGAGCACCGGGTCGCCGCTGATCTCGCGCAGGTAGGCCGAGTGGCTGGCCAGACAGTATTCGCACCTATTCTCCGAGGAAACCACTACTGCGATCATCTCCCGCTCCCTGCGCGAAAGCTGGCTGTGCTCCTCGCCCCGCATCAGGAAGTCGTAGTAGCGGAACCAGCGCAGGAAGTGCTCGGGCAGCAAGGCGAAGTTGCGAGCCACGTTGGGGATCAGACCGGTTTTTTCGAGAAACTTGCCGAAGAGCACCTGCACGTCGGGCGGAGCCTCGCTCTGCTCGGGCACCTTGACCCAGGCGGTGGGCTTGGGGGTGGCCGGTTGCGGAGCCTCGGGCCTGGCGGTTTTGCGTTTGGGTTTGGGCTGGACTCGGTTCATAAAGCTTTGTGCCGGCAAGCCGGGCGATCTCGAGGGCCTTCTTTAACCCTCCTGGGCCGCCCAGCGGGCCGGAGCGGCCTGCTTGAGAAACTCCACGATGTCCTGGGTCGAAGTGCCGGGGCCGAACACCGCCGAAACCCCCATTTCCTTTAGCCGAGGCACGTCCTCGTCGGGGATGATACCCCCCCCGAAGAGCAGGATGTCGCCCGCGTTTTGCTCCTCGAGCAGACGGCGCACCTCGCCGAAGTAGTGCATGTGCGCCCCGGAGAGGATCGAGAGTCCGATGGCGTCCACGTCCTCCTGCAAGGCCGCCGAGACGATCATCTCGGGGGTCTGCCGTAAGCCGGTGTAGATCACTTCCATCCCCGCGTCGCGGAGCGCGCGGGCCACCACCTTGGCGCCCCGGTCATGTCCGTCGAGACCGGGCTTGGCGATCAGCGCTCGGATTCGTCTGTCCATGCTCACATTTTACCCAGAGCGGAGGGCATTTTGCCCCCAGAGGTGAGATGTGGGTTGTGGGGGGCAGGAAAACCCGTTTTTCCCTCTCCCCACCGCCTACTCCCTTTTTTGCGCGAAGAGCCAGCGGATAAACTCCGGCTCGCGGTAAGCGCGGTCCCAACTGTTGTGGTTCACCCCGGCGTACTCGGTGAAGTGGTGGTTCTCGTTTCCGGCCAGCTCGAGGGCCTGCCGCAAAACCCGGCTAAATTCCACTGGCACCACCGGGTCAGCATCGCCGTGAAAGTTCCACACCGGCAGGTGCCCCAGGTTGAACATCACCGCGAAGGGGTCGGCGGCCCCGCAGATCGGGGCCAGGGCGGCGAACTTGTCGGGGTAGCGGATCGCCATGTTCCAGGCCCCGTGCCCCCCCATCGAGAGCCCGGTCAGGTAGATGCGCCGGGAGTCGGCCTTGGCCTCGCGCTCGACCTCGCCGAGGAGGGCATAGACTGCCTCGAGCACCGTCCCCTGCCAGGCCAGCCCCTCCGGGCACTGCGGCATCAGCACGATGGCGGGCCAGTCCTGGGGATTTTCCCGGATGGCCGGGCCGATGCCCACCATCGCCTGTTTCTTACCGTCCTGACCGCGTTCCCCCGAGCCGTGCAGGAATAAGATGAGCGGCCAGCCAAGAGCCGGGGGTCGTCCTTGGGGGACGTAGAGCGCGAAGGGAAGGTTGCCGCTTTTGGTATCAAAATAGCGAAAGCGAATGCTCATGCCTTGGTAAGTTTACTTCTCCAGGATCGCCAGGGTCACGGTGGCCTTGGCGACCAGCCTGTCGGTGGAGAGGGAAGACTCGACCACGCTGAGGGTTTTCCCGGGCTTGAGCACTTCGGCCCTACAGCGTAAGCGCTGGCCCCTTGCGGGCCGCAGCAGATTGATCTTGAACTCCACGGTGAGCACGTATTGGCCGGGCCGGATGAG
Organism: Meiothermus sp.; assembly: GCA_035760705.1. Lineage (GTDB taxonomy): Bacteria > Deinococcota > Deinococci > Deinococcales > Thermaceae > Allomeiothermus. The sequence goes on along the minus strand of DASTSL010000057.1, from coordinate 20,268 downwards.
GGTCGCGGCGGCGCTCCCGGCGGTGTGGTCGGCCATGGTGGCCAGGACCCCGGCGTGGATGAAGCCGTCCTGCTGCTGGTGGTGCGCCTGAACCTCGATCTCGGTCTCGCACCAGCCCTCGCCCGCGTTCAGCAGCTTCAGGCCCACGTGCTGGATGAAGGGGGCGCTGGTGAAGAGGCGCTGAATTTCAGAGCGGTTCATCGGATTCACCCGACCGCTGGGACGGCTCGACTCGAGCCTCGGGTAACAGCTTCGGCATGTACCCGGTCGGTTTCTCAGGGCCTTTCCGGGGTGATGCGGGCGTCAGAATGTTATGAAAGCTGTTATGCGCTTGGCGTCACTCTCGGATCATTTCAAACCAGCACCGGCTCCTCGTACACCCCGTACACCGCCCGCAACTCGTCCATCATCTCGCCCAAGGTAGCATAGGCCAGGGCGCACTCCACGAAATAGGGCATGGTGTTACGCCCCTCCTTGGCCGCTTGGCGCAGCCCTTCCAGGGCCACCTGCACCGCTACCGGGTCGCGCTCGCGGCGCACCTGGGCCAGCCGCTCATCCTGCACCCGTTCGACCTCGGGGTCCACGAGCTGGATGGGAACCTGCAAGCCCTCGTCTTGGAAGGCGTTCACCCCCACGATGATACGCTCGCCCCGCTCAACTTCCTGCTGGTAGCGGTAGCTGGCGTCGGCGATTTCGCGCAGGAAGTAGCCTTCCTCGATTGCGCGCACCACCCCGCCCATGCGGCGGATCTCCTCGATGATCGCCACGGCCTGCCGCTCCACCTCGTCGGTGAGCCATTCCACGTAATAAGAACCGGCCAGCGGGTCGGCGGTGTGGGTCACGCCGGATTCATAGGCGATGATCTGCTGGGTACGCAGGGCGATCTTGGCCGATTCCTCGGTGGGGAGGGCCAACGCTTCGTCGTAGGCGTCGGTGTGGAGGGAGTTGGTGCCGCCCAGCACGGCGGCCAGGGCCTGGATGGCCACACGGGAGATGTTGTTGAGGGGCTGCTGTGCGGTCAGGCTTACCCCGGCAGTCTGGGCGTGGGTGCGCAGCATCCAGCTTTGGGGGTTCTTGGCCTTGTAGCGCTCGCGCATCTCGCGGGCCCAGATGCGCCGCGCGGCGCGAAACTTGGCGATCTCCTCGAAGAAGTCGTTGTGGGCGTTGAAGAAAAAGCTGATGCGAGGGGCGAAATCGTCGATGTCGAGGCCGCGCTTCAAGGCCCAGTCTACGTACTCGAGCCCGTCCGCCAGGGTGAAGGCCAACTCCTGCACGGCGGTCGAACCGGCCTCGCGGATGTGGTAGCCCGAGACTGAGATGAAGTTCCACCTGGGCACGTTGCGGGGCCCCCACTCGAAGGTGTCGATGACCAACTTGACGCTGGGCTCGGGCGGGAAGATGAACTCCTTCTGCGCGATGAACTCCTTGAGGATGTCGTTCTGGATGGTGCCGCCCAGCCGCTCCCAGCGGTAGCCCTTCTTTTTGGCCGCCGCCAGGTACATGGCCCAGATGGCGTTGGCGGGGGAGTTGATGGTCATGGAGGTGGTGACTTCCTCGAGGTTGATCCCGTCGAAGAGAATCTCCATGTCGGCCAGACTGGATACCGCCACCCCACACTTTCCGACCTCACCCCTGGAGAGCGGGTGATCCGAGTCATAGCCCATCAGCGTGGGCAGGTCGAAGGCGGTGGAGAGCCCCATCTGCCCAGCCGCCAAAAGCTTCTTGAAGCGCTCGTTGGTCTGCTCGGCGCTGCCGAACCCGGCGAACATCCGCATCGTCCAGAGCTTGCTGCGATACATCGAGCCGTAGACGCCGCGGGTGTAGGGATACTCGCCGGGGTGGCCTAGCTTCTCGTCGTAATTGAAGCCCCCCAGGTCTTCGGGCGTATACAGGGGCTCGGGGGCGATGTCCGAGAGGGTCTTGTGGGCTACGGGCCGCTCGGGCATCTTCTCGAGCGATTTGTTATAGGTTTCCCGCATCCAGGCGTTCTTGGGGCGGTTCGTGCTCATGGCTTGATTGTATAACGCTTTTGCCTGATTGAAACGCTAAACCGTCAGATAGACCGGCGTGCTTCCTGGGAGGAGACCCAATCCGGGAAGCTGGTTTAGACGAAGGCCCGGTTGGGCTCGAGCAAACCGGACCCCTCTTCACCCTCCCGCCCACCCGCTTGGGAGGGTGGGCGTTTTATATGAAAAGAAAAATTCTATAACCTTCGGCTTGATGTGTCCGGGACAAATGTCATGGGTACAAACGCCTCTATTGCATTTGGCTGGATCAACCTACTCTGAGTGTCAGAGGGAGGGAATATGGCAACCGCAAGAATCACCCCCACCCAAGTCCCCGAACCCGGCATCACCCGCTTCCTGTTCGCCGACACCCGGCTAGCGCCGCTGTGGCTGATCCTACGGGTCTACCTAGGCTGGCACTGGCTCGAGGCGGGTTGGGGCAAGCTTACCAACCCGGCTGGGGTCTGGATTGGCGACAAAGCGGGTGTAGCTATCACCGGTTTCCTCAAGGGAGCACTTACCAAGACCACCGGCGAACACCCCGACGTGACCGGCTGGTACGCCTGGTTCATCTCCAACGTGGCTCTGCCCAACGCCAAGGTCTTCAGCTACCTGGTGGTCTTCGGGGAAATCCTGGTCGGCTTGGCCCTGATCATGGGTCTTTTCACCGGCCTGGCGGCCTTCTTCGCTGGCTTCATGAACGCGGCTTTCCTGCTGGCGGGAACCGTGAGCGCCAACCCCTGGATGTTCATCGTGGCGACCTGGCTGGTGCTGGCCTGGCGGACCGCGGGCTACTTCGGCCTGGACTACTTTGTGCTGCCCCGGTTGGGCGTGTTCCTCAGGAGAAACACCAACCCACCCGAAGTCCGCACCAACTAAAGGATCTCGCTGCCAGACCCCCGAGTTTGCTCGGGGGTCTTCCTTGTTAGAGCAGCGCCGCCGAGTTCAAAGCCCCCACGGTGTTGTCGGCGTGGACCTTGAGGGCCCGCAACAGCCGGTCCAGGGGAGCGCTCTCGAGCGCCTCCACCGCCTCTGAGCCCGGCAAAAACAAAACCGCCCGCAGGGCCTGTACCCCCTCCGAGCCCAAAAACACCCCCCGGTCCTCCTCGGTGAGGTGGCCGTCCTCGAGGCTGTTGCCCTGCCCGGTCATGTTGGGCTGCAACCCGGCAGCCCGCAAAACCCGCCACCCCGCCCAGATCAGCACGATCTTGGGGTTTTCGTGTTTGGCGATGCCGCGTAAGCCAGAGATCAGGATCGGCCAGATCCGGCTCGCCACCTCCGGCGAAGCCAGCCGGAAAGCCAGCTCGCCCAGGTACGAGGCGTAGGCGAAGCGGGGTGGGGCCGCCAGGCCCTCGAGCCGCCCCACCAGCTCGGCCTGGGTGAGCGTGGGCAGGTCGTTGCCGGGCTTCTGGTAGACCTGGAAGCGCAGGTGGTGGAAGAGCGAGAGTCGACCGCTCCGCCCGGTGGGCCGCATGGCCTTGCGGGCCACGGCTTGCATGGCCCCCTCCGGGGTCACGAAGGAGAGGATCACGTCCCCGCCGGGCAGCGGCTTGCGCCCGATGAGGAGGCCCTCTAGGGTGCGGTAGCGCTCCATTAGGATAGCCTTGTTGTGCAGCAGGCTCTGCTATGGATAATAATCCCGGCTTGCGGTTGAATGGCGTTGCCTAGAAGCTTACCTGCCAGGCCAAGCCGAATATGCTTTACACAAAAAAGTGCTCGAGGGGGAAAAACAAGCTTTTGCACACCGACCTATTTTATCGGCTGAACCAGCAACACACCGTAAGCATGGTATTCTGAGGCCATGAACAACGAACGGTCGCTTCAAGACATCCTCGAGTGGATCGTACTCGGGCTTTTGATCGCGGTCGCTACCTTGGTCGTGTTGTGGGTGGGCGGCTGGGTCTTCCGCTTTCTGGGCAGCGTGTTGCTGGCCATCTCGGGCATCATCTGGGCCATCCTCAAGTTTGCCGTGCCCGCGCTCATCATCGCGGCGGCCATCTACTTCCTGGTGCGCTTCCTCCAGCGCCCCAAGACCGCCTAAGCTCTTTAGCCTCAGGCTGCAAGCCCCGCCTCCGTGGCGGGGTTTGGCTTTTTGCGAAGAAGCTGTTCGGGGGCGAGCCTTTGATCCGGACTACCATTCCCTCTCCACAAAGCCAGTAGGGTAAAAGGATGGCAAACCGATTGGCCCTCGAGAGCAGCCTCTATCTGCTCCAGCACGCCCACAACCCGGTGGATTGGTTCCCCTGGGGCCAGGAGGCCTTCGCCAAAGCGAAAGCCGAGGACAAGCCCATCTTTCTCTCGGTTGGTTATGCCACCTGCCACTGGTGCCACGTCATGGAGCGCGAGAGCTTCGAGGACCCCGGCGTGGCCCAGGTGCTCAATGAATTCTTCGTGCCAATCAAGGTGGACCGCGAGGAACTCCCCGACGTGGACCACGTCTACATGATGGCCCTGCAAGCCCTCACCGGCTCGGGGGGCTGGCCGATGAGCCTGTTCCTCACCCCCGATCTCAAGCCCTTTTATGGCGGAACCTACTTCCCCCCGGAAGACCGCCACGGCTTGCCGAGCTTCGCCCGGGTGCTGACTGCCATCTCGAGCACCTGGCAGAACCGCCGCGAGGAGGTGCTGAAATCGGCAGGCGAACTCACCGAGCACCTGCAAAAGCTGCTGCTCCCCAGGAGCGGACCGCTTCCCCAAGACCTTCACGCCCAGGCTTTGGGACAGCTCGCCCGGATCCACGACGCTACCTATGGCGGATTCGGGGGTGCGCCCAAGTTCCCCCAGACCCCCACCCTGACCTACCTGCTCGCCTTGGCCTGGAAGGGGGACCGGCTGGCCCGGGGGATGCTCGAGCTGACCCTTGACAAGATGGCTGAGGGGGGCATCTACGACCAGGTGGGCGGGGGCTTTCACCGCTACGCCGTGGACGGCATCTGGCGGGTGCCCCACTTCGAAAAGATGCTCTACGACAACGCCCAGTTGGCCCGGGTCTACCTGGGCATGTACCGGCTGACCGGGAAGACCCTCTACCGGCGAGTCACGCTGGAGACCCTCGATTACCTGCTCCGCGAGATGCGGCACCCCCAGGGCGGCTTCTATTCGGCCCAGGACGCCGACTCGGAGGGGATAGAAGGCAAGTTCTATGTCTGGAGTGAGCAGGAGGTACGAGCGGTGCTAGGCTCCGACGCGGAGGCCGCCCTCAAGTTTTTCGGGGTTTCGGAAGCGGGGAACTGGGAGGGGGTGAATGTGCTCGAGACGCGCTACCCCGAACTCGCCCTGCGACAAGAACTGGGGCTGGACGAAGCCGGTTACTCGGCCTGGCTCGAGGAGGTCAAGGCCAAGCTGTACCAGGCCCGCCGCCAGCGCATCCCGCCCCTCACCGACGACAAGGTGCTGGCGGATTGGAACGGGCTCGCGCTACGCGCCTTTGCCGAGGCGGGCCGGGTTTTGGGAGAGGATGCCTACCTCGAGGCCGCCCGGAAAAACGCCGAGTTCGTCACCTCTCGGATGGTGCAGGATGGCCTGTTGCGGCACTCCTGGCGGGAGGGGAGACTTCGCTCCGAGGCCTACCTCTCCGACCAAGCCAGTTACGGGCTGGGGTTGCTCGAGACTTACCAGGCGACCGGGGAGATGCGCTGGCTCGAGGCCGCTCGCGCTCTCGCCGAGGGCATCCTGACCCACTTCCGCGACCCCAGCGGGGGCTTCTTCGACTCCTCCAGTGAAGGGCCATCGGCCCCCGGCAGGAGCCGGTACTCAGGCGAGGGGCTCCCGCTAAGGGCCAAGGATGTCTTTGACGGTCCCTATCCGGGGGGGAACTCCGCGGCGGCGGAACTCCTGATCCGGCTCGCGGCTCTTTACGAGCGCGAGGACTGGGCCGAGGCCGCTCGAGGGGCTATCGAGTTCCACGCCCAGGGCCTGGCCCGTAGCTCCTCGGCGTTGCCCGGCCTGCTGCTGGCGCACCTCCTCGCTACCGAGGGGACCGAGCTGGCTTTGCCCACGCCCTCGAGCCTCGCCCCGGAGGTGCAATCCCAGCTCCTCCCCCTCACCACGCTCGCCATCGGCCAGCCGGGCGAACTGCCGGTGCTGAGAGGCCGCGAACCCGGTAAAGCCTACTTATGCCGCCGGGGCGCCTGCCGCTTGCCAGTGGATGGGCTCGAGGCCCTATGGGAAGAGTTCAGGGCGATCTATCCTGAGGCTCTTGACGATGGGGAGGGGGGGTGAGGGGAGAAAAAGCAAGAAGAGCAGTGATGGTTTGTTTCTCCCCCTCTGCGTCTTTCGCTCTCCACATTCCTCATTCCTCATAGACATCCCTCCGACGAACCTTGAGGTACGCTAGCCTCATGCGCGTCTTATTCATCGGGGACGTGTTCGCCGAACCCGGCCTGCGGGCAGTCGCCTTGCACCTCCCCGACATCCGTAACCAGTACGACTTCGTGATCGCCAATGGGGAGAACAGCGCGGGGGGCAAAGGGCTTTCCAAAGCCGCCTACAAACGCCTGCGAGAAGCCGGGGCGGATCTCGTCACGCTGGGAAACCACGCCTGGGATCACAAGGACGTGTTCGAGCTGATCGAGACCGAGCCGATCATCCGGGCGCTCAACTACCCGCCGGGGACGCCCGGCAAGGGGTATTGGGTGCTCGAGAACTCCGGCCAAAGCCTGCTGGTGGCGCAGGTGATGGGGCGGGTGTTCCTCGAGAACCTGGACGACCCTTTTCGCGGGATGGACCGGCTTTTGCAGGAGGTCTCCGCCGATTGCTCGCTGGTCGAGGTTCACGCCGAGGCCACCAGCGAGAAGATGGCCTTAGGCTTCTACCTGGACGGGCGGGTGAGCGCGGTGCTGGGAACCCATACCCATATCCCCACCCTGGATAGCGGATTTTTGCCCAAGGGAACCGCCTACCAGACCGACGTGGGCATGACCGGAACCTACCGCTCGATCATCGGGGGGGAGATCGAGAGCTTTATGGCCCGCTTCCTCACTGCCCGACCCCAGCGCTTCAAGGCCGCTGAGGGGCACGCCCGCTTTCACGCCACCGAGCTGGTGCTCGAGGACGGGAAAGCCGTGGCGATCAGCCCCTACGTCTGGGAAGAACCGGTTTGACGGTTTAGCGCAGCGCTCGGCAATATCGGCTCGATCTTCAGGATCAGTCCGGTCAGCCCGACCTGAAAACGTACCCTCTGCCCGACCAAGTCGGGGAATCGCTCCATCAACCGGCGCAGGATCGGGCGGTCCACCGGGTAGAGTTCGACCTGCCCGGAAGGGTCCGCCAGCCACAGGCCTCCCAGCCCACGCCCGCCATGGCTGAACACCTCGAGGATTTGCCCTTCGCGCCACTCGGTGGGTGGCCTGCTCGAGTCCAGCCGCTTGCCCGAGTTCGGCCCATTCATGGCCTAAGTGTAGAACCCATTCCAGGGACATTCCGCCCAAGGGGCTAACGGCGCCCACGGTAGAAGTGCCGGGTTATTCAGCGTAATGGTGGGTGTGTGGGGTGTGCGGCGGCGCGGCCTCGGGAACTACCCCTTCTCCACCCACCAGGTTCGCCGTTGGTTTTATATTGACGGCATGAACCTCGATCACTACCCCTACCCCTCGCGCCGCCACGTGGTCCTGGGCAAGCGCGGCGCGGTCGCGACCAGCCAGAACCTCGCGGCGATGGCCGGTATGGAGATGCTCCTGGCCGGAGGAAACGCCGCGGATGCGGCCCTGGCTATGGCCATCGCCCTCACGGTGGTCGAACCCACCTCCAACGGCATCGGCTCGGACGCCTTCGCCCTGATCTGGGACGGCAAACTGCACGGGCTGAACGCCTCGGGGGAGAGTGCCCGGAATCAGCCCCTTTCGGCTTTTGCCGGGATGAGCGCGGTGCCCGCGCGGGGCTGGCTGCCGGTCACGGTTTCCGGGGCCCCCTCGGCCTGGCGGGTCGTGCACGATAAGTTTGGTAAGCTGCCCTTCGGGCGACTCTTCGAACCGGCCATCCGCTACGCGGAGGAGGGCTTTCCGGTCTCGAGCGAGACCGCCAAGGGCTGGAACCGCGCGGCGGAGGTTTTTTTGTCGCTGGAAGACCCGGTTCACCGGGCCTTCCAGGCGGTGTTCTTCCCCGGTGGCAGGGCCCCCAAAACCGGCGAGATCTTCCGCAGCCCGGCCCACGCCGCTACCCTGCGCGAGCTGGCCGAGACCGGTTGCGAGAGCTTCTACACAGGCCGCCTGGCGGGGCTCATCGCCGACTTCGCCGCCCAGACCGGGGGCTACCTAACCCGCGAGGATTACGCCGTGTACCGCTCCGAATGGGTGGAACCTCTCGGGGTGGAATACAAGGGCACCACCCTCTGGGAGATTCCCCCCAACGGGCAGGGCATCGCCGCGCTGATGGCCTTGAAGATCCTCGAGGGTTTCGACCTGGCCCGCTACCCCCGCGACTCCGCCGAGAGCTTCCACCTCCAGCTCGAGGCCATGAAGCTGGCCTTCATAGACGTGCAAAAACACGTGGGTGACCCCCGGCACATGAAGCTCTCGAGCGCCGACCTTTTGGACCTTGACTATCTCGTATCCCGCCGGAAACTGGTCTCCGAAACGGCTTCCAGCCCTGAATTCGGGATGCCCAAAGGCGGCACGGTCTATCTGTGTGCCAACGACGGCGAGCTGATGGTCTCCTTCATCCAGTCGAATTATATGGGTTTTGGCGCAGGCGTGGTGGTGCCGGGCACCGGGATCTCGTTGCAAAACCGGGGGGCGGGGTTTACCCTCGAGCCCGGTCACCCCAACCAGTACGCCCCCGGTAAGCGGCCCTTCCACACCATCATTCCGGGCTTTTTGACCCAGGGCGGCAAACCCGTGGGCCCCTTCGGGGTGATGGGCGGGCACATGCAGCCACAGGGCCATTTGCAGATGGTGGTCAACCTGGTGGACTATGGCCTCAACCCGCAGGCCGCGCTGGATGCCCCTCGTTGGCAATGGGTGAAAGGAAAGCAGGTAGAAGTAGAGCATGGCGTCCCTGAGCATGTGGTGCAAGGGCTGCTGGCTAGGGGCCACCAGGTCAGCGTGAGCCCCCACGCCGGGTACTTCGGGCGGGGGCAAATGGCGCTCAAAGTAGGGGAGACCCTGGTGGCCGCGACCGAGCCCCGGGCGGACGGGTTAGCGCTGGCTTGGTGAGGTGTTTTTTCGCCGAGCGCAGCGAGGGGTGGCTAATCCTCGTCGTCCAGCCGGAACCCCACCTCGAGCACCACCTGATAGGTGTTGAGGTAGCCATCCGCCAGGCTGCCCCGGATCTCCTTGACCTCGAACCAATCGAGGTTGCGCAGGGTTTTGCGGGCTCGAGTGAGCGCGGTCTGGATGGCATCCTCGATATTTTCGTTGCTGGTCCCCACCAATTCGACCTTCTTGTACACCTTGCCCATAATGACCCCCTTCAGCTCGATTTTAAGTTGCGCCAAGGTGAGGTGATAGGAGAAGGGTTTTGGAAGTATTTGCCCCGCCCTTTCGCTTGCGCAATTCTCGCCTACGCCCTCGCCCGGGCATCTCGCTTTTACAGAAAAGTTCGCAGAAAGTCCGCCCGCTTTAGCGGTGGGATGAATGCGAACGCGCTCCCCAAGACGGTAAACACATCCGAACCATTGGCAGGTTTGAGCCTTCCTCTCGGCTGTGCCTGTACGGTTACTACCATGCCCTATCCCCTTCCGATCGGGAGTGGAACTGCCCCGGCTGCGGCAGACACCACGACCGCGGTGAACTAGCAGCGAACAACATCAAACGGTTTGCGTATCGCAAACCCAATACAGGGCTGGACAAGCTCAGTGAGCTTGCTGAGGTGTCGGCATGAGCCGAACCGTTGAAGCAAGAATCCCACGTGCTTCCCGCCACGCCGTGGCGGGGCGTGGGAGTGTCAATCGACGTTTAGACCCGGACCAGGAGCTATCCGACCTTGGCTAAAGAAAGTAGCGGATCAGCTGGTCATTCTCCCCTCGCTCCGCTCGGCGAAAATACGCCTCCCCTGGCTCGGCCCGGATGCGGCCCTGAAAGCGCAAGTACTCGAGGTGGGCCAGGGTCTCGGCCCAGGCGAAGCGGCGCTGGACGAAGCTGAGCTGACCCGCGAAAAGCTTCAGGGAGACTTCCCAGGCGGTCTGAGGGCCGCCCTCGAGCAGCACCAGCAACTCGGCCAGCCGCTCGTCGTGGTGGCCGCGGAGTTCTTTCGCCCGCTTGGAGATGTCGGGAATCACCGGGCCGAAGTGCCCGACCAGCGCCATTCGGGCCCCCAGGTGCTTCACCTTCTCCAGCGACTCCAGGTAATCGCCCAGCGGGTTCGGGCGGGAATACGCCCACAGCCCGATGTTGGGGGTGATGCGCTCGAGCAGGTGGTCCCCAGCCAGCAGCACCCCGTCGTCGCGCAGCAAGGCCATGTGCCCATCGGCGTGGCCGGGGGTCCAGATCACCCGGAAAGGAGAACCGGCGATGTTCAGGGTCTCGCCGTCCGTGACGGTCTTGGGGTGTCGGGGTGGGTGCACCTGGCTACGGGTGAGCCACATCCCTTTGGCCATCCCCTCGAGCCCCTCCAGCGGGGCTCCGTGCCGCCGGAATTGCTCGACCGAGGCTTGCAGCCAGGGTTCGTACTCGAGCCAGAAGCGATGCCCGGTCTGCTCCTCCACGTCGAGCAGCCAGACCTCGGCTCCGGCGGCTTCCATCACCCCGGAGAGGCCGTAGTGGTCGGGGTGGTGGTGGGTCAGGATGACCTGGTCGAGGTCCGCGAAGCCCAACCCCAGTTCGGCCAACGCCCTCTCGAGCGCGGCGCGACCCTCGGCGGTGTCCATGGCAGTGTCCACCAGGGCTACTCCGTCCCCCCGGACCAGATAGCAGTTCACGTACCGCATCGGGTAGGGGATCGGTACGGGGATTTGCACGATGCCGGGTACGATTTCTCGGATAGGCAGGCTCGAGGGCATGAACCAAATTATACCGAGTCAAAGAATGCTGAGCACGAAACGCTGAACGCGAAGGCTTGTAGCGCAGGCCGGGATTGCTCCTCTTAAGAGAGTTTGAGGGCCGACTTGTGAGCCTCCACCTAGACAAGCGGGGGGTGGGTCATGGTACGGTAAAGTCCCGTGATAGCTAAGCGCCGCCCCTGAATTGGGGAGCGGTTGACCACAAAAGGCCGGTGGCCTTTTCGCTAGTTTTTTGCTAGGGAGCCGGGGGGATCGGGATGAAGTACATCTTTGTGACGGGTGGGGTGGTAAGCAGTCTAGGCAAGGGCATCCTGACTTCCTCGCTGGGGGCGATCCTGCGGGCCAGGGGGTACCGGGTCACCGCGATCAAGATTGACCCCTACGTGAACGTGGACGCCGGGACCATGCGCCCTTACGAGCACGGTGAGGTCTTCGTCACCGGCGACGGGGCCGAGACCGACCTGGACATCGGGCATTACGAGCGCTTCCTCGACATCGACCTCAGCCGGGGCAACAACCTGACCACCGGGCAGGTCTACCTCTCGGTGATCCAGAAGGAGCGCCGGGGCGAGTACCTCTCCCAGACCGTTCAGGTCATCCCCCACATCACCGACGAGATCAAAGAGCGCATCCGGCGGGTGGCCAAGGAGCAGGAGGCCGACATTGCGGTGGTGGAGGTGGGCGGCACGGTGGGTGACATCGAGAGCCTGCCCTTCCTCGAGGCCATCCGCCAGTTCCAGTTCGACGAGGAAGAGCACGACGTGATGTACATCCACCTCACGCTGGTGCCGTACCTGCCGACCAGCGAGGAGTTCAAGACCAAGCCCACCCAGCACTCGGTCTCGACGTTGCGGGGGGTGGGCATCCAGCCCGGCGTGCTGGTGCTGCGCTCGGACAAGATGGTGCCCGACGACGTGCGAAAAAAGGTGGCGCTCTTCACCAACGTACACGCCGGCGAGGTCTTCTCAAGCCCCACCGTGCAGTTTTTGTACGAGATGCCGCTGGTCTTGGAGGAGCAGGGCCTAGGGCGGATCGTGGAGAGGAAGCTGGGGCTCGAGCCCATCCAGCCCAGCCTGACCTTCTGGCAGAACGCGGTGAGGAAGCTCAAGCACCCCGCCGACGAGGTGACGGTGGCCTTCGTGGGCAAGTACGTCAAGATGCCGGACGCTTACCTCTCGATCCTCGAGGGCTTCCGCCATGCCGGGATCGCCAACGATACCGGGGTGCAGGTGAAGTGGGTCAACTCCGAAGAGATCACCACCCCCGAGGAAGCCCTCGAGGCCCTGCGGGGTGTGGACGGGGTGCTGGTCGGGCCGGGCTTTGGCATTCGCGGGATCGAGGGGAAGATCCTCTGCGCCCGCTACGCCCGCGAGCACAAGATCCCCTATTTCGGCATCTGCTTAGGGCTTCAGATCGCGGTGATCGAATTCGCCCGTAACGTGCTGGGGCTCGAGGGGGCCAACTCCACCGAGTTCGACCCCTACACCCCCCACCCCGTCATCGACCTGATGCCCGAGCAGCTCGAGGTCGAAGGGATGGGCGGCACCATGCGGCTGGGCAACTGGCCCATGCGCATCCACCCCGAGACCATCCTGCACCGACTCTACGGCAAGGACCTGGCCTACGAGCGCCACCGCCACCGCTACGAGGTCAACCCGGCCTACGTGCAGCGGCTCATCGAAGGGGGTCTCACCGTCTCGGCGGTCACGCCGGGGGTGCACGGACGCGGCGAGGGTCTGGTGGAGGCCATCGAACTCCCCGACCACCCCTTCTTTATCGGGCTACAGGCCCACCCCGAACTCTCGAGCCGCCCCATGCGGGTCTCCCCGCCGTTTCATGGTTTTATCGCGGCGGCGCTCGAGCGCAAGCGCCAGACTAAGGACCTGGCTCAGCGGTTGCTGCCGGATGCCCCGCAGCGGGCGTGATGCCATAGCCCGATCCCAAGCGCTCAGATGTACCAGTTGACAAAGGCGCGGGCGGTACGACCGGAAAAGCCCCGGCCCTCCTGGGCGAAACGGAGGGCGGCTTGAGTGTCTTCCTCCTCGAGCGCTCTCCCCAGCAGATGTGCGACCGCCTCGAGGTAGAGTTTTTTGTCGAAGGGGGGAAAGGTCAGCACCAAGCCGAAGCGGTCGGCCAGCGCCAGCTTGTCCTGCAAGGCGTCCCAGGCCGAGGGCTCGGAGCCGGGTTCGGGGCGGTCGGCCCACTGCTCAGCCACCAGGTTGCGCCGGTTGGAGGTGGCGATCACCAACACGTTTTGCGGTTTGGCGTAAACCGCTCCCTCCAAAAGCGCTTTGAGCCGGTGAAAGCGGCGGTCCTCGGCGGTGAAGGCCAGGTCGTCGAGGTAGAGCACGAACTTCTGCGGCAGCACCCGAAGCTGCTCGAGCAACTCTGGCAGGTGCTCGAGCCCCTCGGCCAGCACCTCCACCAGCCGCAGTCCTGCGGCGGCGTAGTGGGTGCGCAGGGCCTTGACCGAGGTGGACTTCCCGCTGCCCCGGGCCCCGTAGAGGAGGGTCGGGAGCGCTGGTTCGCCGCGCAGGAAGCGCTCCACGTTGCGGCGCAAGAGCCCCAGTTGCCGCTCGAAGCCCACCAACTCCTCGAAACCGACCGGGTCGGGGTGGGTGACCGGCTGCATCTGGGCGTCGTAGAAGAAGGCGGTGTGGCTGGCGAAGGGGGCATAGCCGTGGGTCTGGTAAAGCCGCCCCAGTGCGCCCGGCTGGAGGCTTTCCAGCGCCTCGAGGGCGGCTTGTTCGGCGGGGTAGGGGGCTCGAGTGCCCAGGTCGGCGATGGGGTGCTGGGCCCGCAGCCGGTTGCGTTCGATGTCGAGGGTATAGAGAGCCTGCCGGGTGAGTTCGGCCAGCCCGGGGGTCAGCTCGGGGCCGCTCTGGAGGATCTTTCGCGCCAGGGTGTCGGCTTCCAGCAGCCACTGGGCCATCAGCCAGCCCCAGGGCTCGCCCGCCGGGAGGTCCCGGTGGAGGAGGGCCTGATAGGGGATCACCGGCAGGGCCGGGAACAACTCGCGCATAGCCCCAGTCTAAGCGCCGGGCGGAGCGGTTCGGGACCGACCGGGGTGATCGAACTTCACTCTCCGGGGCGAATCGCTCAGGAGAGATCCCTGTTGCCTCGGAACAGTGAGCGGGGTGGCACGTACTCGTGCAGGGTGATGACCGGGGTCTTGTAGGGGGCCGCCCGGATGAACTCCTCGACCAGCCGGGGGTCGAGCTTGCTGCCCTTGAGCTGGTTGAGTTCCTCCAGCACCGCTTCCAGCGGCCAGGACAGCTTGTAGGGGCGCACCGAGGAGAGGGCGTCGAAGATATCTACCACCGCGAAGATGCGGGCCAGCAGCGGGATCGCCTCGCCGCGCAGCCCGTTGGGGTAACCCGAGCCGTCCCAGGACTCGTGATGGTAGCGCACCACCTCGAGGGTTTCGCTGGGCAGGAAGGTGACCTGGCAGAGCATCTCGTAGCCGATCTCCACGTGCCGCTGCATCAGTTGCCACTCGTGGGGGTCGAGCGGGCCCGGTTTGCCCAAAACCGAGTCGGGGATGGCCAGCTTGCCGATGTCGTGCAAATAGGCTCCCCAGCGTAGGTAAGCCCGCTGCTCCTCGTCGAGCTCGAGGGCTTGAGCCAGTTTGTCGGCCCAGGTCACCACCCGCCGGGTGTGGCCCCGGGTCTCGTGGTCGCGGTACTCCAGGGCCAGCCCTAAGGCCAGCAGGGTGCCGTCGTAGGCGGCTTCAATTTGCTGCAAGGTCTCCATCTGGCCGAGCTGGGCCCCGGTGATGCGGGCCAGCGAGGTGACCATGGCTTTCTCGTCGGGCTGGAAGGGGCGGTTTCCCTCCCGGGCCAACAGCAGCACCCCCAGGGTCTGCCCTTGGCGGGCCGAGACCGGCACCGCCGCGCTCGACCAACCGGTGCTCTCGGGGATGCCCTCGAGGTAAGAGCCCACCTCGAAGGAGTCGGTCAGGGTAGCCCGGGTGCTGAGGTTCTGGCGGGGCAGACGGCGGCCCTGGTAGCGCTCGAGGGCTCCCCGGGCGCTCACCACCACCGGCCTGCCGTCGCGGAAGCGGACGAAGGCCAGGTGCGGGGCCAGCTCGAGCCGGGCCACCGCGCTCATGGCGGTCTCGATCAGCTCGGCCACGCCGGGGGCCGCGCTCACGTCCAGCGAGCCCTGCTCGAGGGTCTGCATCCGGGTTAGGTTGTGCTCGAGGGCGCTCTTCCCCCTCAGTTCGCGCTGGCGCAGCAGACCCACCAAGCTCAAAGTGCCCAGGCTGGGGACGGCTGCCGAGAGGAGTTCCACCCAGTCCAGCCGCCGGTCCGGCAGCAGGTCGAGCCCGACGAAGTACGCCAGGCTGAGCGGCAGCACCCAGCGCAACGACCGGATGCCGCCCTGCCATACCCAGGGCAAGAGCAACAGGAAGCTGAAGGCCTGAAATGTGTAGGGCAGCTTGAAGAAGAGGCTGAGCGCACCCCAGCCCAACAGGCCTAATAATCCGAACGCCTCGATCATAAGTGGTTTGGTTGCGTCGCTAGGGTATGGAGGTCGGACCCAAGCCGACGTACCTGCAAGGTAGCATCCATCTGTAAATAGCGGAGTCATAAATAACCCAAGCTGCGAGCTACTTCCGCCAGCCGCCCGGCCTTGGTTGGAAAAATCCTGTCTTCAAGGGTTTTTCTGCCGCCCAGGTGCTCATCCACCTCGAGGCTCGAGCGATTAACATAGAGGGCGCACGAGGTCGTGAGCTTGCTAACATCGAGCCCCAAATCTGCATTCTTATTCTGGGCTGAGAAGGAGAATCCGCCGCATACACCCGGGACTGGGCGGCCCCGGCGATGGCTCGAGATGCAGATCCGATCGGTTCGGGATGCCGGTCAGATGGCCTGGAAGGCGCTGGAGAGCCGATGAAGCCGACCGCACCCATCCCCGTGCGGGTGCTGGCGGTGGGGGTTGGGCCGGAACCGCAAGCCGCGGGCTTCCAGGTGGAGCGGTACGGCGGGCTCGAGGCAGCCCTCTCGGCCCTGGAAATCGGCTTCTTCGACGCCCTGTTGGCCTTCCCTCCGGCAGGGGCCACCCTGGAGTGGACCCGGTGGCTGTACCGGGCGAGCCCGCAAACCCCGCTGGTGGTGGGGGGGGAGGAGAAGCTCTCCGAAGAGGCCGCGCTCGAGGTGTTGCGGGCGGGGGCCGAGGAATACCTGCAGGCCCCTTCCTGGCCCGCGCTCGAGCGGGCCTTGCGGCGAGCCCTGGCTCGGCGGCGACACGAGGGGAGCCGCGGCGAACTGCTGGCCGCGCTCGGCGACGCGCTCCAACCGGACCACGAGCCCGAGGAGGTGGCGCGGATCGCCCTCGAGCATTTGGGGCCGGCCTTACAGGCTCACAACATGCTGGTGTTGCGGCTGGAGGAGGAGCCCTCGGGTTCGCAACAGGTGTGTCTGTGGAGCCACTGGGGCCAGATCAGCCTGGAGAACCAACGGCTGTTCGAGGGCTCCATCCCGCTTGAGCGCTTCCCGGTGCTGCGCCGGGTGCTGGCTGAGGGAGTACCTTTCTTTTCGACCAACTACACGCGCGAGCCCCAGGGTCTCGCGTTCGCCCTGGGGCTCGAGCTGAGCGTGGCTATCGAACCCGTGCGGAACGCCGAGGGGAGCGTGGTGGCGGCGCTCGCGGTCTCTCGGGTGGCCCAGATCGGGGGGTTCACCCCCGAGGAGCGCGATTTGCTGAGCCGGGCCGCGGTCACGGTGGGGCTGGCCCTGGAGCGGGCCCAGGCGGCCCGGCTGGAGCGCGACTCCCGCTTTCGGCAACTGGTGGAGGTGGGTGGCGCGGCGGTGTGGGTGACTGACCCAGGAGGCGAACTCACCTGGGCCAACGAGCCCTTCTTCCGGCTCACCGGCCTCACCCTCGAAGGAGCGCGGGGTGGGGGTTGGCTCGAGGCCATCCACCCCGAAGACCGCTCCCGGGCCGCCGCGGCCTGGGAGCATTCCCTCGCCACCCGCGAGCCCTATGACGTGGAGGTGCGCCTGCGCGGCCAAGATGGCCAGTACCGCTACGTCCACTCGCGGGCGGTGCCGGTCTTGGACAACGAGGGTCATGTCCGGGAGTGGATCGGCGCCGACACCGACATCACCGAGCGCAAACGGGTGGAGGAGCACCTGCGGGTGCTGGGCGAGGTCAGCAGTACCCTGGCGGCCTCCTTGGATCTCGAGACCACCCTGCACAACGCGGCCCACTCGCTGGTTCCCCGGGTGGCGGACTGGTGCGTGATCGACCTGCTGGAAGAGGACGGCTCGATTCGGGCGGCGATCTTCGCCCACACCGACCCTGCCCAGGTGCGCTGGGCCGAGGAGTTGCGGCGGCAATACCCGGTAGACCCCCAGGCCCCGCTGGGGACGCCGCAGGTGATCCGAACCGGTCAGACCGAGCTTTACCCCGACATCCCGGATTCGCTGCTGGCCCAGGTGGCCAAGAACGAAGAGGAGCTGAACCTGTTGCGCTCGGTGGGTTATCGCTCGGTGCTGGTGGTCCCCTTGCAGGCCCATGGCTGGGTCTTGGGCGCGATCAGCCTGGGGATGACCGAGTCCGCCCGGCGCTTTAGCCCCGCCGACGTGCCAATGGCGGAAGAACTGGGGCGGCGGGTCGCGGTGGCGATCTACAATGCCCGGCTCTACCGCTCGGTGCAGGAGAGCGAGCAGAAGCTGCGGGAGAGCCAAGAACGGCTGGCCCTGACCATCCAGGCCGGGGGGTTGGGGCTTTGGGACTCGGATCTGCTCGAACACCGCACCTACTGGTCCGCCGAGGAGGAGCGGCTTTTCGGACTCGAGCCGGGCGGCTTCGACGGCCAGTTCAGCTCCCGGGTACACCCCGAGGACCGGACCCGGGTCTTGGCCAAGCTCCAGCAGGTCCAGCGTTCCGGCACCGAGTACGAAGACCAGTTTCGCATCGTCTGGCCGGACGGCACAGTGCGCTGGCTGGCCGCCAGGGGCCGGGTCTACCGCGACCCACAGGGCCGGGCGGTGCGGATGCTAGGGGTCAACTACGACATCACCGAGGCCAAGCAGACCGAGGCCAGCCTACAAGTGCGGGTACGCCAACAGGCGGTGGTCGCCGAACTCAGCCGCTACGCCCTGGAGGCTTCGGAGCCCAGCGAGGTCTTCGAGAAAGCGGTACGGATGCTACAAGAAACCCTCGAGGTGGAGTACACCAAGATCCTCGAGCTGCTCCCGGACGGCCAGGCCCTGCTCTTGCGGGCCGGGGTCGGCTGGCAGGAAGGGTTGGTGGGGAAGGCCACGGTGGGAGCGGGCCTGGATTCGCAGGCCGGGTACACCCTGCACCTGGACCAGCCGGTGATCGTCGAGGACTTGGCCTGCGAAAGCCGCTTTAGCGGGCCGCCCCTGCTGCGCGACCACCGGGTGGTGAGCGGGATGAGCACGGTCATCCGGGGGACGCCCCAGCCCTTTGGGGTCCTGGGGGTACACACTACCTCCCGCCGGGTCTTCACCCCCGATGATGTGAACTTTTTGCGCTCGGTCGCTAACGTGCTGGCCATCTTTATCGAGCGGCACCGGGCCGAAGCCGCGCTGCGCGAATCGGAGGAGCGCTACCGCAAACTCTCCGAGGCGCAAAAACGCTTCGTCGCCGACGCCGCGCACGAGCTAAGGGCACCGCTTACCAGCATCCAGGGCAACCTCGAGATCCTCCAGCGCTTCCGCCGGATGAAGCGTGTCCACCAGGAAGAGGCCGTGGACGAGGCGGTACGCGAGGCTCAGCGGCTGGCCCGGCTGGTGAACGATATGCTGGCCCTGGCCCGCGGCGATGCCGGGGCGAAGATCCGGCGCGAGCCCCTCGACCTGGCGGCGATCCTCCGCGAGGCCAGCTTGGAGGCCCGCCACCTCTCGCAGACCCACCGGCTCGAGGTAAAACTGCCGGAAGCCCTACCGCTCAGCGGCGACCCCGATAAGCTCAAGCAACTGGCGCTGATCCTGCTGGATAACGCCATCAAGTACACCCCTCAGGGCGGGAAGGTTCGGCTCGAGCTCAAGCAAACCGAGCGCCACGCCGAGCTGAGGGTTTCGGATACCGGGATCGGCATTGCCCCCGAGGACTTGCCGCGGGTGTTCGAGCGCTTTTACCGGGCGGACCAGTCGCGCCGCCGTGACCCCGGTGGCACCGGGCTAGGGCTTTCCATCGCCCAGTGGATCGTCGAGCAGCACGGTGGGGAAATCTGGCTCGAAAGCCAAGTGAGCCAGGGGACTACGGTAATCGTCCAGCTACCCTTAGACGGTGGATAGCGGATACTTTAAAAGCGGGAAGCCAAGGACGATATATCCTCGGCTTCACGTTCGCGACCCGCCATTTTCTGGTGGCCCCTGTAGGACTCGAACCTACAACCTACCGATTAAGAGTCGGGAGCTCTACCGATTGAGCTAAGGGGCCGTCTTTAGGTCTGCGCCGGAGCACAGACAGCAACGGTTAGGGTAGCGCTAAGCGGGGGGGTTGTCAAGGCCCGTTGCCCCAAGGACTCTCTCGACGCTGCCCGGGCTCGAGTTCTGTCGGGGGATGGGATCGCCCGCCACGCCTGGACAAAGCCTCGAGTCCGTTCTATACTCAAACTCCGTGGGCTCGCCCAGATGTAGGATGCCGGGCGGCTCTCGAACGGGGAGTAGCGCAGCCTGGTAGCGCATCTGCTTTGGGAGCAGAGGGTCGGAGGTTCGAATCCTCTCTCCCCGACCAAGCGCCTAACGGCGTGCTGATCGTGAATAGCTGATGGCCATCCCCGATCCCGGTGATACTTAGGCTATGAGCAATTAGCGATCAGCGGCAGCTTCCCTGCCACACGCGGGAGTAGCTCAGTTGGTAGAGCATTAGCCTTCCAAGCTAAGGGTCGCGAGTTCGAGTCTCGTCTCCCGCTCCAAGTTCCAGACGGAAGAATCCGGAGGTCTAGGCCCCCGGATTCTTCTTTTGAGTCGCACATTCCGCGTTGGTGTGACGGGGGAGAGGGGAGACAGCGAGCCGGCTAACGAATTCAGCCAAGCCCCGGGGCTTGGCTGTCCGGATGGCGGGCCTGGAGCGATTCGAACGCCCGACCTACGGCTTAGAAGGCCGCTGCTCTATCCACTGAGCTACAGGCCCACGCCGAGCCAGTATAGCGTGATAGAACGACGGCCTCAACACCAAAGCCGGACCCTGAGAGACGAACTCGCCTGAACCAGGGATCCCGGCCCTCAAGCCCAGGGGAAGAGCACCTCCGAGAAGCGTACCAGCGTGGCGAGAATCAGCCACATCCCGGCCCAAGCCCAGACGTATTTGGGCCACAGGCCCAACAGCACCAGTAGACCCACCGCC
>DASTSL010000056.1:0-5204 GCA_035760705.1 Meiothermus sp. | reverse complement strand
CCCCGTCCGCACCGCCTCGCGGATATAGGAGAAGTGCGGAGCCCAGCGCCCGTTCTGGTTCACCGCCAGCCGGACGCCTTTTTGCTGGGCCAGGTCGCAGAGGCGTTCCCCTTCGTCGAGGTCGAGCACCAAGGGTTTTTGTGAGAGGACGTGTTTGCCCGCCTCGAGCGCCGCACAAATCAGCGGAAGGCGGTCCTCGGGATGGGGGGTCAGATCTAAAACTTCTAAGTCCTCCCGCCCGATGAGCTGGTAGGGATCATCACCGATCGAGGCCTCGGGAAAGAATTCGTCGCGCCGGGATCGGGCTTTCTCGAGGTTTTTGTCGCAGAGCGCCCCTACCTCGAGCCCCATCTCCCGGTAGGCCTTGAGGTGGAAGGGGCTGATCCCGCCGCAGCCGATCAGCCCGATCTTGGGTCGATAGCGTTTCGGCCTGGGCGGGCGGTAGGGAAGATCGAGAGCCGCGACCGTGGAGACGGTCTCGGTCTCGAGGGCGTAATCGGAGGCGCTGGGTTCGGACATAGGCGGTGGTGAGCGGTTAGCCGTGAGCGCTTAGCCAAAGAAGGCTAACGGCTCAAAGCTGATCGCTCATGGCCCCTCCTTTCATGGCAATAACCTCACGGTGCGCTTCTCGCTCGCCGACAACACCGCGCTGTCCACGATCTGCTGGCCGATTCGAGCCAGCTTGGGGTCGAGCGGGCCGAGCACCGGTTCGCCGGTCTCGAGGCAGTGCAGGAAGTGGTGGATGGCGTTGTTGTGGGGGGCCGAGAGGGTATCGGCGGGAATCTCGTGGGTCTCGCGCCGGGAACGGGTCTGAAGGCGCACCACCGGCTCGTAGTCGTAGCTCGAGATGGTCCCCTCGGTCCCCACCAGCACGAAGCCGCACTTGGGTTGGGGCTGCAAGACCCAGGGGTCGGTGAAGGTGCCCCAGCGGGTCTCGTACTTGGAGAGGCCATACGCGTAGCGGCAGACCGTGATCGAGTGCTCGTCCACCTCGAGCCCCTCAGCCCCCCAGACCGTGGTGGTCACTTCCAGCGGAGCCTTCCCGCCGTGATACCAGGTTCCGATGGTCACCCCGTAGCCCAGGTAGTCCAGCAAGGAGCCGCCCCCGGCGGCTTTCTTGTACCACCAGGAGTGGGGTTTTTCGCGCCGGACCTCCTCCTCGGTGACCTCGACCTTGTCGGCCCGGTGGTACAGCGGCCCCCGGTTGCCATCGTAGAAGTGGACCTCGAGCACCTCTCCGATCAGCCCTTCGTCCACCAATCGCTTGGCCGTGCGGTGCGAGGGATACCAGGCCAGGGGCCAGTTGATGACCATGCGCCGCCCGCTTTTCTCCATCGCCCCGATCATCCGGTCGGCGCCCTCGAGCGAGGCCGCGAAGGGCTTCTCCACCAACACGTGGACGCCGTAAGGCGCTACCGCCTCCACGTACTCGGCGTGCCGGGCAGTGTTGGGGCAGAGGATCACCACGTCGGGCTGGGTCTCTTCCAGACACTGCCTGAAGTCGCTATAGACCCGCTCCCCAGGAATCGCGAAGTTCTCGATGGCGCGCTCCATCCGGGCCGGATTTTCGTCCGCGATGCCCACGATCTCGGCGTGGGGGTGGGCGTGCACCAGCCGCAGCAGATCACCCATGTGCATGTGGTCGAAGTTGATCCCGGCCACCTTCCAGGTCTTCATGCGGCTTCCTCCTGGGGAGTTTCTTCGGGGCGAAAGTCCTCGAGCCGTACCGGTTGGCCCGTGCGGGCGCTCTCGTAGGCCGCCAGCACCAGCCGCACCGCCTCCAAGCCGTCCTGACCGGTGCAGATCACCGTGCGCTCACCCCGGATGGCGGCCAGGAAGTTCCCCACGTGGCGGGTGTGGTTGGGCTCCCCGGCGAAGGTGTAGTCGGCGTGGTCGGGCTCGGCCCAGGTGGTGCCGGGCGAGGTGCGGTAGCTGTGCCGCAGCACCGGTCGGCCATGGCGGTTGGTGTACTCGAGCGCCCCCTTGGTCCCGTAGATCCAGAAGCCCTCTTCCCAGCCGGTGGCGGTCCAGGCGGTCTCGACCTCACCCAAGGCCCCGCTCTCGAACCTGAGCGAGGCGTGGGCGGTGTCCTCGACCTCGATGTCGAACTTGAGGGTGGCGGTGCGGGCGAAGATTTCCTCCACCCCTCCGCCGAAATAGCGGGCCAGGTCGAACATGTGGCAGCCGTTGTCGAGCAGCGTCCCGCCCCCCGAGAGGGCTTTTTTGCCGAAGGAGTCGCGCACCCCGCTGGCCCCGGCCCAGTCGTGGGCCTGGCGCAGCCGGATAAAGGTGACCCGGCCCAGCTCGCCCGACTCGAGGATCTGCTTGGCCTTGTAGGCCGCCCCGTTCGAGCGCAGGTGGTGGTTGATCTGCAAGATCACCCCGGCTTTGCGGCAGGCCTCGACCATCTGGTGGGCCTCGGCCAAGGAGAGCGAGATGGGCTTCTCGCAGAGGATGTGCTTGCCCGCCTTGGCTGCGGCCAGCGTGGCGGGGTGGTGGAAGGCGTTGGGGGTGCAGATCGAGACCGCCTCGATCTCGGGAAGCTCCAAGAGCCGCTGGTAATCGGTGAAGGCCTGCTTGACCCCCCACTCGCCCTGGCGGGCCTCCAGGGCGGCCAGGTTCACGTCGGCCACCGCCACCACCTGCGCCCCGCCCGCGACATAGCCCTTGTAGTGCGAGCCGGAGATCCCGCCCGCCCCGATGATCCCCACCCGGATGGCGTCGGCGGTGCTCATCGCGCCACCCCTCGCTTCGCTGGGCGAAAGTTCGCCTCCTGGGGCAGTGGTTCCAGCGGTTCGCTGCGGGGAGCCTGGGTCACGTCGAGCTTCACCCGCCGCCGGGCCCAACCGCAGGCGTTGGCCAGGATGCGCAGCACGTTGGGGTCGTGGTAGGTGGGGTAGGTCTCGTGGCCGGGGCGGAAGTAGAAGACCCGCCCGTGCCCGCGTTGCCAGGTGCAAGCGCTCCTAAACACCTCCCCGCCCTGGAACCAGGAGATCATCAGGAGTTCGTCGGGCTCGGGGATGTCGAAGCGCTCACCATACATCTCCTCTTCCTCGAGTTCGATGTACTGGGGGATGCCCTGCAGGATGGGGTGGTCGGGGCGCAGGTTCCATAGCCGCTCGCGCTCCCCGGCCTCGCGCCACTTGAGGCTGCAAAAGGTGCCCATCAGCCGCTTGAAGATCTTGGCGTAGTGCCCCGAGTGCAGCACGATCAGCCCCATCCCGGAGAGCACCTGCAACTGTACCCGCTCGACAATGGCGTCCTCCACCCGGTCGTGGGCCATGTGGCCCCACCACAACAGCACGTCGGTCCCCTCGAGCACCGCTTCGCTGAGTCCGTGCTCGGGCTCCTCCAGGGTGGCGGTGCGGATCGCGAAGTCGCCCAGGGGCTCGAGCCCCTTCGCGATTGCCCGGTGGATGCCCTCGGGGTAGACGGCCTGCACCTTGGGGTTGCGGGTCTCGTGGAGATACTCGTTCCAAATCGTCACGTTGATCTTTTCCATACACCTCAACCCTATCAGGGTTCGCGCCTTTGCTGCTCGCTAGCCCACTGCTCGGCAGCCCATACCGCCGCCCCCATCACCCCCGGCTCGTCCAACTCCGCCCGGAGGATCTTCAGCTCGTGTAGGTGCTCGGTGAGCATAAACTGGTGCCGCCGGATAGTCTCCCAGATTGGCTCGAGCAAAATGTCCCCGGCCTCCGCCACCCCGCCGCCGATCACCACCGCTTCCAGGCCCAGCACGCTCAGCACGTTGCTGATTCCCAGGCCCAGCACCCGGCCCACCTGGCGATAGATCTCGCGGCACTCCTCCTCGCCCGCCAGGGCAGCCTCCGCTACCGCCTTGGGGCTGAGGCGATCCAGCGAGTTCCCGATGATCTCGCGCAAAATGGGCACCCGGCCCTGGCGCAAGGGGCGCACCGCTGCCGCTACGATGGCCGGGCCGGAGGCGTAGGCTTCGATACAGCCCACCCCGCCGCAGCCGCAGACCAGCCCATGGGGGTCGTAGACCTGGTGCCCGAACTCGCCTGCCGTACCCCAGCGCCCCAGATAAAGCTGGCTGTTTAGGATCAGCCCCCCGCCCACCCCGGTCCCCACGGTGATACCCAGCAGGTGGGCGTAGCCTTTCCCCGCTCCCAGCCGTGACTCGGCAAAGGTGAACGAGCGGGCGTCGTTGATGAGCCAGGTGGGCAGGCCGGTGAGGGCCTGCAACTGCGCCGCCAGCGCCAAGCCGTGCCAGCCCTGGGCGAAGTTGGGCGGCAGCAGCACCTTCCCGGCCCAGGGGTCTATCACCGCCGGAACCCCGATCCCGGCGGCGGTGACGCGGTATCCGGCCAGCCGGGCTTTCTCGGCGGTGGCCTGGGTGGCGTGGGCCAGATCGGCCACGATCTCGGCGGGGGGACGATAGGAGTGGGTCTCGAGGCTCACCAGGTCGCGCAACTGGCCCGTCTCGTCGAGCCAGCCCACGCTATAGGTGGTTCCTCCTAGATCCAAACCAATGGAAGCATTTGCCATGTTCGTCAACCTTGCCGAGATCGAAACCGTGAGGGACTCGACTCTACCTTCCACCCTCTGGGGTCAACCCCGGACTGCAGACCCGGTGCTCGTGCTGGATGCCGCTCGAGACGCTGAATGGAACCCCGCGTCTTCACACTTACTTGGTGAACCGATCTAGTGTGTAATATAAAGGTACGGACCACCGGATGTCTAGTCCACCCGTTCCACCAGCTCGGGAAAGAAGCCTTATGAAGCTCCCAGACGCGCTCCAGCACCTCGACCCGCAGGCCCCGCTGCCGCTCTACCTCCAGCTCAAGGAAGCCCTCTTGCAGGGCCTGCAAGGGGGCCTTTGGCCGGAGGGGAAGCCCATCCCCAGCGAGCGCGAGCTCTCCCAGGGGCTCTCCATCTCGCGGGCTACGGTGCGCCAGGCCCTCCACGAACTCGAGCTGGAAGGCTGGCTGGTGCGGCAGCAGGGGCGGGGAACCTTTCCCACTCCGGCCAAGGTCGAGCAGCCCTTGGCCCGCATCACCGGTTTCTCCGAGAACATGCGTCAGGCCGGACTGGAGCCCTCCACCCGGGTGCTCTCGGCGGTCCTCGAGCCGGCCTCGCCCGCCGCGGCCAAAGCCCTCAGGCCCCCGCCCAAAAGCGTCGTGGCGGTGATCACCCGGCTGCGGCTGGCGGACGGGAAAGCCTTGATGCTCGAGCGGGCC
>DASTSL010000055.1:0-24616 GCA_035760705.1 Meiothermus sp. | reverse complement strand
CGGTAAGCTCCCCGAGCCCAAAGACGTGCTGGCCGTGCCGGGGGCGCACCTCCACCTCTACGGCAAGGAGCCCCGGCTGGGGCGCAAGCTGGGGCACGTGACGTTGCGGGCGGAGAACCGGGAGGAACTCGAGGAGCGGCTCGAGGCGTTATCGGGTATCCTCTAAAACCTTATGACCGAGCCCATCGAGTTGCTCGAGTACGACCCGAGCTGGCCCGCGCGGTTCGAGGCCGAGAAAACCCGACTCCTCGAAGCCCTGGGCGGCTGGGCCTGGGAAACCGGCGGGGCGGCCTATCTCGTCGAGCACGTCGGCAGCACCAGCGTACCGGGGCTCGCTGCAAAACCCTGCATTGACATCACCGCCGGGGTACACCCGTTTCCGCTCGAGGAGCGGTACATCCGGGCGCTCGAGGGGCTGGGCTACGAGTACAAGGGCGAGAACAACATCCCCGGACGGCAATATTTCCGGCGCGGCCCGCACCAGGTTCACTTCCACGTGTTCCAGGCCGGGGCCGACCCGATCGCCGATTTCTTGGTGTTCCGAGATTATCTGCGGGCGAACCCGGCGGCTCGAGCGCGCTACCAGGCCCTGAAATATGCCCTGGCAGAAAAGCATCGGGATGACCGCATAGCCTACACCTATGGGAAAGCCTCGCTCGTCCACGAGCTTTTACAGGAAGCCTACACCGGGCACGTTCGGCAGACCGGGTTCGGGCCGGTGGAGTGGCTGGCGCGAGAGTTGGAAGGGCTCGAGGTTCCCTGGTGGGTGGCGAGCGGCTGGGGGCTCGACCTGTGGACGGGGGAGCCGAGCCGCTACCACCACGACCTCGACCTCACAGTTTGGCGCAAGGATCAGCGCGAAACCCTGCTTCACCTCAGGGAGCGGAGATTCAACCTGCGAGTGGTCTACGGCCAGGGTCAGTACCGCCCCTGGGACGAGAACGAGTAGTTCTCCTATCCCGAAATCACCCAGGTTCACGCCCGCCGCGCCGATATGCCCTTCGACCTGCTCGACGTGATGTTTTCCGAGCACGATGAGCAAAACTGGTGGTATCGGCGCAAACCCGAGGTCACGCCGCCGATGGAAGAGGTGATCCTCGAGGTGCGGGGGATTCGCGTCATGAACCCGGCGATCACCCTGCTGTTCAAGTCCCGCACCTCGGGCAAAGACCCGCGACCCAAAGATCAGGCCGATTTCGAGCGGATGCTTCCCCTTCTGAGCGAGGAGCAAAGAGCCTGGATGCGGAGGACGCTCGAGGTCTGGATGCCGGAACACCCGTGGTTACTGTCGCTCGAGTAGCACCTTATCGCTAGGAACGCCTTGCGTCCCTACCCTTCACGTCCACCTCTATCGAGTAGGTGTAGGAGTCGGGACATCAAGGTATTCGATTTGCGTCTGGCGTCTGGCATTTCACGCTCATGGTTTGACGTTCGGCTCATGACGTTCGAGAATCCTTGCATGGATGACCTCGCCACCCTCGCCGTCCACGGCGCGAAGGCCGAAAAACCCCAAAACGAGCCGGTCTCCCAGCCCATCTACCAGTCGGCCTCCTGGACGTTCCGTGACCTGGACGAAGTGGACGCCGTATACGAGGGGCGCCAGGCGGGGGCCATCTACGGGCGCAACGGCACACCCAACCACCGCGCGCTCGAGGCCCTCTTCGCCGCCTTGCACCGGGCTGAATCCGCCATCGCCTGCGCCAGCGGGATGAGTGCCCTGAGCGCGACCTTCCTGGGGCTTTTGGGCTCCGGCGATAAAGTGGTGGCCTCGCAAGACCTCTACGGCTCGACCCTGAACGTGCTGCGCGATCTGGGGCGCTTCGGGGTGCGAACCGCGACGGTGGACCTCGGCGACGTGGCCAGGATGGAACGTGAACTACAGGGGGCCAAGCTGCTGATGCTCGAGACCTCCTCCAACCCTCGGCTGCGCGTCCCCGACCTGCCCAAACTTTCCGCTCTGGCCCACCAGGCGGGTGCCATGGTGGTGGTGGACAACACCTTCGCCTCGCCCTACCACTGCCGCCCGCTCGAGCACGGCGTAGACCTGGTGATGGAGAGCCTGACCAAGTTCATCAACGGGCACTCCGACGTGATGCTGGGGGCGGTCGCGGGGAAAAAAGACCTGATCGAAAAAATCCGCGCGGTGGCGGTGCGGATGGGCTTCGTCTCCAACCCGCAGGAGTGCTGGCTGGCGGTGCGGGGGGCCGAGACCCTCGAGCTGCGAATGGAGCGGGCCTCGGCCAACGCGCTCGAGCTGGCGGAATTTCTTGAGCGCCACCCCAAGGTGCGCCGGGTGCACTACCCCGGCCTCCCCTCGCACGCCGATCACGAAACCGCCCACAAGGTACTCCGCAACGGCTTCGCGGCGATGCTCTCCTTCGAACTCGAGCCCTCGCGTACCGCGGTGAATGCCCTGCTGCACCATCTCCGATACATCAAGCTGGCCCTCTCTTTGGGCGGGGCCAACACCACCCTCTCCCACCCCGCCACCAGTTCGCACCGCTTCCTCTCGCCCCAGGAGCGCGAAACCCTGGGCCTGCACGACGGATTCCTGCGGATGTCGGTGGGTATCGAATCACGCGAGGACTTGAAGGCCGACTTAATGAAGGCGCTCGAGGCCATATAGCCTTTCGCGTTCGGCGTATGGCGGGCGTTATACGCCGCAAAGTGGCACAGGTGAGATTTCTGAGTCCTGGACAGGAAAACTTTATTCACCACTATAGGCCATCCGGGCCCGCATGACTAGCGGATATCTCCATATCGGTCGGGTTGGATTCGGGCATCCTGGGATGGGAGGTACACCGCATGCCCCTTTTGACTTGTCCGAATGACAACACACCCATGCAAGTGGTCCAGCGCGGCGGGGTCGAGCTGGACATCTGCCCTACCTGCCGCGGGGTCTGGCTGGACCGGGGTGAGCTGGAGAAGCTTTTGGGCCAACTGCGCACCGCGGAGCGCGAGTACGAAGATGAGCTGGCAGGCTACCGACCCCAGGGCCAGCCTTCCCAACCGCCCTACGCCAAGCCGCGCAACCCCTACGACACCGACCACGGCTACGACGATGACGACTACAAGCGGAAGAAGAAAAGCAAGCTGAGCAAGCTGTTCGATATCTTCGATTGAGGCTCGAGGCCAAACGCACTACGCCAAGCGCCCGGAGACAATCCGGGTGTTTCCTACTTCCCCGCAGGACTCTCCGACCCCGCTCCGGCGCAGAAGTTACGGCAGCCGCCCCAGCCTGGATAAGATAAAGCATGGAACGACAGCGTTATCTCTCGGGCGTGCCCTGGGAATCCACCGTGGGGTACTCGGGGGGCAGTCCGGGTGGGCAACCTCATCCACGTCTCGGGGACCACCGCAACCGGGGAAAACGGCGAGATCGTGGGAATGGACGACCCCTACACTCAGTGCAAACCTTGCGCAACATCGAAAAAGCCCTTGGGGCCCTGGGGACAGGGCTCGAGCACGTGGTCCGCACCCGGATCTTCGTGACCAATATCGAAGACTGGGAAAAGGTCGGGCGTGCCCACGGGGAGTTCTTCGGCAGAGTGAAGCCTGCGACGGCGATGGTCGAGGTCTCTCGCCTCATTGACTTCCGGATGCTCGTGGAGATCGAAGCAGAAGCATACCTGGGCGACAATGGTTTAGAGTGAGGTTGAGCACGTATTTGGCACGGCATTCGCGGCGTATTTTCGCGGCGACAGCCGGGAGGAGGTGAGGGTGGTCTTCGATCTCAACCTGGTCATCGGATTGGTGCTGGGGTTTTTGCTGGGTTGGCTGGTGGAATGGCTCATTGACCGCGCCTACTGGCGGCGGGGCGACGAGCGGACGAATAACCAAGTGACCTTGCTCGAGGCCGAGTTGGGCCGTCTGCAAGCCGAGCTCGACGCCATGCGGCTCAGGTTGCGCGATCTGCCCAACCTGCAAAGTCGGCTCGAGGCCGCCGAGAAAGCCCGGGCCGAACTGGCCGCCCGGCTAACCACCCTGATCGAGCCGAGCCGCCTCACCGCCGCCGAGAACGAGATCGCCACCCTGCGCGGGCGCTTGGCGTTGGCCGAGCGCGAACTGCTCAGCCTGCGCGAATTTCCCCATCGGCTCGAACAGGCCCAGGCCGAGATCGAACGCCTGAGGGCCCAGCGTCTTCGCGCCGGGGAGGAAGCGTGACCCGAGGCCGCAGCCCCGCCGAGGTGCGGGCCTATGACCTCTTCAAGTTCACGGTGGCGCTGCTGCTTACTCTGGGCATCGGCGGGCTGTGGTTCCTCCGCCACAACGACCAGCCCCTTCCCCCGAGCATCGTGGGCAGCCGGAGCGAGGCATTGGCCGGGGTTCCCTTCGTCCTGACCGGCCTGAGCGATCCGAACGGCAAGGTTCGGGTCTTGGTGGGCGGGCAGCCGGTGGGCACCGCCGAGGTTTCGGCGACGGGAAGTTGGAGCTTCCCCCTCACCCTGAGCGAGCCCGGCCAAGAGAGCATCGTAGTCCAGACGTTGAAGCCGGACGGAAGCCCGGGTGTGGCTTCGGAAGCGTTACGGCTCGAGGTCAAAGCCCCTCCCCCCCCTGCGCCGCCGCTGCTGATCACCTCCCCCCAGGTCGGGAGCGAGGTCAAGCCCGGCCAGCTGGACTTGGAAGGCAGCGGAGCCCCAGGCGACGAGCTGGAGGTCTTCGTGGGGGAGCAAAGCCTGGGCAAAACCACCATCAACGCGGAGGGACGCTGGCGGTTCACCGTCGCTGCCAAAGCCGGAACCGCCCGCTACGAGGTGCGCCGGGTGGGCGAGCCGGTAGGGCCGTCGGTGAGTGTGCGGGTCGCGGAACAGCCGGTGGAGACGCCGCTGAGGAGTAAGCCGGTGGTCGCTATACCCAAGCCTCGAGTCCTCTGCACCGGCCCCTTCGCCATCACCACCCCGCAGAATGGGGCCACCGTCCAGCGGAACTTTAGGCTCACCGGCACCGGCGGCCCCGAAGGCAGCGAGTACACCCTCTACATCGACGGTCGCCCCCGCTGGTACGTGCGGGTCAATAACCGCTGCGCCTGGGGCATGACCTCTGACCCCGGGGTGGGCACCTTCCGCTACGAGTTCAGGAAGCGGGGAGACCCCTCCGGGCCGGTGCTGGCCGCCCTCACCGTCACCGTGCCGGGTGCCGCCCGGCCCACCCCCCGGACCTACGTGGTGCAGGAGAACGACATCTTCGAGCGGATTGCCCGCCGCTACGGGGTGAGCCCCAGGGACCTCCTGAACGCCAACCCCCAGGTCGAAAACCCCAACAAGATCTTGCCCGGAACCCAGCTGGTGATCCCGTAGACCAGCGGCTCACTTACCACGCTGTACGGTTCCCTCACCCCTAGGGCTAGGGGGGTGCGGTCCAGAGGAAGCCGAGGTGCTATCCCGTCAGGAAAGGCATTCGTTTGCTCATTGCCTCACCCCTGGCTCTTCGCGCCAAACCCGCTCCCTACAAGAGGGACAAAAGGTTCAGGACGGTCCTCAAGTGGAGTGGTTGCGCCCTAGGGACGCCTCGGGTTATTTGAGGGGCGCATCATCTCCCTCGCATCTGACCGCTACCCGGTGGCTACGCTTAGATGCATCCCCGGCGGATCAAGCAGTTGATTTCTCCTGATACCCTCGAGCCTGCAAGTTAAACAAGGTCGCATAGGTTCCGCCCTGGGCCAATAGCTCCTCGTGCGAGCCGGTCTCGATGACCTGTCCGCCCTCCAAGACCACGATCCGGTCCGCCAGCCGCACCGTGGAAAAGCGGTGCGAGATGATCACGGTGATACGGTCTTTGGCCTGGGCGCGGAGGTTTTCGATCACCTCGAACTCAGCTTGGGCGTCGAGCGCGGCGGTGGGCTCGTCGAAGACCAGCACCGAGGCGTCGCGGAAGTAGAGCCTTCCTAAGGCCAAGCGCTGCCACTGCCCGCCGGAAAGCTGCCGCCCCCCGGCGAACATCCGCCCGAGCTGGGCGTCGTAGCCCTCCGGCACGGCGGCCACCACCTCGTCGGCCCCGGATTTCCGGCTGGCGGCCTCGAGCGCAGCCCGGTTCTCCTGATCCTCGATCTCGCTCAGGGCCAGGTTCTCCCGCACCGTGAGTTCGTACTCGCCATAATCCTGAAAGATGATGCTCATCTCGCGCTGTACGCTGCGGGGGCTGAACCTCGAGGCGTCCAACCCGTTGAGCAGGATGCGCCCCCGGCTGGGCTCGTAGAGCTGGGTCAGCAGCTTGATGATGGTGGTTTTCCCGGCCCCGTTCTCCCCCACTAAGGCCAAAGCCTGCCCCTTGTGCACCTTTAAGGAGACCCCCCTCAGCACGTCCTTTTCGGTGAGCGGGTAGCGGAAGCTCACGTCCTGGAACTCGATGGTGTGGATGGGGCCTTTCCACTTCTCGCCCATGTTCAGGTCACGGGCCGGAAGCTCCAAAAACTCGAAGAGGTTGCGCATATAGAGCAGGTTCTGGTAGATGGCGGAGAAGCCGGTGAGCAGATTGGAGAACTGCCCCTGCACCTGGGCAATGCCCTGCACGAAGAGGGCGAAGTCCCCCACGCTGATGCGCCCCTGGGCGGCCCTGGCCAGCACCTGCAAGGTCGCCAACGCGATGAGCCCCGCCGACACCACCGAGGCCACCATGCTCCAGATCCCCCGCCCCCGGATCATCGGCACCAGTTGGGCACGAAACTTCTTATAAAACTCCTGCCAGCGGGAAAGGATGTACTGCTCGAAGCCGAAGAGTCGCACTTCCTTGACGTACTCCTCACGCAAGAGGACTTGCGAGAGGTAATTCTGCATTCTCGCGTCGGGCGCACGGCGGCGGATCATCCGGTAGTTCTCGAAACCGTAGCGGCTCGAGACGATCACCCCCGGAACCGTAGCCAGCAAGACCAAGGGCATCACCGCCCAGCCCAGCCGCGCGAGCAAAGCCCCGATCGAGAGCAGGGTGATGACCGCCTGGACCAGCGACAGAAGCTGGGTAAAGACCCCTAGCGGCCTCGTGCCGACCTCGTAGGTCGCGTTCAGCATCGAGTCGTAGGTCTTGGGGTTCTCGAAGTGGGAAAGCTCGAGCCCCGCCGCTTTCTCGAGGATGCGCCGGTGGATGCGGTTTTGCAAGGTGTCGCCCAGCAGGTCGCGGGAAGCTTGTTGGAGCGTGGAGAGCAAGGTTCCTGCGAGCCCGATCCCCACCTGCAAGGCCAGCAGGCCCACCAAGGTCGAGAATCCACCCACCAATTGCCCCTGAACCGCCAGGGCCACGTCGTCAATCAGGAGTTTGGTCACCCACAGGCTGGCCGCCGGGATGAACGCCTGGAGGAGCACCAACAGCCCGATCAATACGCTGTGGAAGGGGCTCGCCTCCCACACCAGCCGCAACGTTTGGGCGAGGTCGGCGAGCAAGACCCTTGGCCGGAGCCGCACCGAATCCATACCGGGACATTATGCGCTTACGCTCGAGCCGTCAGGGGGAGTTTGGTTTCAAAGAGTTCGCGGTCTGGGTAAGGTTGGTTCGGGTTGGGCAGGCTACCGGCGGCAAAGCTTACCAATGCCCTCTGGAGTTGGGTCAGGTCACGATCCCCTTTGAACAGGTTGTCCACCGTATAGCGGTATAGCGGTTCTCCCTGGACAACCCCGTTGCGATCCGATCCAGATCACTCTCGCCCAATGCGGCATTCCGTTGCTGTTTTAGTCGCCGGGCTTCCTCTTATTCCTCTTATAGGGTTTGGGAGGTCTTGATAGCATCTACAATCGCGTTGACCAGATTGCTCCACCAATCCAAGGTCTGGATATCCTGTGGATTCACCTGACCCCCACCCTTCCACCCTAGCGGTGGCTGCACACGCTGGATCGGTGCCGGCGTACCCCCAATCGGCGGCGGGGCGGGTGGGTTGAGGCCGCTGCCTGAAGGTGGCTTGACGTTGCCTGGGGTGTCGGAGGGGTTGGGCAGGGTGGGGGGCGGGGGAGAAGCTCAAGTAGTAAACCCAAAATCGTTTTTAGTGAAGCCGTTCTCACGCGGCCCTATCCGCAGGGTGATTTACTGCTCTCATGAACAAAACCCTTCTAACTTTGGGAATTGCGACTTTGGTTGGAGCCGTTCAAGCCCAGGAAGCCACCTTTTACCGGGGCTTTGCCGAGGTCAAGACCCCGGTGACGCTGCCCGCAGGGGAGTGGACCTGGCAGCCGGGAGAGACCCTCTTTGAGACCCTGGTCCCCGGAACCCTCAAGCTGATCGGCGTGACCGAACAATCCCGCCGGATCATCTCGCGGGATGCCCCCAACCCGTTAGCGGCCTACAAAGGTAAGACCATCTCGTTTTACTGGGAGGGAAAGTGGCGCGAAGCGGTGGTGGTGGACCCGGATAAACCCCTCTTCCAGTTCGAGGACCGCTACCTCACCGCCCTGCCGGGTTTGGTGGCCTACCCCGACCCCTCGGGCTTCCAAAACCCCCGCCTCGACGTGATCTTTCGCTACCAGGGCCAGGGGCCAGCCACCCTGGGCTATCTGAGCCGGGGGCTTTCTTGGGGTCTACGCTACACCCTCGAAAGCAACGCCCTCACCGGCTGGGCCAGCCTGCAAAACTCGCTCGGGACGCCGCAGCGCTTCCGCCAGGTGGAATTGGTGGCGGGGGCGGTTCCCCTCTTGGAGGGCGGCATCGCCGTGCCCAAGGCGGTTCCGGCCCCAGCACCCGAGGCCCGTTCGATGGCCGCCGACGAGGGGTTCGGCACGGAGTTCGCCGGGGAGGCGGGCGGCACCTTCCGTTATCGCTTGCCGGGGGAGGTGAACCTCGAGCCCGGCCTCACCGAGTTGCCTTTTATCCGCACCCAAGTCCAGCCCACCTATACCTGGACCTATGCGGGCGGTTTCAGCACCGGCAGCGAGATCCGCTTCCAGCGCGGCTACCGTTTCAACGCCCCGGAAAACCTGGCCGCAGGGATCGTGAGCATCCGCGACCAGGGGGTCTTCGTGGGGCAGGCCGCCCTCACCGACACCGCCAAGGGCAACCCGGTGCGGCTCTCGCTCGGCCCCGACCCCGACGGGCAGGCCGAGCGCAAGATCGAGCAACTCGCACAGAACAGCTTCCGTGTGACCACCACGGTGAAGAACTCCAAAACTTACCCGCTCGACGTCGAGATCAGCGAGTTCTTCCCCCGGCCCTTCACGCTCGAAGGACAAGGGCTGGAGAAGACCCCCGAGGGCTACCGGGTGCGCTTCAACCTGAACCCCGGCCAGAGCCGCACCCTGGTTTATACGGTGACGCTCCCCCGGTAGAACCCGGATTTTGCAGGGCGAGCCAGCACTGGCTCGCCCTGCATTTTCCGACCGGGCTGACCAGCGGGTCAGTTTTCGGGTAGAGTATTCGGCGTGAAACCCGAGATCCTCTATCAATTGCGTTTCCTCTCCGACCTCACCGAAGGCCCCCACGGCAAGCCCCTCTTCGTCCTGACCGACATCGAGCAGCCCGATAAAGGCGACTCTAAGCCTGGGCCAAAGCCGGATGAAGCCCCCAAATACCGCCCCCGGCTGGCCCTCTGGGATGGCGGGCTCCGTCTGCTCACGCAGGGCGAGGCCCGTAGCCCGCAGTGGGCCGGGGAGTTCGTCTATTTCACCCGCAAAGTAGACAAGGCGGCCCAGCTTTTCCGGTTGCCGCTCGAGGGCGGGGAGCCCGAACAGATCAGCCGCTTCAAGGCTGGGGTCGAGGGCTACAAGGTCAGCCCGGATGGCTCCAAGATCGCGATCCTCAGCCGGGGCGATTACGAAGCCCCTAAACCCGACCAGCCCCGCACTTACCAGACCTGGCCGTTCAAGTTTGAGCAGCGCGGCCTTTTGCCCCAGGCGCCCAAGGCGCTTTACCTGTGGCAAGACGGGGCGGCCCGGTTGCTGGTTCAGCAGCCCGAGGACATCGAAGAGGTGGCCTGGAGCCCGGCGGGAGACTTCTTGGTGTTCACCAGCTCGGCTACGCCCCAGGAGAAGTGGGCCTGGAAACAGCGGTGCTACCGGGTGAACCTGGCCGGGGAGGTCCAAGAGCTATTTGGCGGGGTCGGCCCGGTCTCGGGGCTGGCGGTGACCCCGGACGCGAGCGGGTTGGTCTACCTGGCACATGCCTGGGAGTTCGGCGGGGCTACCGAGGCCCGGCTCTACCACCACCCCTTCGGAGGAGGCTTCACCCAGTTGGCCGAAGGGGCGTTTGGCAATACCATCAACTCGGATTGCCGGTACGGGGGTTATTTCCAGGCTCCCCGCTTCGGCCCCGATGGAGCCGTCTACCTGGTCGAGACCTATAAGGGCTCGGCCCGGTTGTTGCGGGTCTCCTTGGCTGGGGAGGTCAGCAAGGTCGACGGGGGGGAGAGCGTGGTGGCTTATGCCTTCTGCGGGCGTGAGCTATATACGCTCACCGAGTCCTTTACCCACCCGGCCCGGCTCACCCGGGGTGGCGAGGTGCTCTTTGACCCCAACGCCGAAGTGCTGAGCGCGCTACCAGCCCCGACGGCTATCGCCTGGCACAGCCCCCAGGGCCACAGCGTACCGGGCTGGGTCTTGCTCCCCGAGGGGGAAGGCCCGCACCCCACGATCCTCTACATCCACGGCGGTCCGCACACTGCCTTTGGCGATGCCCTGATGCTCCAGCTCCAGCTCTTCCGGGCGGCGGGTTACGCGGTCGTCTACGGGAACCCCAGGGGTTCGACCGGCTACGGCCAGGACTACGCCCGGCTCGACGGGCGCTGGGGCGAGATCGACGAGGCCGATCTGCTGGGGCTCTTGGAGGAAGCCCTATCCCGCTTCCCCCTGGACCGCGAGCGGGTCGGGGTGGCCGGGGGCAGCTACGGTGGCTACATGACCAACTGGCTCACCGCGCACCAGCCGGGGCGCTTCAAGGCCGCCGTCACCGACCGCAGCATCTGCAACTGGACCAGCTTCTTCGGGGCCTCCGATATCGGGCCGCGCTTCACCTGGCTGCAACTGGGGGCCACCCCCTGGGAGCGGCCCGAGGTGCTCTGGCAGAAAAGCCCGCTGAGCCTGGTGCACCAGGTCAAGACCCCTACGCTGGTGGTGCATTCCGAGGAAGATCACCGCTGCCCCATCGACCAGGGCGAGACCTGGTACACTGCCTTGCTGCACCTGGGGGTCCCCGCCCGTTTCTTCCGAGTTCCCGAGGAGGGCCACGAGCTTTCCCGCTCGGGCCGCCCCGACCGGCGGATCGCCCGGCTCGAGGCCTACCTCGAGTGGTGGGAGGCTCACCTGCGGTGAGGCTGAACGCGGAACGCTTTCCAGCCTATGGCGTTTAACGTTCCGCGATATCTATGCGCCTTCCCCCGCTCATCTACCCCTTCTTCTCCATCCTGGCCTGGGGCTCGAACGCCACCGCGCTCAAGGTGCTGGTGGCGTATCTGCCGCCCCATGCCATGAACGGCTTGCGGGTGCTGCTGGCCTCGGTGGCGTATGCGGTGTTGTGGGCGCTATTCAGCCGAGAGCGCTTGGGCTGGCGCGACTGGGCGGTGATCGCGGGCCTCGGGCTTATTGGGAACAGCCTCTACCAGTGGCTTTTTCTCGAGGGGATCCCTCGCCTCCCGGCCTCCTACACTTCCATCGTGAGTTCCACCAACCCCATCTGGGTGGTCTTGCTCAGCGTGATTTGGCTCCGCGAGCCACTGTCCAGGATGGCCTATGTGGGTCTGGCCCTTTCACTGGCCGGGGTCATGATCCTGAGCGGGGAAACCCTCGGGCAGGGCGGAGCCCAGTGGCTGGGGATCGTGTTCGTGCTGCTCTCTGCGCTGAGCTGGGCGGTCTACACGGTAGGGGCTCGCCGCCTGGCTGGGGGCTACAAGCTCCTCACCTGGACTGGCGGAAGCTTCGTGCTGGGCATGGCTCCCTACTGGCTCCTGCACACCCCCGAGATGCTGCGACTGGCCAGCGCCGCGGTGCCGGGGTGGGTCTGGGCGCTGCTGATAGCGAGCGGGCTGCTGGCCAACACCCTGGCCTTTCTGACCTGGATGCAAGGAGTACGCCAGATTGGCCCGGTGCGGGTGGCGGTGTTCTCCAACCTCACCCCGGTAGTGGGGGTGCTGGCGGGGGTGATTTTTCTGGGTGAGCGTTTGCCGGTGCAGGCCTTGCTAGGGGGCTCGCTGACTTTTTTGGGAGTCCTGATCACCCAATGGGCCCAAAGAACCCAAAGCGCGATCCCGGCGCAAAGAGCTAGGGATCGCGCTGGGGTATAGCGAGTTTAGGCTTGGCTGCTGCCGGGGCCTTCGGCTACGGGCTCCGGGATCAGCCCGTAGGATTCCTCGTAGCGCTGGATGTTCTCGGCCAGGCTGCGTAAGAGGGCCTTGGCGTGTTGGGGGCTGGTGATCAGGCGGGAGACCACCATGGCCCCACCCTGCGGCTGAATCATGGCGAAATCCAGCACGAATTCGTTCTTGGTGTGGGAGAAGAGCGCCAGGTTGGTGTAGCGCCCGTAAGCGGTTTCCTTATCGATATCCAGGCGAAGCTCGTTCACAGGTTCCTCCTAAGCTCGAGAATGCCCCGAGCGCGGTAGCAGTCTAACCCTTTTTGAAGGGATATGGCCAGGGACGCAGGGTCTTGCGGCGAAGGTCAAAAGCAGGCAATTGGCTCGCGGTGAAAAGCTTTGTCCGCAAGCGACAGGCCTTTTTTGGTATGACGTACCGCGTACGACGGATGGCGTGGTTACGCCAACGCTTCCTTGAGCCGGGGGATGCTCTTCTTGAGCTGGAAGCGGGCCCGGCCCAGGCTCTGCACCGAGTCGAGGAGGACCGCCAGCAAGTAGCCCCCCTCGAGCGGCACCAGCAACAAGGGGCCTTCGGGGTACTCGACCATGACCTCCTCGACCTCGCCCCGGTTGATCTCCTGCGAGAGCGCCTTGGCCGAAGCCAGGGCGGTCGCGGCGGCCCCGCCCAGGAAGTCCACGTCGGGGGCGTTGGCCGCCCGCTGGCTTTCCACGATGAACCCGTCCTCGGC
Organism: Meiothermus sp.; assembly: GCA_035760705.1. Lineage (GTDB taxonomy): Bacteria > Deinococcota > Deinococci > Deinococcales > Thermaceae > Allomeiothermus. Next base: position 11,672 of record DASTSL010000055.1, on the reverse strand, counting down.
GACCAGCGCGGAGCCCAACACCCCGCGCACCGCTTGCAGTTCGGAGAGTACCTCTTGCACCATGTCTTGCCCCCTCTGGCGTTGCTAGAGTTGCTCGGAAAGGCGGTTCGCCAGCCTCGAGAGTTCAGTTCCCACCGCCCGGCGATCCCCGCCGCGCTCGACCACTGCGCCCAGGCAGTATTCGCCCACCACCACCACCAGCACCTCGCGCTCTTCGGTGGCCAGGGTGAAGCGGCGGATTCCTCCTCCCAGCCCCTGGGCCAGCCGCTGCATGCTGCGGTGGAGCGAGGCCAGTTCGGCGGCCAGCAACTCGGCTTGGGGAGTGCCCGAGCCCACGCTCTCGATCACCAGGCCGTCGGTGGCGGTGAGCACCGCCCGCCGGACCCCCAGGGCGGCCAAGCTATCCAGGAATCTCATGCCCGGCCCTCCGGGGTCGGCGAAAAAACAGTGCAGAAGCAGACCGGCATACTTGGGTTAGCCTAACACAGCCCGAACTGAGCCTGACGAGCATTTGCACATGTATTAACCAAAAACGAGCCGGTGGTGGCGTCTTTTCGCGGCGCTAGCCGGGTGGCGTCTTTTCGCGGCGATAGCCAGGTGGGGCGAGCAAGCGCGAGGTGGCCAGAACCATGGCCGCTAAAAAGGAGTCGGGATGGTCCGACCCCCGCGTGACTAAACCGAGAAGGGGACTCGGCTATTCGCTAAAGCCCCGGCGGTTTTCCAGGGCTCGAGCCAGCGTCACCTCGTCGGCGTACTCGAGGCTTCCCCCCACCGGCAGGCCATAGGCCAGCCGGGTAGCCTTGATCCCCCGCTCCTTGAGCACATCGGCCAGGTAGGCGGCGGTGGCCTCGCCCTCCACGGTCATCGAGGTGGCCAGGATGATCTCCTCGATCTTGGTTCCCAGGGCTTCAGGGTTGTCCGGCTCGAGCCGCTTGTAGAAGCTCACCAGGTTGAGCTGCTCGGGGCCGATGCCCTCGAGCGGGTTCAAGGCTCCGCCCAGCACGTGGTAGAGCCCGCTGTATTCGCCGCTCCGCTCGATCGCCATCAGGTCACCCACGCTCTCCACTACGCAGACCAGGCTGCGCTCGCGGTGCTCGTCGGCGCAGATCGGGCAGAGTTCGTCTTCGGCCAGGTTGCCGCAGATCGGGCAGGGGTGCAGGGCCTGAGCCGCGTCCAGGGCGGCCAGCAGCTCCTGGGCGACGTCTTGCTGCATCACCAGGTGCAGCCCCAGCTTCTGCGCGGTCTTGGGACCCACGCCAGGCAACACCGCCAGGGCCCGCACCAATTTGAGTAAGCGTTCAGGGTAGCGCATCGTCGCCTACCGCTAAACGCTAAACGCTAAACGCTGAAGCCCTAGGGCGTTCGGCGGTAAGCGTTCAGCGTTCGGCTTTAGAACATTCCCCCCAGCATCGAGCCGATCCCGCCCAGTTCGCGGCCCATCTCCTTCTCGGAGAGTTCCTGGGCTTTTTGCTGGGCATCCTGGATGGCTACCAGCAGGAGGTCCTCGAGGGCCTCGAGGTCAGATGGGTCTACCGCTTCGGGTTTGAGCTTCACCGCTTGGATCTGGCCGTGGCCGTTGGCGGTGACCTCCACCATCCCCGCCGCCACCCCCACCACGGTCATCGCCCCGAGCTTCTCCTGCACCTCGGCGGCCTTTCGCTGGGCCTTTTGGGCCTCTTTCATCAGTTTTTGTAGGTTCATGGGTCGGTGTCCTCCGCACCTATTATAGATGCGACCGGATTAGGAATTTTCCGCATCCAAGCACACAGGAACCGCCGCATCCGGGGTAACCCGGCTAAGCCTGAGCTTCACTCCCTCAGGCTTTCATCGGGTTAGGGGCGTTATTGGCCGCAGGGATTCCGCCCAGCAGGAAGACCCCGGCCACTACCGCCGCCACCGCCAGCCCGCAGAACATCACCGCCCCGGTGATGCCCAGCAGGGCCGCCAGGGTCGCGCCCAGGGTGGCCCCGCCGATCTGGGCCCCGTCCATCAGGCTGCCGAAGGTGCCCATGATGCGCCCGCGCTGGTCGGGCGGGGTGGCGATTTGCAGAATGCTCCGCATCGGGACGATAAACCCCGCGTTGGCGACCCCGAAGAGAAAGCTGGCGATCCCCACCCAGATCGGATAGGGAAAAGCCCCCATCGAGGCATAGACGAAACCAAAGGTCATCAGGGCTAGCAGGAACAGCCGTTCTCGAGCCATCCGGCGGGTGATTTGCGGCACCCACAAGAAGCCCAACAAAGCCCCGGCGGCGGTCAGGGCTTCCATCACCCCGAAACCCTGCACCCCGATCTTGAGCACCTTGACCGCCAGCACGTAGCCCAGCACGGCCTCGGCGGAGCCGAAGAGGGCCGCTACCATCGCGCTCAGCACGGTATAGCGTAGGGTGCGGTTGTGCCAGAGGGGTTGGAAGCCCTCGAGCAAGGCGGTGAGGTAGCGGCGGCGGGGGCTAGGTTTGGGTTTGAGGGCCGGAAGCCGCAGCAGGTACAGGGCCGAAATCAGATAGGAGAAGGCGTCGAGGTAAAAGGCCGGGGCGAAGCCTACCCCCGCCACCAGCAGCCCGGCCAGAGCCACGAAGCCGATCTCGGCCACGCGGTTGGTCAGGAGCAGGAGGCTATTGGCCTGGTCCAGCGAAGATTCCGGCACCAAGTCGGCCACCGCGCTGTTGAGGGCGGGGTAACGCAGGGCGTCGGTGGCCGCGACCAGCACGGTCAGCACGATCAAAGCCCCCAGCGAGCGGATCCCCAGCAGGGGGATCAGCGCTACCAGACCCGCGCAGACCAGGTCCGAATACAGCATGATCAGGCGGCGGTCGTTGCGGTCGATGAAGGGGCCCAAGAGCGGCCCCAGGATGACCCGCGAGAAAAGCTGGGCGGAGATGATGACGCCGGTCCAGACCAGCCCATACATCTCGTTAACCAGCGCCAGGAGAGCGATGCGGTGTACTTTATTGCCGACCTGAGAGACCAGGTTGGATAAAAACAGACGTAAAAAAGCTGGTTGCTGGAAAATCCCCGCCATATTAGGCGGATTCTACCTCAGCCGATCGGTGGATGGGTATCGTCGTTTGGGCCGAGGTGGATCTGGGGTGGCTGCTCATTGGGCGATCTTTAGGGTTTATACGCTTTCGAACTGGGTGTTGGGCAGCAGCAGGTAAGCCACCCGCAATCCTTCCCTCGCCAACACGCCCATCCCCTCCGGGACGCTCCACACCAGTAGGTCATCGAGCCGGCGGGGCACCTGCCCGGCGGTGGCCACGTGGACGGTGTCCTCCTGGTAGCGCAGCGAGAGCACCACCGAGCCCAGCCGTACACTGGCCGGGGCCTCGCTCAAGGTGGAAGCCCCGACACCCCCCAGGGTGTCGCGGGTGGGGGGGCGGTGGCCCACCCAGTCGGAGAGGGCTTGGGCCAGGGCCCGGCCTTGCCGCTCGAGCCCCAACTGGGTCGCCACCTCTTCCAGCAGAGGCTGCCAGTCGGAGCCGTTGCTGATCCGCCCGCGCACCACCTCGAGCCCCTTGCGGGCAAAGTCCTGCAAGGCCTCCGGCGAGGCTTCGCCATAACGCTGGGCGGTTTCCGGGCCGAAACCGGCGTAGTCCACCGGCCCTTTGAGCCGGGTCGAGAAGGCCCGCAGGAGCCGCAGATAGCCGAAGTGCTCGGCAGGTCGCAGCAGGTGGGCCAACACCCGCCCCTCCGCCAGCAGGGTGGAGATGTGGGCCCCCTCGCGGGGCTCGAGGCGCAGGTGGAGGTAATGGCCGAAGCGGATCGCCCATAACTCGAAGCCCCCCGCCACGATGGTCAGGGGTTCTGCCGGGTCCAGCGGGTAATCGCTGCCCTCGAGGCTCAGCGTGAACTCCCCGGCGGTCTCGCTGAGGAGGATCTCGAGCCCGCCCAGGCTGAGCCGGGCCGGCAAGAGCCGCAGGGTGACCACCGCGTCCTCCGGGCCGATCGCCTCCTGCCGCAGATCGGGGTCTTGCCCCCAGAGGATTTTGGCCGGGACCTGGGGCGGGGCGGCTTCGCCGCGGGGAGCGGGGAGGTAGCGGGCCAGCAGGACCGCCAACCGCTCGGAGGCCTGGTGGAAGCGCTGCCGGTCTTCCTCCAGCACCAGCGACATCCGCCGCTCGTCCGCCGCCACCGCCTGCAAACGCTCCTCCAGGGCGCGGATCTCGGGGAGCGGCAGCTTCATCCGCTGGGCTTCTTCCAGCGCCCGCCGCAGGCTCTCCACCGAGGTGCGCCGCCCCGCTCCCTGGGGCCTCAGGGCCCCCTCGCTCTCGATGACCCGGCGCATGAAGCGGCGCAGATAGGCCACGGTCTCCTCGGGGGGCAGGCGCAGCCGGTCCGGCAGGCTATAGGCCTCCTTGAAGAGTTCGAGCAGCAAGGCCTTGGCGACCCCGGGGTCGTCGAAGCTCACCAGCGGGTCGGAGATGGCGGGTATGGCCTGGGAGAGGCTGAAGCGCGAGAGGTTATAGTCCTGGGCGAACTGGGGGGTTTTGGAATAGGCCTCGAGGTTTTGCAGCACCGCGTAGATGAGCCGCAACTCCTCGCGCTTACCCATCAGCAGGTTTTTGACCTGCCGCTCCAGGTCGTGCTCGAGCCGCACCCAGTACACCGACTGGGTGAGGGCCTCGAGGGCCTGACGCTCGGGGCTCGGCCCTTCCGGGACCACTTGGGGCTCTTCCTCCACGAAGACGCTACCCAACTCGGCGGGGTGCGGCTCGGTCGGCTCAGCGAACACCTCGCTCAGGTTGCGCTGGATCTGGTTCAGGCTGCGGAAGCGGGCGTCCACCTGGCGGAAGCGCTTGGCGTGGGGGCCTTGATAGGCCAGCTTGATCAGCAACTGGCGCAGCCGGACCACGCTGGCCCGGCCCCCCTTGGGCTCGCGCCCGGCGGTTAGGTCGTCCACCTTGTACTCGTACAGTTCGACCAGTTCGGCCAGCCCCTCGCTCATTCCACCTCCAGGTGAATCCAATACCCCCTCGAGCCTACCAGACCTTCCCGGCCTGGCCTGTGATGGGCGATCATGGGGGCGAACCGCTAGCCGCCAATGGCTATCCTGCTACCCTGATCGCCCCTTAGTAAGGTGGGGTTGGGGGGATAAAGCCGCACCGACACTGCCGATTCAAAGTCCGTCGTCGGTGGCTGCTCCCACCTCCGGTCCGCTCTCAAACGCCAGAGCGGGGGAGATGGAGGGTAGCGAGCCGGGGTGAGTGCCCGGCCCTCCTTCCGGTTATTTTCCGGGCCTGGGGTTGGAGGTGGGCGCTATGATAGGCGGAGTCATGCGGGTCTCACGCCTGGAAATCGCCACGGTCTCCAACGTCGGCAGGCGGCGGCGCAACAACGAGGACTTCCACCGGGTAGCGGTGTATCCGACCGCCCGGGGCAGCTTGGTGTTGGCGGCGGTAGCCGACGGCATGGGCGGTTCGGAGGCCGGGGAGTGGGCCAGCAAACTGGCCATCGAGGGGCTCACCGAGGCGGTGCGGGCCTACGCAGCCCAGCTCGAGACCGGCAGACCGGCGGTCCCGCTCGAGCGTGTGATGGATAAGGCCTTCCGCTTGGCCCAGCATCGTATCCTGCAAGAGGGAGAACGCGTGCCCGAGCGCAAGGGCATGGGAACTACGCTCACCGCTATGTTGCTGACCGAGTGGAACAAGAGCGGGGTGATCGGCCACGTGGGCGACACCCGGGCTTACCGCCGTAATAAAGACCGCTGGCAACAGCTCACCGCCGACCACTCCTGGGTGGCCCAACAGGTCCGCGATGGCCTCCTGACCCCACACCAGGCCGAGACCCACCCCTGGCGGCACATGCTGACCCAGGCCTTGGGGCTCGCCGAAGTGCGCCATGACCTGATGAACATCAACCTGGCCCCCGACGAAACCATCGTGCTCACCACCGATGGGCTCTACAACCTGGTTCTGCCGGAAGAGTGGCAGACTACTCTGGATCTGCAATCCTCCGTCGAGCACTGGGTCAGCATGGCGCTCGAGCGGGGCGGCACCGACAACATCACGGCGGTGGCGGCGAGGTGGCGATGAGCGTTTTGTTGGCGGTGCTTTTGGTGGGGCTTTCGGTGGCGCTGGCCTTGCGGCTGGCCAGCGCCTGGGTGATGCTGGGGGTGATGGCCCTCCTGCTGGGGGCGGCTTGGGGGCTGGGGGCTCAGCCCACGCCCTGGCTGCCGCTGGCCGCATTGGGGCTGGTGGTGGTGTGGAGCCCGCGACCCCGCCTGGGCCTGGCCCCCTCGAGGGCCCCGTCCCCTCGCCCGGCCAACGGCAAAAACGGGGTCAAGAATGGCAAAGCCCGGCCCAGCAAGACCCCCACCAACCCCCGGGCCACCATATCCGGGCTGGCCAATGCCCCGGCGGGTTTGGAGGACAAGTACGAGATCCTGGAGAAGGTGGGGATCGGCGGGATGGCCACCGTCTATAAGGCCCGCGACAAGTCCGGGCGGATGCTGGCCCTCAAGATCCCTCAGGAGAAGTTTGTGGGCGACACCCGCTTCGTGCGGCGCTTCCACCGTGAGGCCGAGGTATTGGCCCACCTCGACCACCCTGGCATCGTCAAGGTCTTCGACCACGGCAACCAGGGCGACACCCACTACATCGCCATGGAATTCCTGGACGGCGAGGGGCTGGACCGGCTGATCGAAAGCCGCAAGCTCAGCGTGCGCTCGAGCGTGGAGATCATGCAACGGGTGGCCGAGGCCCTCCAGCACATCCACGCCCAGGGCATCATCCACCGCGACATCAAGCCGGGCAACATCATGGTGCTCAAGGGAGCCATTCGCGAGGATGGCCGGGTAGACCCCAAGGGCGTGCGCCTGATGGATTTCGGCATCGCCGCGGGAAAGGTGCTGACCCGGCTCACCATCACCGGGGCCCGCATCGGCACCCCGGTGTACATGAGCCCCGAGCAGGCCAAGGGCCAGCGCATCGACCACAAGTCCGACATCTACAGCCTGGGGGTGGTCTTCTACGAGGCCCTCACCGGGCAGCCGCCCTTCCAGGGGGGGTACGAGGCGGTCATCCACCAGCAGATCTTCCAGATGCCGACCCCGGCGCGCCAGCAAAACCCCGAGATCCCCCAGGCCCTCTCCGACCTGGTGTACCGTATGCTCGACAAAGATCCCGAGAAGCGGCCCAACCTGGACCAGGTTATCGCGGCGCTCAAGGGCAACTGGGAGGAGGACCAGGGCTTGCAGGCCGAGTACTACCTGGCCCTGGCGGTGGAGGCCAAAAAAGGCACCCTGCGGCTGGTGGAGCCCAGCGGGACGCTGGCCAGGATGTGGAGCGGGGTGGGCAGCGGGCGCGGGCAGTTCCCCTCGCCGCCCCTTTCGCTGGCGGTAGACCCTCAAGGCCGCTTCTGGATCACCCTCTTCGAGTACGGCGGGAGCGGGGTGCGGCTGGTGCACCGCTTCTCGGCAGAGGGGGAACTCGAGTTCAACATGGGCCCCTACGGCATGAAGCCGGGGGAGTTCTTGTACCCGGCCTCGATCGCCGTGAACGGCAACGACCTCTACGTGCTCGACACCGAGACCAGCACCATCAGCCACTTCGACCTCGAGGGCAACCTGCTGGGCCGCTTCGGTGGGGCCGGGCCGGGCCGGGGCACCTTCGACGCCCCCAAGGGCCTGGCGGTGGGCCGCCACTTCCTCTACGTGCTCGACTACGGCAACCGCCAAGTGCAGCGCCTCAGCCTGGAGGGCCAGTATCTTTCGCGCTACGCCTTCCGCAAGAGCCGCGAGACCCAGGAGCTGCGGGTCATCGCCGGGATGGGGTTGGGCGCCGACGATCAGCTCTACGTCTACGACGCCGACGCCCAGAAGATCCGCCAGGTGGCCCAGGACGGGCAGATCGTCAGCTCGATCCCGCTGCAACTCTTGGAAGGCGAAGATCCGAACAGCATCGTGGAGATGATCATCCAGGGGGACATCCTCTACGCCGCCCGGCGCGGCGGTACCAAGATCCACCGGATGCGGCTCTCCGGCGAGCCCCTGCCGCCGATGGACATCTACGCCCCGTTGCGCTCGCTCACGGTTTGGGTCAACCATGGGAAGGGCAAGAACTAGCGTACGCCTTACGTCTTAAATCGAATTCAAAATAAATCCCCTCTGCCTGCGGGAGAGAGCGAGGGGTGAGTGTGGCGATTGCTTTCTCAGCACATCGGCGGGCCGGTTCCGGACGAGAACCTGGCTTTAGTCCTGACCTGGCCCAAACCCAGCTATTGTCTCCACGATGAGCCCTAGGGGTGGGCCGAGCCCCGAGAGCGTTCTGGCCTACACCCGAAGCGCCCACTTGGCTTCACACTCGAGCTATGAGAAGCCTACTGTGTCTGTTGGCGCTACTGTCTCCGGCCTTCGCGCAAAAAGTCGGTGATCCGGTGGCCTTGCCCAGGGTGCAGGACTCCTACAACAAACCAGTGGACCTGACTGCCCTGGCTCGGGATGGGCGCTACCTGCTCTTCTGGTTCTACCCCAAAGCCCTCTCGCCCGGCTGTACTGCCCAGGGCAAACGTTACGCCGAACTCTACGACGAGTTCAAAAAGCTGGGGGTCGAGGTTTTCGGGGTCAGCGCCGACCCCGGGGCGGAGCAGTGCGAGTTCATTGAGAAGATGGCGCTCAAGGGCGGGATGCTCCCGGACAAATCCGGGTCGCTGGCCCGGCTCTTCGGGGTGGGAGGGTTTCTGGGCTTCTATAACCGCGACACCATTCTGGTCAACCCCCAGGGGCGGATCGAGCAGATCTGGCGTGCGGTGAACCCTTTCCGCGACGCCGATACGGTGCTGGCTTACCTGAAGGAGAAGGTGGGGAAGTAGGCGCTAGGGCGTAGGAAAAAGCCACAACCTTTCGTATGCGCGTGGTCGTCATCGGGGCCGGGGTGGGCGGCCTCACCACCGCGGCCCTGCTGGCTAAGGCTGGGCTCGAGGTCACGGTGCTCGAGGCCCACACCTACCCTGGCGGGTCGGCGGGAACCTTTTTTCACCAGGGTTACCGCTTTGACGCGGGGGCTACGCTCCTGGCCGGTTTTGACAAGGGCGGGGTGTTCGCTCGGCTCGAGCGGGTGCTGGGGCTCGAGTTCCCGGTGCGGAGGCTGAGCGAGGGCGAGGGCCTGATACGGATCTGGCTGCCCGCGGGCCGAACCGTGGACCGTCCGGTGGGGCGAAGCCATGAGCGAGCGGCTCAGCTCGAGGCTTTCGGGCCATCCGTGGAAGGTTTTTGGGCCTGGCAGGAACGCCGCGCCCGGGCGCTTTGGTCGCTGGCTGCGGGCTTGCCTTTTCCCCCGGGGGACCTCGGCGAATTCTTGCGGCTGGCCCGCGCAGGGGTTCCTTGGGCCGGGCAGCACCTGCGGGAACTGCCGGGCATCCTGGCGGACTTCGTGCGCCCAACCTCAGCCCATGCCCCGCCCGTTCCGGCCTTCCGGCGCTTTCTCAACGCCCAACTCCTGATCGCCTCCCAGACCGACGCCGACAGGACCTACGCCCTGTTCGGGGCCGCCGCCCTGGACCTGCCGCACCGGGGCCCGGTGATGCCGTCGGGCGGGATGGGTGCGGTCGCCGAAACCCTGGCCCGGGCCGTCGAGGCGTATGGCGGCACGGTCCTCTACCGCCACCGAGCGGGAAAGCTCGTCGTCCAGGAGGGAAGGGTCAGGGCGGTGGAGGTGGCGCTGGGCGGGCGCAGACGTGGGCAGCGGGAGGTGCTCGAGGCCGATCTTTTCGTTGCCAACCTGACTCCCGGCAACCTGGCCGGACTCCTGGGCCGACCGGGAACGCCGCCCTCCGACGGCTGGGGGGCCTTTGTGATCCACGCGGTGGTCCCCCAGTCGGATCTACCTCCCGGGCCGCCTTACCGGCAGTGGGCCGGGGAAGGAGATGGGGTATTCGTTAGCCTGTCCGATGAAGGTGATTCACGGCGGGGACCTGTGGGGGCTCGAGTTCTTTCGGCTTCGGTGCATACGCCCCTCTCGGTCTGGCGCGGTCTGAGCCGGGAAGAGTACCAAGCCCGAAAAAAAGCTTGGCAGGAGCGGGTGGAGAAGCAAGTGGAGCGCATCATCCCCGGCTTCGGCGAGTCCGCCCGGCTCATCCTGGGGGCTTCACCCCGTACCTTTGCCTTTTACACCTCCCGCCAGGACGGCTGGGTCGGGGGGTATCCGCAAACCCACCCCTTCCGTACCCCCAGCCCCAAGACCCCCTATCCCAACTTGTTTCGGGTGGGGGAGACCATCTTTCCCGGGCAGTCGGTCCCGGCGGTGGCGATGGGCGGAATCCGGGTGGCAGAGGGGATCTTGACCAAGCTCGAGGCCCCTTCCGGGCGGGGCTTGCGCTTAGGTTAGAGCGGTTTGCCATGGCTTTGGCTAACCCATACGACTCCGCATCAATGATGGCCGCCGTGGAGGGCTCGAGGGCCGTTATCTGTAGGGTATGCCCAAGTATCGAGCGGGCGGGGCCGGTACAACCGGACCTATGAATCTGGTCTGGCACCGGGCTGATCTGCGCACCCACGACCACCCTGCCCTCCACGAAGCCCTCGAGATCGGGCCGGTGGTGGGCCTGGTCGACCTGGACCCTCATATCCTCGAGCCGGCCTCTCCTCGCCGCAGGGCCTGGTTTTACCTGAACACCCAGGCCCTGCGCGAAGCCTACGCCCGGCGGGGGGGAAGGCTGCTGGTGCGCTCCGGGGCTCCTTGGGAGGTGCTGCCCAGAGTGGTGGCCGAACTGGGCGTGGAACGGGTCTTCGCCCTCGCCAGCCATACCCCTTACGGCCTCCACCGCGACCGAAAAACCCAGGAAGCCCTGGGCGGGCGGGTTCGCTGGTTCAGCGGCAACTACGTCCAGCCGCCGGGCAGCCTGCTCAAGCCGGATGGCGGGGCCTACACGGTCTACACCCCTTACTCCAAACGCTGGTGGGCCGAAGCCGAACTGCCGACAGAAGGGCTCGAGTCCCCCCGGCGCTTCCCGGCGCTGGACCTGCCCGCCGACCTGAAACTGGGCCCGATCCCCCAGGAGCCCGGCGACGTGCCGCTGCCACCCCCCGGCGAGGACGCGGCCCGGCGGGCGCTCGAGGCCTTCCTGCGGGACCGGCTCCCCACCTACCACCAAACCCGCGACCGGCTTGACGGCTCGGGGGGCTCGAGGCTTTCCGCCTACTTGACCCTCGGCGTCCTCTCGCCCCGCTTGGCTGCCCGATCGGCCCTGGGCATTGGCGGAGAAGGAGCCCGCAAGTGGGTGGCGGAACTGGCCTGGCGCGATTTCAGTGCCGACCTGCTCTATCACCGCCCACAGATGCTCCGCCAGAGCTTTGACCCCCGCTGGGATCAGCTCCCCTGGGTGGATGATCCCGAGCTTTTCGAGGCCTGGAAAGCCGGGGAGACCGGAATTCCCCTGGTAGACGCGGGGATGCGCGAGTTGAACGCCACCGGCTTCCTCTCCAATCGGGCCCGCATGGGGGTGGCCCAGTTCGCGGTCAAGCTCGGCCTCCTGCCGTGGTGGAAGGCCGAACAGCACTTCAAGAACCTCCTTCTCGACGGGGATACCGCCAATAACCTGCAAGGTTGGCAGTGGGCCGGTGGACTGGGGGTGGACGCCGCCCCTTACTTCCGGGTGTTCAACCCGCTGCGCCAGGCCCTCACCCATGACCCCAAAGGCGATTGGCTCAAGCGGTGGATCCCCGCATCGGGAGGCCA
>DASTSL010000054.1:0-33336 GCA_035760705.1 Meiothermus sp. | reverse complement strand
GAAGAGACCGGCTTGTACGGCAGGGCCAGGCGCCTGCTGGGCCTTTTCGACTCGCGCATCTGGAAAAGCCGCACCAAGGCTCAGATGGTCCACGTGGTTTTTTGGGTCGAGGCGGAGGGGGAACCCGAGGTCTCCAACGAGACCCTCGACGTGGGATTTTTTGACCCCGATGCCCTGCCCCCATTGCATTACGGCCACGCCGAAATCGTGCCGTATCTGCTCTCGAGGCGTATTTTCGCCGGGCAAGGCGAGGGGTGGCTCGATACCTTAGAAGCTCACGCCGACCTCTGAGCGTAGCCGGACTTTCGGCATCAGGAACGGGAGGAGGGATGGGGTTTTCGACGGGGTATCTCATCTCCTACCTTCACCCTCTCGTTGAAACGCTCTAAATGCGCCCACGGAGAAGGGTGGGTATATGGGGTGTGCGGCGGCGCGGCCTCCTCAGCCACCCCTTCCCCACCCGCTACGCTTCTATCCTGCAGATGCTTAGCTCGTATAATTCAGGGCGTGAACAAACACCTAGACGCGCTCATCGAGTTCCTGCGGATCCCCTCGGTTTCGGCCAACCCCGACCATAAAGAAGACGTCGCCCGGGCCGCCCGCTGGCTCGAGGCCAAGCTTTCCGCGCTGGGATTCCGGGCCGAGGTGGTCGTCACCCCCGGCCACCCCATCGTCTACGCCGAGAAGATCGTAGACCCCCAGGCCCCTACCGTGCTCGTCTATGGCCACTACGACGTGCAGCCGCCGGATCCGCTCGAGCTGTGGCACACCCCACCCTTCGAGCCCACCATCCAAGACGGCAAGCTCTACGCCCGGGGGTCATCGGACGACAAGGGCCAAGTCTATGCCCACATCGCCGCGGTCGAAGACCTGGGCTCCGATCTGAGGGTCAACGTCAAGTTCGTGATCGAGGGCGAAGAGGAGGTTTCCAGCACGAACCTCGAGCCCTTCGTGCGGGCCAACGCCGAGCGCCTCAAGGCCGACGTGCTGCTCATCTCGGACGGCTCGATGTACGCCCCCGGCGTGCCGAGCCTCGAGTACGGTCTGCGCGGGCTGGTATACATGGAAGTCCGTCTGGAAGGGGCGAACCGCGACCTTCACTCCGGCGTGTATGGCGGGGCCGCGCCCAACCCCATCCACGCGGCAGCCTGGATGATCGCCAAGCTCAAGGGCGAAGACGGGCGGATTCTGGTTCCCGGTTTCTACGACGCGGTGCGCGACCTCACCGACGAGGAGAAGGCCAACTTCGCCAGCTTGAACTTCGACGCGGCGGCCTTCGCGGCCTCCATCGGGGCCGACGGCCTGCCCGGCGAGCCCGGCTGGGGGGCGTTGGAGCGCACTTGGGTCCGCCCGACCCTTGACGTGAACGGCATCTGGGGCGGCTACCAGGGTGAGGGCTCCAAGACGGTGATCCCCGCCAAGGCCGGGTTCAAGTTCTCCATGCGGCTGGTCCCCGACCAGGATCCGGAGGTGATCCGGAAAGCCCTCACCGAATACCTCCAGCAAATCAAACCCGAAGGCTACCGGATGGAGATCCTCTACCACGGTACCGGGAAACCCGTCGTGACCGAGCTGGACTCGGTGTATATGCGCAAGGCGGCGCAGGCGCTCGAGGCCGCCTGGGGTCGCAAGCCGGTCTTTACCCGTTCCGGCGGGAGCATCCCCATCGTGGCGAACTTCCAGGAACTGCTGGGGATTCCGGTGGTGCTCTTGGGGATGGGCCTCAACGACGACAACCTGCACTCGCCCAACGAGAAGTTCGACCTAGTCAATTACGAGAAGGGCATCGAGGCCAGCCGGAACTTTTTGAAGCTGCTGGCACAAAGGGCCTCGAGCGCCCACCCGTAAGCGAAGCCGGGTGTTTTCTCGCGGGCATCATCCGTCAGCTGCTCGGGTAAAAAAATTGCTCTCCCTGCCAAAGTACGGGGGATGCGCTGTGTTTCATGAAAGGTGGTTGACAGTTGACAGTGGGATTGCGGCGATATAGAGAAAGGCTTACTCCCTGTCTCCCACGATCCAAGCTAGTCGGGTCTGCCGCAGGGCTTTGGTGAGCAGTAGGGATAGGGTATAGACCACCGTGAACCAGGTGAACCAGATGACAACTCGCTCCCAGGGGTTGATGACCACTTCGGGCAGGCGGTTGAAGAAACTAAAGCTTTTGTCGCTGGTAAATAGAAAGAGGATCAGATCAAAGATCCCTATTCCCACTGAGGCCACCACCAGGTGGGTCAGGTAGATTCCGTAACTTTCCTTACGTACTTGGATAAAATTGGGTACCAAGCGTAAGGGGAGCTTGATCAGGACAGCCAAGACCACCAGTGCGTAAAGCTGGTTGCTGAGTTTGAGAGCGTTGTAGGCATCTTGGTAACCCACGCGGAAGATGAGCTGGGCTTCTCCGACCGAGATTAGGTAGGCCAGAGCCATCGCCCCCCACAGTATCCTCCACGAGATACGGGCGATAAAAGCCTGGACGGCGGAGAAGTTTTGATAAAGCCGAACTCCCAGCCAGAGATAGAATAAGTATCCAAAAAATGCTACTGAGTGGGTGTGGGGGAACCAGCGATAATACTGGTTGACCCCGTGGATCAAGCTGACCCCTAAAAGTACTGCTGCAAACCCAGGAGAGTTCCAGTAGCGGCGGAATGCCAGCAAAACTGCCAACGAGAACATCAGCACTGGCACATACCAGTAAGCGGTATAGAAGATATCGAAGAAAAGCTGTGTGGGCAAATCGGAAAGACTGAGCTTGTGCAAAGCGAATAGCTTGCTCAGGTCTAAAGCGATGTAAATTCCCACCCAGACTAGCCAGGGCTTACCCACGCGGTCTAGGCGGTTTTTCCAGTACTGTAGACGGCCTACCCCAGAGCCTGAGAATTTAGAGGCCATAAGAAAAGCGGTGATGACAAAAAAAGTCAGGACGCCAAAGGCGCGAAACTGCACTATGAGCCCTTCGAGAAAGGTGAATTTTCGCTCGAAGAGTTCGCTGTGAAAAAGCACGATGGACAGGATAGAAAGAAAGCGGGCATTGTCTACAAATAAATACCCCGTAGAAATAACCTGCATCTGAAGACGGCTATTAGCGTTCACAAAAACTCCGTACGGCGTGGATAACTCCATTATAAGCGCGCTTCCGACGTATTTAGGGTTTCTTGGCGAGCTGAGAGATCATCTGAGCCAGGTAATGGCCTATACAGTTTTGCATAAAGGTGCTGGGGTGAAACTGATCTTCTGCGAGGAGATCCGTATACGTATACCCTGAAGCCAACAGATCTTTCATCAATTGGAAGCGAGGAACTAAGACTAAGTCATTTTGGTGGGCAATTTCAGAGAGCGCTCGTTGAAAGGCGGCATAAGCTGGACTATTTCCCAAATCGGGGTAGGCTTGCCCGTCCATGAGAAATAACTCGGCTCCCCGTTTCCGAATACGCTGGATTCCCTGCTCGACTTGGACGCGAAATGTCCTCAGTTCCACTCCTTGGATGACCTCGTTGGTGCCAAGCTGCCAGATTACTAGGTCGGGATGAAGATTGAGCACATCCCGCTCGATCCGAAGCAAGACTCGCTCCACCGTATCGCCCGCTACTCCCCGGTTAAACACCCTAAAATTCACTTGGGGAATAGTCTCACTCAGGGCTTCTTCAAGCACCTTGGTATAGCTGTAGGCAGCGCCCACCCCAGCGGTAGAAGAAGAACCCAGCGCGACTACAACAAACGGCTTGGATTGATTTAGCCGGGTCGCCAGCCCCTCGAGCTTAGGCGGAGCCATCAGGGGCAGCCGACTGTATAGGCAAATTTTTTGGGCCTCTTGCGGACTTGGAGTAGTTAATCCAAAAAACCCTACTCCGCATAAGCCGAGCAGCGCCAGAAAAATAGGGGATCGCATCTTAAATCCGACGAATAATGCTTTAGAGATACCAAAGTCTGAGAAGGCCGATCTCTAGCTCACTACGGGAATCCCTACCTGGCTCGAGCGCTGCGAGGTTCCCCGGCGGAAGATCAGGGCTTCTCCACTCCGGCCTTCCAGGAGGGGCACGGCGGGGGATTTGGCTACCTGGGCGCAGAAGGGCACGTCGTCCTCGAGGCCTACCTGCTTGAGCGCCTGGGCCGCTGCTGAGAGGGTCAGGGGCTCGAGCGGGTCGGGGTAGGTGCGGCGGGTGGAGAGGGCCACCAGCGCCCCATCGTCGAGGTCGTATTGGCCCATCAGTTGCAGGAACTCCGCCAGCACCCCGGCGGTGTAGGTATCATCGAGCCCCACCCGGCCCTCCTTACCCGCGCAGAGCACCGCCACCTCTTCGGTGGCGAGTTCGTGGGCTAGCCGGGCCGCGGCGTGGGCATTGTAGAGCGAGGCCAGCAACACGTGCTTGGCGGACCGGGCGGCTAGGTGGGCGGCCTTGGTGCCGTTGGTGGTGCTCATCACCACCGTGCGCCCTCCGACCTGGGCCTCGAGCGCCTCCCGTGGGCTATTCCCCAGGTCGAAGCCCTGGGGTTTGAGCCCGCCCACCTCCCCGCCGATGATCACGTCCCCGTCCTTGAAGGCCCGGGCCATCTCGATCGAGGGGGTCAGGTAGAGGGCGCTAGCCCCGGCCTCCAGAAAAGCGGCGGCGGTGGTGGTGGCCCGGATCACGTCCACCACCAGCACCACGTCAGAAAACGAAAGTTCTTCGCGGGGGATCAGGTCAACCCGTAAGCGCATAGTTCTCCCTCAGAGCTTTGATATTTTCCTGGACGCTCGAGTGGGGGTTGAACACGCTCGAGCCTGCTACCAGGATGTCGGCTCCCGATACTTGGGCAACGGTCTGGGGGGTGATCCCCCCGTCCACCTCGATCAAACAGGCCGGGTTGAGCCGGTCCCGTAGTGCCTGCAACTCGCGCAAGCGCTGGGCAGAGCCCGGGATAAATTTCTGCCCGCCAAATCCGGGGTTGACCGTCATCAGCAAGGCCAGATCGAGGTCGGGTAATAGGCTTTCCAGAAAGGATAAGGGGGTAGCCGGGTTGAGGGCCAGCCCTGGCTTGGCCCCCAGCTCGCGGATGAGCTGTACGGCCCGGTGGGCGTGGGGGGTGGCTTCGGCGTGGAAGGTGAGGTAGGTGGCCCCGGCCTGCACGAAGTCGGCCAGGTACTTCTCGGGCTCTATGATCATCAGGTGGACGTCCAGGGGGACCGTGGCGACCCGTTTGATGGCCTCCACCACCACGATTCCCATGCTGATATTGGGCACGAAGCGCCCGTCCATCACGTCCACGTGGATCAGGTCGGCTCCGCCCTCCTGGGCTTCTCGGACCTGTTCACCCAGGCGGGTGAAGTCGGCGGCCAGCACCGAGGGGGCGATCCACACCGGGGCCGGGCGGCTCATCGGCCTGCCCCCACGGGGCTCGACCCCAGTACCAACGGGCCATATTTGTTCACGGCGGTAGCCGGGCGGCGGTTCCGTCTCATAAGTCAACCAGCTGATTTTACCGGAGACCGTACAAGACTTCTTCCAAAGTGGTGGTGTCCACGATCTCCACGTGCCCTCCGGTGACCCGTAACAACCCCTCGTTCTTGAGGGCGTGGAGCACCCGGGTCACGGTCTCGCGGCTGGTGCCGGAAAGCTGGGCCAGCTCGAGGTGGGTGAGCTTCATCCGGCCATTCTCGCCAAACCCCTGCCGGTAGAGCTTGAGCAGGGCGTAGGCCACCCGGCCCCGGGCTTCTTCGAAGGAGAGGACCTCCAGCTCGAGGTCGGCCTCGCGGAGCCTTTTGGCCAGGATCCCGGCGATATTGTGGGCCACCTGGGGGTAACGGCGGATCAGGCCCTGGTAGGCCTCGCGGTAAAGCACCAGCAGCACCGAGTCGGTGACCACTTCTGCACTCGCGCTGCGGGGCTCTTCGTCCAAAAGGCTCATCTCGCCAAAGACCTCGCCGGGGCCCAAGAAGGCGAAGACCCGCTCGCGCTCGTCGAGGTAGGTACGGAAGATCCGCACCCGGCCCTGTTGCACCACGTAGAGCGCGGCTCCTAAGTCGCCAGCCTTGAAGACCGTGGCTCCCGCCGGGTAGAAGCGGGCGGTGAAGGCTTCCTGGGCAATCTCGAGCGCCTGAGGCGGAACCCCCTGGAAGAGGGGGGTCTGGGCCAGCAGGGTGGTGTCGCGCAGCATTGCCCCCACTCTAAGCGCCCCCGTTGGGTAAACGCAAGATATTGCGTAGTAGGGAATTGTCCTCCGGAGCGCCCTTCAAAAATATAAAGCCAGGTAGGAGGTATCTTTCGGTATGGAGGGCTAAGCGGGGGTTGGTATGCTCTGGGGGTGGTGTTGCGGAGCGTTCATCTGGCCTATCGTTACCCCGAGGTCGAGCTATTTAAAAACCTCAATCTCGAGCTTTCCCCCGGCGATGTGCGGGTCATCCTGGGCCCTTCGGGAAGCGGGAAGACCACCCTCATTCACCTGTTGGCCGGGCTTCTGGCTTTGCAAGAGGGCGAGGTGTGGTGGGGAGGGACGAATCTGCGGGGCTTGAGCGAAGAGGCCCTGGCTCGGCTGCGGCTGGGTTACTTGGGTCTGGTGTTTCAGCACCACTACCTGATGCCCGAGCTGACCGCGCTCGAGAACGTGCTGGTTCCCGGTTATCTGGCGGGCCGAGTAGACCGGGCGTGGGGGCTCGAGCTACTGGGGCGGGTCGGTCTGGCGGAGCGTGCCCGCCTGCGTCCCCAGGCGCTCTCCGGTGGGGAGCGGCAGCGGGTGGCGGTGGTGCGGGCGCTCTATCTGCGGCCCAAGCTGCTGCTGGCCGACGAGCCCACCGGCAGCCTGGACCGCCGGAATGCCGAGCGGGTGCTGGCCTTGATGCTCGAGCTGGCCCGCGACCTGGGCACCGCGGTGCTGCTCGCCACCCACGACGAACATCTGGTGCAGGGCTTGCCGGAGCTGCGCCTGGGCTAAAAA
The DNA here is from genome assembly GCA_035760705.1 of Meiothermus sp. GTDB lineage: Bacteria > Deinococcota > Deinococci > Deinococcales > Thermaceae > Allomeiothermus. Next base: position 26,430 of record DASTSL010000054.1, on the reverse strand, counting down.
TAGCCAACGGTGAACGGCTGTTGGCTATTTTTACGGTTGGCCATTGGCTTCCCACCCCCCACACCCTGTATCCTGTCTTGCGTATGACACCCTTGCACGTGCGTGGTCAGCCGGGGGACGTGGCCCCCTATGTGTTATTGCCCGGCGATCCGGGCCGGGCCCAGTGGATCGCGGAGAACTTCCTCGAGAACCCCAGACCCTACACCACCTATCGCAGCCTGTTGGGCTTCACCGGCACCTACAGGGGCTTAGCGGTCTCGGTGCAGACCACCGGGATGGGTTGTCCCTCTACGGCCATCGTGGTGGAGGAACTGGCCCAACTGGGGGCCAAGGTGCTGGTACGGGTCGGCACCTGTGGGGTCTTCAGCGATGCCCTCAAGGCTCCCGAGCTGGTAGTGGTGCAGGCCTCGATCCCCCTGGACGGCACCACCCGGCAGTACCTGGGCGGCAAACCCTACGCGCCCATCCCCGACTACGGGGTGCTCGAGCACCTGGTAGGGGCTGCCCGCCGCCAGAACTATCCCCACCACGTCGGGATGATCGTCACCGAGGACGCCTTCTACTCCCCGTTGGAGCATCACGGCCAGGCTATGGCTCCCTTCGGTGCCCTCGCGGTGGAGATGGAGTCCTCGGCCCTCTTCCTGGTCGCCAAGATGCGGGGGATGAAAGCCGGGACGGTGCTGGCGGTGGTCAATAAGGTGGGCGACACCCAGTTCGTGGCCCCTGAGCTGATCCAGGAGGGGGTCAACCGGATGACCACGGTGGCGCTCGAGACTTTTTTGCAGATGGGAAGCCCTTAGGCTGGAAGCGATAAGCGGAAAATCCTTTTGCTTATCGCTCACCGCTCATTGCTTAGCGCTAGTGGCCCATTGCCTTTGTCTGGAGGTTAATCATGAACCAGGAAGAATCCTTCATGCTCGAGGTTCCCGAGTTCCAATACCTGTCCTACACGGTAGAGGGTGGCATCGCCAGCGTCACCATCCGCCGCCCCGACGCGCTCAACGCCCTGAATCAGGACGTGCTGTTGGAGCTCGCCCAGGTCACCGAGATTATCGCCGAAGACCCCGAGGCCAAAGTGGCCATCTTCACCGGCGAAGGGCGGGCTTTCGTGGCCGGTGCCGACATCAACCAGATCGCGGGTGTCTCGGATGTGTTCGCGGCGCGGGAGTTCGCCCTGTTGGGCCAGGCCGTGTTCAACGAGATCGCGGCCCTGCCGGTGCCCACCATCGCGGCGGTGAACGGCTTCGCCCTGGGGGGTGGGCTCGAGCTGGCTTTGGCCTGCGACCTCCGCGTGGCCAGCCAGAAGGCCAAGCTGGGCCTGCCCGAGGTGGGGCTGGGCATCATCCCCGGCTTCGGCGGGACCCAGCGCTTGCCGCGCCTTATCGGGCGGGGACGGGCGCTCGACCTGATCTTTACCGCTCGGCACGTCCCCGCCGAGGAAGCCCTGCAATTGGGTCTGGTCAACCGGGTAGCCGAGGACGCCCTGCAAGCCGCCCAGGAGCTTGCCCGGCAGATCCTCAAGAACGGCCCGGTGGCCCTGGCGCTCGCCAAGGAGTCGGTGTCGCGGGGCGAGAACCTGGATTTGGTGGAGGCGCTCGAGATCGAAGCCGACCTCTTCGGCCTGGCCTGTCAGACCCAGGACATGAAGGAGGGGACGAGGGCCTTCCTGGAGAAACGGGCAGCGAATTTCAAGGGGGAATAGGGCCGCCATCTTTACGGCCTACCTCTGTAGGATCGTTGAGCCTAGGGGGTTCGACCCATGACCGCTTGCAAGCGTGAGCAAACGCGCCCATCCCGGTAGGGGGATGGCGTACCATGAGGTGTGCCAGAAGCTAACGTCAACGTGCAAGAACGCGTCGTCCTGGTCTCGAGCCCCAAGGCTAAGCTCTACCTCGAGGCGGATCAGTCCATCCGCGAAGCGCTCAAGAATTACCCCCGGGCCCTCCAGGCCTACGAGATTCTCTACAACGACCCCGAGGCTAAGGCCCACTGGGACATGGCCAATTACATCACCATGCGCAAGCTGGGCTATAACGACCACGGGCGGGTCCACGCCATGCTCACCGGGGCCGCCAGCGTGGCGATACTCTCCCTCATCGCCAAGTCGGGGGCCAAGCTCGACGTGGTGGAGAGCGGGGCGGGGAACCTCGAGGACACCTTCTTGGTGGTCCTCCTCTCGACCATGCTCCACGACATCGGCAACCAGGTGCACCGGGTGGCTCACGAGGGGTTTAGCGTGATTTTGGCCATCCCTATCGTCGATCGCATCCTGGCGCAGATCTACCCCGACCCCGAGCAGCGGGTCAAGCTGCGCTCGTTTATCCTGCACGGCATCAACTGCCACGACCTCTCCCCCGAACCCCTCACCGTGGAGGGCGGCATCACTGCCGTGGCCGACGGTACCGACATCACCAAGGGCCGCGGGCGCAAAGCCTTCGCCTTGGGCTCGGTGGACATCCATTCGATCAGCGCCCTGGCGGTGGACGAGGTGCACATCCTCAAGGGGGAGCGCACTCCGGTGGAGATCCAGGTGTACATGAACAACTCCGCCGGGATCTTCCAGGTCGAAGAAACCCTCACCAAGAAGGTTTTGCGCAGCCCCATCCGCGACCTGGTGAGCGTGGTGGCGAGGACCCTCGAGGGCTCCGACAGCGACCAGCGCATCATCAAACGGGTGCGGCTGCACGACACCGAAGACCGCTTCATCCTCGACTGAGCTGGGGCTCAAACCCGGCGTAGAGGTAATGCGGTCAACAACGCGATTCCATAACACCACAGCAGCCATCCCCCGGCCAGAGCAGCCGCCTCAGCGCTGAGGTTGGGGTAGGTCCATCTGGAAAATGCCCTCAACCATCCGTCCAACAACAAACTTGGAGCACAGGCATTGAGCGCGGCTAGGGGGCGGTGCTGGCTATCCCCTCACGCCGGTAGCCCGCCAAAACCTTTGGCTTGGTCATCTTTTTCCTGTTTCCAGCGTAGCTACGAACGCCCTAAAGGCTTGCTGGACCCGCCCTTCGTCGCCGGTTGCCAGCAGGTCCAGCACCAGCCCGTTAAAGCCCGCGACGATGTTCGTAGCTAGGCTCCGGTGGTCACCTTGCCCCAGGATTCGCTCGAGCAGTCCTTCGATAAACCCTATCCAGCCCTCGAGTGCCCCCTTAGCAAACCCCGCGTACACCGGATGCCCGGAAAATCCCAGCACATCCACCTCGAACAACAGGCGCAAGAAAGCCCGGGACTGCGGGGCGGTCAGGCGTTCCCAGAAAGCCTCGAGCAGTTCCCCCACGCCCCCAAAGCGCTGCTGGGCTGCCAGGGCTTGCATCGCCGCCTGCTGGCGGGATACGGCCAGGGTCAGCACCTGGGTGATCAGGTGTTCCCTCGAGCCGAAGTGATAGATCAGCATCCGGGCGTTGGTGCCCAAAGCCTGGGCCAAGGGGCGCAGCGCGAGGTCTTGCAACCCGTGCTCGAGCACGTACTGGGCGGCCTGCTCGAGCAGCGCTTGCCGGGTTTGGGGTTGCTTGGTTCGGCCCATATGTAACAAACGTTACATGTAACGATGCATATCCGGCTACATCCGAGGTCTTGTAGGGGCGTCTGGCCGGTTGCCCCTACGGGTCGAACGGGGACGGGGTTCAGGCCAGCGTCTCGAGTTCCCGCAGCCAGCCCTCAATCACCTTGAAAGAGCCCTCCCAGAAGCCGGGGTCGGCGGGGTTGATCCCGGCTTTGGCCAGGATGTTGTGCGGGGTGTCGGACTCGCCCGCGGCCAGGATCTCGAGGTATTTGGGCACGAACGCCTGCCCCTCTTCGCGGTAGCGGTTGTAGAGGGCCAGCACCAGCAAGTAGCCGTAGGCGTAGCTGTAGCAGTAGAAGCGGTAATGCACGAAGTGGGGGATGCCGCTCCAGGCCGCCCAGTCCAGGTCGGTGAACTCCATGCCTTGCCCGTAGAGCTTCTGGTTTTCCTCGCGCCAGAGCTGGTTGTAGAGTTCGGCGGGCTGGACGCCTTCCTTGCGGGCTTTCTGGGCCTCGAGTTCCCAGCGGGTATACGCTACCTGGCGGAAGGCGGTGTTGACCGCGTCCTCGAGGCGGTTCGCCAGCAACACCGCGCGTTCTTCTTTGCTGGTCAGGCGCTCCAGGAGCAGGTCATCCAACAAGATCTCGGCGAACACGCTGGCGGTCTCGGCCAACGGGGTGGTAGCCCCGAAGTTGAGCAGGCGCTGATGGCGCATCAGCACGTAATGGAGGCCGTGCCCCATCTCGTGGGCCAGGGTGTGGGCCGAGTCGAGGTCGTCGGTGTGGTTCAGCAGCAGGTAGGGGTGAGTGCTGGGCAGCCCGCCGGAGCAGAACGCCCCACCCCGCTTGCCCTTCTTGGGCAGCACGTCGATCCAGCGTTTGTCGAAGAACTCCTGGGCGATTCGCTTCAGCTCCGGGCTGAAGCGGTTCAGGGCCTCGAGCGTCATCCCTTTGGCCTCCGGGTAGCCCACCTTGGGCTCCTCACCCCAAGGGGCTAGCCGGTCCGCGCTGGGCAGGCGCTCGAAACCCAGCCGCCGGGCCTTGAGCCGGTGATAGCGCTCGACCAGCGGGTAGTGGGCTTCGGTGGCGGCCAAGAGCCCCTCGATCTCCTGGGGTTTCAACTCGTCGTCGAGGGCGGTCTGGCCCAGCGGGTGGGTGTAACCGCGCAGCTCGAGGTCGGTCAGGCGGTCTTGGAACACGGTGTTGAAGACGTAGGCCAGGGTGGGGGCTTCCTCGGCGTACTTACCGTACAGGGCAGCGTGAGCCGAGCGGCGCACGGCGGGGTCAGGGTGGCGGAGCAGGGCCCGGGTCTGGGGGTCGTTGAGTTCTTTTTCCTCCCCGTCTACCCGCACCCGGAAGCGGAAACGGCTGGTGTACTCGGTGTAGAACTGGCTCCAAGCGCTCCTCCCGGTGAGGCTTTTGAGGTTGAAGACCCGCTCCTCCTTCTCCGAGAGGGTGTGGGGCGCGTAGGCCCGCAGCCTGGAAAGCCAGTGGTGTAGTTCGGCCAGTTGGGGGGCCTGGAGGAATTTGCCAAACTCTTCCTCAGGCATGGCCTTCAGCTCGATCTCGGCGAAGAGCAGGGTGTTGCTCACCTCGGTGAGGGCCTGGCGGGCTTGGTCCTGCACTTTTTTGATGAGGTCGTTCTGGGTGTCGGTGGCGAAGGCCAAATTGGCGAACATCAGGGGCTTGTAGGCCTGTTCGTAGATGGCCTCATAGGTTCGCATGGCCGCCTCGAGTTCGGCGGGGGAGAGCCTAGCCATCTTCCCGGCATAGCGCTCCTGGAAGGCTCGAGCCTCGGTTTTGGCGGTCTCGAGGTCGTGGGTGAGCCGGGGGTCGGTGGGCGAAGCGTAGAGGTCGCTCAGGTCCCAGGTGAGGTCTAGAGTCTGTTCCACAGGGGCGAGTATACCGGCTGATCTTGAGAATTTTGGGCAACGGTATAAATTCATACCGGCTCGAGCTTGCTCGAGCCGGTAAAGCTGGGGACCTTAGAACTTGACTACGCCGCTTCCGCCGCCCCAGGTGACGACGAGGGTACAGGGTCCACCGCTGGCGAGGTCAGGGGTGCTGCTGGTGATCAGGCTGGCCGTCAATTTGGCAGTGTTTGCCCCGGTACCGGTGCTCAGGATGTTGATAAGCCTGTCCAGGTTGGAGAACGTCATCGAGCCATTGCTGATATTCCCCACGGTCACAGTGCCTCCGCTGGCGGTGATGGTGAACTTGGCTTCGGTCGTGCTGGCGGACGCGGTGCGGGTAGTCCCCCCATCGGTGTCGGAGACCTCTACGGTGGCATTCAGGGTGACCTGGATGGGGCTGGGGATGGTGGTCGGGCAGCCCGTGCCGAAGGCGATGGCGCTGATGCCCAGGTTGTAGGTGAAGCTGCTCGGGGTGGCGGGCAGGTTGCTGAGGTCTTTCAGGTTATCGAAGGTCGTGGTCACCTCGGCATTGCCCACCGCCGTGGCATTCGGACCCAAGGTGAAGGAGGTTTGCTTTCCGTTCAGGTTAAACGGGTTGTCAATCGGTGGCGAGCTGATCAGCCCGCATCCCGCTAGAACCAGTGCCGTGAGTGCTCCTAAGGCGACGAAACGTTTCATAAAGCTCCTCCTTGCACCAAACCTGCACGCCGATCTTTGATGCGCGATCATCATATTCGATCTTTCGTTACGGCAACGTCACATTCGCACAGGATGGCGGGGGCTAAATGGAGCGGCGGGGCCAGCGGTGGTAGGTAAAGAGGGCCAGGAATATCAGGCCCAAAATGGGCTCCGGGCGGAGGAGGCAACTCAGGGCGAAGGCGTGGAAGAAAAGGGGCTCGAGTGCCCGGGTAGGTTGCCGCTGAAACACTTTGAGGAGGGTTCGCCCCTGCCTCAGCGCGAGCAACAGGAGATAAAACCCGTACGCCACGAAGCCAGCCAGCGGGGGAACCGGGGTGTTGAGCAGGTTCAGCACCACGCTCCCCAGAGCCAGGATGCGAGCCGCCGAGAGCAGGAGGTCGGTGGTGCCTTCCTCCAGTGAGGCTTCCAGCTCGAGCGCTTCCCAGCTTTCTTCCTGCCCCAGGTGGATCCGCCGCCCCTCGTGCCCGCCCAGGTAAATTTGCGGGTCGGTGGCGCCCAGCGCGATCAGCGCGCCGGGGTCGCGCTTTAGGGTCAAAAAGGCCCAGGGGTCCAAGGGGAGCCAGGCTTCCTCGTACCAGACCTCGAGCCAGTGATGGAGTTTCCCGTCCAGCAGCACCCCCACTGCCCGGCGCACCAGATACCCCTCAAACTCGAGCCGGGTCTTGGCCCACTCGCTCACCACTCGGGCCGATTCCTCGGGGGCCTCTTCCAGCAACTCGGCCAGGTGGGCCAGCTTTTGCTTTCCCACCGGCTCGAGGCGGGCCTCGCCCCGCACCGAGACCTCCTGCTTGGGCTTGAGCGTGTAGCCGCTGAAGAGGTCGTCTCCCACAGCCTGGGTTTGGTCGGGGCGAAAGGAGAGCGAGACCCCCCGCACCCGCTGGCCGGGCCGGTCGGTGGGGATGGGCAGGAGCGCTGGGAGGGCTTCGCTGCGGATATTTTTGAAGCTGAGGCTGAATCGTACGCGCATTATCTCTCGAAGCCCTCGAGCAGCATCTCCACGAAGGCGTCGGCCACCTGCCGGGCGCTCAGGCGACCCTGGGGATTGAACCACTGGTAGGCCCAGTTGGCCCCCGAGAGGGCCAACACTGCCGCCAGCTTGGGGTCTAGGTCTTTGCGGAACTGACCGCCCTTGATCCCCTCCGCGAAGATCTCTCGATAGACGTTTTCGACCCGGTTCCTGCGAAGGGCGATGGCCCGGTAGCGCTCGGGGGAGAGGTGCTTCCACTCGTTGAAAAACACCGTGGCCAGGTCTTTGTTGCGGGCTACGACCTCGAGGTGGCCTTCCAGGGCCTGCCGCAGTTTTTCCCGTGGGGGGGCGCTCGAGGCCAGAACCGGCGCTAGCGCCGCGTCGAACTCGTCCGCCGCCCGGCTGACGATCTCCCACAGGAGTTCTTCCTTGCCTTCGATATGGGCGTAGAGGCTCCCCCCCTGGATGCCCAGCTCGCGGGCTAGGTCGCGCATCGAGGTAGCGTGATAGCCCCGGCTGCTAAAGAGGGCTCCGGCTCGAGCCAGGATTTCTTCTCGGCGGTTCATAGCAAACAATCGTTAGTTTACCGGATGATCCTTCGCCCCTTACCCCGGCCAGTATCCTTGACGCACCTGGGGCTTGCGCCTACAATAGCGTTTGCTGTAGAGCGGGTTTCGATCCGCCTCCTGTGGTGAGTGTAGCTCAGCCGGTTAGAGCACTGGTCTGTGGAACCAGGGGTCGTGGGTTCAAGTCCCATCACTCACCCCAAGCAGGGTGCAGAGCACAGGGGTCAGGGCTTGGGTAATGCTTCGTTCCTGACCCCTGTACCCTCATCCTTAGGACGTGCGAGGATGGTGGAATTGGTAGACACGCCAGACTTAGGATCTGGTGCCGCAAGGCGTGGGGGTTCAAGTCCCCCTCCTCGCACCACTTAGGGGGTTTCTCACCTCTGGGCGAAATGGTGAGCCCGTCGTTACAGCCAATCTTTCCAAGAGCTAAAATAAATCGTGATTATCTCGAAATACGTGCCAACCACGTTTGGCGAGCTCTTATTAGGAGACCGGGTCCTCCTGGGGAATGGCCCCCGGCGATTTAGCCGGTTGACCAAGGGAGAGATTACCGCCATTGGCCGCAATGGCCGGGTGGTGACCTTAGAGATTGACCTTGGCTACCGGATCATCAGCGCCCTATCATCCCGCAAAATCTGGCGCATAGACTGACCGCAGAGGCCGGGGGCTCACCTCAACCGATCTGCCCGCTATGCTTCTGCTCGAGCTTGACCCCGGTTGGCTAAGGTTTGGGTTGCGCCTGTTGCCAAGAGGTAGGTTTGGCACCCGGCGCTCCGGCAGGCGCAATCCCCGCCTACGCCCCCTTTCACCCTTCATCTTCCCTATGGAGACCCTTAGGTTGTACACTGTTGCCTTGGTAACGACTGAGCATCGGTTTATACCGGATGTCCTGAGTTCGGAAGCGAAGAGGTGTCAAGGTGGCAGAGATTCTCGAGCGTGAAGGCTATCGCGTAAAGCTCAAAGTCGAGGTTCCGGCCTCGGAGGTCAACAAGGCCTACGACGCCGTGGTGCGCGAATATGCAGGCAAGGTGCGGGTTCCGGGATTTCGCCCCGGCAAAGCCCCGGCCAAGGTGATCGAAGCCCGGCTGGGCCGCGAGAGCCTGTTGGAAGAGGTCAAGGAACGGCTCCTCGACACCAGCTACCCCAAGGCAGTGAAGGAACTCGAGCTGTTCCCGGTGGGGGTCAAGTTGCTCGAGGCCAACCTGGAGGAAGGCCAGCCCTTCACCTACGTGGCCGAGGTGGAGAACTACCCCGAGGTCAAGCTGCCCGACTGGCGCGAGTTCAAGCTCGAGGTTCCCCCCATCGAGGTGACTGACGAGCTGGTGGAGCAAGCCCTGCAAGACCTGCGGACACGCTACGGCGAGCTGGTGCCGGTGGAGCGGCCCATCGAGGCCAAGGACCAGGTCTTTATCGAGACCGAGGATGGGGCCCGCTTCCCGGTGGACATGGAGAAGGCCCTCGAGCACGTCCGGGAAGCCCTGTTGGGCAAGTCCACCGGCGACGAGGTGATGGTGCCGGTCAAGGACGGTGACGCCGTGGTCAAGGAACTCAAGACCAAGGTGCTCGAGGTCAAAGCCTTGCAACTCCCCGAACTCGACGAGGAATTCGCCAAGACCGTGGGCGAGGAGAGCTTAGAGGTGCTGCGCGGCAAGGTGCGCATGAGCCTGGAGTCCCAAGCTGCCCGTACCGTGCAGGAGGCCAAGGCCGAGCAGCTCTTGGAGAAGCTGGCCGAGGGGCTCGAGGCGGAGATTCCCCCCACCATGCTGAACCACGAACAGCAGCACCTCCTCGAGCACATGGCCGAGGACCTGCAAAAAGAGAAGACCACCTTGCAGGACTACCTCAAGAAGCTCGAGGACGAGGGCAAGCTGGAGGAGTTCCGCACCGACCTGAAAACCTCCGCCGAGAAGCGTATCCGCCGGGCGTTGGCCAAGGAGAAGCTGCAAGAAGAACTCGGCACCGAGCTGAGCGAGGAGGAGTGGAACGCCTACCTCGCCGACATGGCCCGTGCTTACCGCACCAACCTGGCGAGCCTGAAAAAGGAGCTGGGGGAGGAGTCGCTCGAGCGCTTGCGGGTGCAGCGTTTGCAGGATAAGGCCCTGGCCGAAGCCCTGCAAAAGCTCGAGTAAGGTCATCTGCTTTACGTCTTTACGTCGTACGTCTCGCGGCGAAAGTCGTTCTTTCGCGTAGGGCGTACGGCGTATGTCGTACGGCCCCATCGAATGTGCCCCGATGTATTGAACCCGCCCCAGGTCGGCACGAGAATGAGGCCGTAAAAAACCGGCCTGCATTTTCAACGTAAGCGATGGCCCTTTGTCCCGAAGGTTGGCACTTAGAATGGGAGGCAGTATGGTAGTTCCCTACGTCATCGAACAGACCGCCCGTGGAGAGCGTGTTTACGACATCTACTCCCGCCTTTTGAAAGACCGCATCATCTTCTTGGGTACGCCCATCGACTCCGCCGTCGCCAACACCATCGTGGCCCAGATGCTCTTCCTCGACGCGCAAAACTCCCAGCAGGACATCCGGCTCTACATCAACTGCCCCGGCGGGGAGGTGACGGCGGGTCTGGCCATCTACGACACCATGCAGTTTGTGCGTTCGCCGGTCTCGACGATCTGCGTGGGGATGGCGGCCAGCTTCGGGGCGGTGCTGCTGGCGGGAGGGGCACCGGGCAAGCGTTACGCCTTGCCCCACGCCAACATCATGATCCACCAGCCCTGGGTCTCGGGCGGCTTAGGCGGACAGGTCTCGGACATCATGATCCGGGTGGAAGAACTCGCCAAGAACAAGCGCCTGTTGAACGAGATCCTGGCCAAGCACACCGGGCAGCGGGTGGAGAAGGTCGAGCGCGACACCGACCGCGACTACTTCATGAGCGCCCAGGCCGCCAAGGAATACGGCATCATCGACCAAGTGGTGACCCATGAAGCGGAGTAAGCCCGCCTGTAGCTTCTGCGGTCGCCAGCACCCGGAGGTGGCCCACCTCATCGAGTCGCCCTTGGGCGAGGTCTACATCTGCAACGAGTGCGTGGGGCGGGCGGTGCAGATCCTCGAGGACGAGTCCCCCAAACACCACTTCCAGGGGCCGCAGCGGCTTCCCAAGCCCGCCGAGATCAAGAGCTTCCTTGACCAGTACGTAATCGGGCAGGAAGGCCCCAAACGGGCCCTCTCGGTGGCGGTCTACAACCACTACAAGCGCCTGATGCACCCCGAGGCCGAGATCCAGAAATCGAACATCCTGCTGATCGGCCCCACCGGGACCGGCAAGACCCTGATGGCCGAGACCTTGGCCCGGATGCTCGACGTGCCCTTCGCTATCGCTGACGCCACCACCCTCACCGAGGCCGGTTACGTGGGCGAGGACGTGGAGAACGTGATCTTGCGGCTTTTGCAGGCCGCCGACTTCGACGTCGAGGCCGCCGAGCGGGGCATCATCTACATCGACGAGATCGACAAGATCGCCCGTAAGTCAGAGAACCCCAGCCTGACCCGCGACGTCTCGGGCGAGGGGGTGCAGCAGGCCCTGCTCAAGATCATCGAGGGGACCCTAGCCAACGTGCCGCCCCAAGGCGGGCGCAAACACCCCCACCAGGAGTTCGTGCAGGTCAACACCAAGAACATCCTGTTCATCCTGGGCGGGGCTTTCGAGGGGCTGGACCGCATCCTCAAGGCCCGGGTGGATCAGCACCCCATCGGTTTTACCAAGGCCAAGTTCAACCCGGAAAAGCTCGAGGTCGTCCCCGAGGACTTGGTGCGCTTTGGCCTGATCCCCGAGTTCGTGGGGCGAGTCCCGGTAGTAGTGGGGCTCGACGCGCTCGACGAAGAATCGCTGGTGCGCATCCTCACCGAGCCCAAGAACGCCCTGGTGCGCCAGTACCAAGAACTCATGCGGATGGAGGGGATCGAACTCAAGTTCACCCCCGCCGTCTTGCGCGAGGTGGCCCGCCGGGCGCTCAAACGCGGCACCGGGGCCCGCGGCCTGCGGGCAGTGATCGAAAAGGCCATGGTGGACCTGATGTACGAGGCCCCCGGCTCGGGGGTCTGGGAGATCACCGTAGACCTCCCGCACCTGGATAAACCGCTAGCGGCCCTGGAAGAAGCCCGGCTGCGGCAGGCTTCCTAAGCGTTAGCCCTAAAGATCCCTCCCGGCCAATCGGGGAGGGGCGTTCTTTTTACCCTCCCTGTAAAGGGGGAGCTAGAGAGGGTAAAACCCGGCGGCAGGTATGGCCCATTTCCAAGTTTAAGGGACACCCGCTCAGGGTGTCCCTGGGCTCGAGTCCTAACGCTAGGGTTGTTTGGGCGCCGGGGTGCTTTCTCCGCCTGGCGAGGGGGCGCTGGTTTTGCCCGCCAAGGCGTTCTCGATGCGTTCCTTCCACTTGTCGTAGGGCACGTAACCGTCATCGTAGAGCTGGCCGTTGACGTAGAAGGTGGGGGTGCCGCGCAGGGCGAGCTGGGTGGTGAGGTCGCGGTCGGCCAGGACCCCAGCCCGCTTGGAACCTGAACGCAGGCAGTCGGCGAAAGGCCCCGGGGGAAGCCCCAGTTGGCTCGCCAGGTCAATGAAGAATTGGTCGAGCGCAGCCCCGCTTAACCCGCCCCATAGCCGCTGGGCCCGGAACAGCACCTCGTGGTAGTCCTTGTAGCGGTTGGCGTCGGCGGCACAAGCGGCGGCCTCACTGGCCCGGATCACGTTGTCCTGGCCGGTGAAGGGGAAGTCGCGGAAGATGTAGCGCACCTTGCCGGTGTCCACGTAATCGCGGAAGATCTCCGGCACGTTGCGCAGGGCGTGGTCGGCACAGTGGGGGCAGAGGTAGTTGGAGAAATCCACGATGGTGACCTTGGCGTCGGCGGGCCCGAAGACAAAGCGGGCCCCGGCAGCAGGGTCGGCGGCAGCCGGTTTGGGGCGCAAGAACACGAAGAGCACCACCGCGAGAACCACGGCGATCACCGCGACGATCAAAAACAGCCCGCGCTGAGAGTTCTGGTTAGCCTTTTGCATCACCGCATTCTACCGGGATTTCTGAGAAGAAAGATGGCTTTTGCTCGGCGGCTCAAGGTTGGTAAGGCGCTTGGCGGGCCTCGCCTTCTTCGGTGAGGTAGAAGGGCAGGGCGTCGGTGGAGACCATGGTCTCGTGCTGGATGGCCTCGAGCAGATCCTTGGGCAACACGAACATGGCCTCGATGAAGGAGGCGTTGAGGTGGCGCAGGTGCAGACCGCGTTCGCGGATCCGGGTCTCCAGAATCCCCTCGGAGAAAGCTGCCGGGTCGAAGGCATCGGAGGCCAAGATGAAGCCGAAGTTGAGGAAGAAACCGGGGATGTAGTTGCGGTAAGTGCGGGTGTGACGGAACACCTCGCGTACGGTGCGGTGGGTGACCGGGTGTTGGTGGTGGTGGGTTAGGAGCAGCATCCCGGCCTGCATGGCGATCACCCCGCCGGGGTTGAGCCGGCGCTTCACCAACTCGTAAAACTCCACCGTGAAGAGGAGCCGGGCCGGATTGTCCTGGCCGACCGGGTCGTTGAGGTCAATGAGGATCACGTCGTAGGTCTCGGGGTGGGTCTCGAGCCAGCCCCGGGCGTCCTCGGTGATCACTGTGGCCCGGGGGTCCTCGAAGGCCCCCTGGTGCCACTCCGGCAGCAGGGTCTTGGCCATCTCCACCAGCTCGTCGTCGATGTCGCACATCACCGCTCGCTCGACGGTTTTGTGCTTCAAGACCTCACGGAGCGTGGCCCCTTCGCCGCCGCCGACGATAAAGACGCTCTTGGGCTCGGGGTGGGCCAGCATCGCCGGGTGCACCAAGGTCTCGTGATAGATGTACTCGTCCTTCTCGGTGGACTGTACGTCCTTGTCGAGCACCAGCACCTTGCCGAAGGCCCCGGTCTCGAAGATGAAGTAATCCTGGAAGCGGGTTCGTCCCGAAGCCAGCACCTTGTTCATGCGCCGCGAGATAGCCTCGTAGGGGGTGACCTGCTCGAGGTAGTACATTCCGTATTCCATGTAACCTCCTTTGGAGGGGCTATAAGCGATAAGCCGCAAGCTTTGATTTTTGCTGATCGCTTACCGCCTCATGCTTGTTGCCCGTCTTTCAGATTGTGCCGTTTGATCTCGTGCTCGGTGGGCCGCCAATACTCGAACGAAGACTCCTCGCGGGCTCCGAAGGCTCGAGCCAGCCCACGCAAAACGCTCTCGGGGTTCACCCCGGATTGATAAAAATACAAATCCAACGCCGCCGAGGCGTCATCCTCGGGCCAGGTGTGGATCATCACCGCTGCCACCGGGCTCACGATGGCTGCCGAGAGCCCCTGGGGGTAGAACTTGTACACCACCCCCTGCACCGAGGCTGTGGGGGCACCCAGCTTCACCACCGCGTCCTTGAGCGCGGTCTCGACCAGGCGGGGGTTTTCCAGCACCTCGAGGTTGCAGCCGTAGATCTCGGCCACCCAGCGGCCTCCGGGTACGCCCTGGGGCATATTTTGCTCGGGGACACCTTCGCCTGCCACGAGCGGTTATCTTACCACAGGGCGAGTAGAGGGGGACCCCGACCACAGCAGCCTCATCAGGATGAGGCTGCACAGGGCCATCAGGATGCTCACCCCGTCGAGTGGGGTGCTATCCCCCCGCAGCCAGCCCAGGGGGGTGGGGAAGGGCAACCCCACGCTGCGGGTTAGCAGGAAAAGGGCCAGGATCGCGCCGTTGAGCCACAGCCCGACCCCATACACCCGCCGCACCGCCGGGCTCTCCTGGGCCAGCAGACCCAGCTCGATCAGGATTAGAAAGAAGGCGAAGCCAGCCTGCAAGGCCATCCCGAACAGGAAGAACTGAGCATAAAGGGCCTGCGCCGAGAACGGGTCAAAGGAGCCGAACGCCCCGCAGAGCCCGCCGCCCAGCGGGGTCTTGGCCCAGCCCAGAAGCTGGAGCAGAAAAGGCAAGAGGGAAAGCCCGATGATCCAGTGCCGCGCCCGCATGGGTTCATGGTGCGCGATCCCTACGCCCGGCTCAAGGGACTAAGTTACCAGGGGTATGCTGGGGTATGCTTCCGCCCTACTGGCTATCCCGCCCGCCGATGACGCTCGGTGAGGTCATAGAGCAGCTCGAGGCCCTCTTCCATCAGATCGCAGAGGGGAAAGGGGATTGGCTCGAGGAGCCCCTGCCGGTGCCCAAGTGGCAGTTTCTATGCTGGCTGGCCGATCACAAAAACGTGCTTTTGCACGGCTCGGGCGACCCGAACATCAGCGAGTTCGAGCCGCGGCAGTCCAACGACCTCGCCGAGTTCGGCAACCGCAAGGCGGTATACGCCGCCAGCGACGGCATCTGGCCGATGTTCTTCGCCATCGTGGACCGAACCGGTTACCCCATGACCATCGTCAACGCGGCGATCCGGCTCGAGAGCCCCGACGGTCGGATATCCGATCCCTATTATTACTTCGCCCTCACCGACAGCGTCTTCATACAAAAACCGTGGCGCCAGGGGTACGTATATGTCTTGCCGAAGGCGGGATTCGAGGAACAAGAGAAAGACAGGTTTGGCGAGATGTGCGTCCACACCCACCACTGGGCCAGCCTCGAAGCAGTGCGTCCGCTCGCCAAACTCCAGGTGAGCCCGGAGGATTTCCCTTTCCTCGAGCAGATTCGCCCACAAAACGACGAACGGGTAGCCGAGCGAGCCCGGGCCAACCCGGATGGGTTCCCCTGGGTCGAATAAGCTTTGACCCTGGACTAATTCGCATCCCGCCCGAAGTATTCCCCCAATTGGTCTCGAGTGATCAGCACCTCTCGGGGCTTGGAGCCCTGGTGGGGGCCGACGATGCCCATCGCCTCGAGCGCGTCCACCAGCTTCCCAGCCCGGGCGTGCCCCACCGAGAGCCGCCGCTGGAGCCGACTGACCGAGGCATACCCCTCCTCGATCACGATCTCGGCGGCTTTTTTGAGCAGGGGGTCGCCAAAGTCCACCTCGCCCGAGGGACCAGCCCCGTCCGAGCCCAGGTGGAGCGGCCCGTCGAAGTCGGAGCCGTAGCGCTCGCCGAAGGAGTCCTCGAAGCTCTGAGCGCGCAGGAAGTCGGCGATACGGTGCACCTCGTTCTCCGAGAGGAAGGGCCCTTGCAGACGCACCGGCTTGGGCAGACCCGGCTGGTGGAAGAGCATGTCGCCTTGCCCTACCAATCGCTCGGCCCCCACGGTGTCGAGGATGGTCCTCGAGTCGAAGCCCGAGGACACCGCGAAGGCCATTCGGGCCGGGACGTTCACTTTGATCAGCGAGGTCAGGATGTCCACCGAGGGGCGCTGGGTAGCCAGGATCAGGTGCATCCCGGTGGCCCGGGCCATCTGGGCCAGGCGCAGGATGGCCTGCTCGACCTCTTTGGGGGCGGTGATCATCAGGTCGGCCAGCTCGTCGATGACGATGGTCAGGTAGGGGAGGGGCTCCTCGCCCGCGGCTCGCATCTTCTCGTTGAACTGCTCGAGGTTGCGGGCCCCCATCTGGCTCATCATCTTGTAGCGCCGCTCCATGTGGGCCACCGCGCCCAGGAGCACCCCTGCGGCGTCGGCGGGGTTGGTCACTACCGGGCGGACCAGGTGGGGGATGCCCTCGTAGGGCGTCAGCTCGACCATCTTGGGGTCGATCATTAAAAAGCGCAGCTCGGTGGGCAAGAACTTGAAGAGGAGGCTGGTGATGAGGGTGTTGATCGCCACCGATTTGCCCGAGCCGGTGGAACCGGCGATCAGAAGGTGGGGCATCCGGGCCAGATCCTTGACCCAAACGTCACCCTCGATGCTCTTGCCCAGCACCAGCGGCAAGCGGTCCCGGCTGCGGGCGAAGTTGGTGTGGCCGATAGCCTCGCTGTAGCGCACCAACTCGCGCTCGGCGTTGGGGACCTCGAGCCCGATCACGCTCTTGCCGGGGATGGGGGCCTCGATCCGCACCGATCCGGCGGCCAAGGCCCGGGCCAGGTCATTGGCCAGGTTGGCCACCCGGCTGATCTTCTCGCCGGGGGCGGGCTCGAGTTCGAAGCGGGTCACGGTGGGCCCGCGCGACCAGGCCACCACCCGGGCCTCGATGCCGAAGCTCTTGAGGGTGGCGTCGATGGTGTCGGCCAGTCGGCGGGTGGCGGTCTCGAGCGCCTTGGGGTCGTATTTGGGGGTCTCGGGCGGGTCCAGGAGCTTGGTGTCGGGGAGGGTCAGGGCGGTGGTAGCGGGTTGGGCCGGGCCCCGGGCCGGGGCCGGTTTGTTCGCTTTGGGGGCGGGGGCCGACTTCACCGGCTGGGCCGCCGGTTCTTGCAGGGGGTCGGGGAACACCACGTCGAGATCGAGTTGGAGGTCATCCCCCAGCGCATCCTGGGGCTGGGGTTCGGGGGCCGGTTTGGGGACTTCCACCCAGGCCGGGGGCGAGGCGCTCAGGCCGCCCGCCAAGAGGATGCGTAGCCCGCCGGGGTGGGCCTCCTCGGGGGTGCCCTCGAGCCACTCCACCCAGCGTAGCCAGGCGTCGGCGCGCCCCTCCAGGTCGGGGGTTAGCCCGTCCAGCTCGGCCCATTGCTCCAGCCGCTCGCGGTGGCGCTCCCAGGCGGCGAAAAGCGTCTTGACTTCGAGCCTACTGCCCAGGGATTTTTCGGCGGCATCGGCGGCCTTGCTCAGGCTGCTCGCCTTCTGGATCAGGGTGGAGGTCTCCAGCTTGAGGGCCGCCCGGCGCTCCTCGAGCGCCTTGGCCAGCTCCCCGGCCCCGGCCACCGGGGCGGCCAGTGCCTGGGCCAACCGCTCCAGCCGGGGGATCAGCGGGCGGGGCTCGGCCCGGATCTGGGCGGCGAGTTCCTGGGCGCGTTCGGTCAGGAAGCCCTCGAGCGTGCTCTGGTGCCCGGCCAGCGCATCGGCGTCGCGGGGGGCCTTGAGAAAGGCCGCGAGATCGCGCTCGAGGGCGGCGATGACCTTGTGGTCGGGGTAGCGCTCGCTGAGGAGCCGGGCCTGCCGCAGCAGGTAGGTGCCTTGGCGGGAGAGCCGGTAGGCCCGGTAGACCCGGCCCCCGGCTCTCCCGCCGCGCCGGATGCCCATCGCCACGAGCTTACCCGGGGTCTGGCGCAGCCCCAGATCCACCACGCCCGTCAGAAGCAGCACCGGCACCAACAGACCCGCCGCGCCCAGGTGTTGGCTCAGGAAGCCCAGTGTAACCCGGCCCAGCTCGCCGCCCAGGCTTGGCTCGAGGGCAGTGAAGAGGGGGGTGGCTACCAACGCCCCCAGCAGGATCAGGCCGACCCAGAAAAAGAATCCCCGCACCGGCTTGCCCAGTACCGCGAGCAGGCCCCAGCCCGCCAGGATGGGCGGGAGCAGGTAGGACACGATCCCGACGTGGCCGTAGAACAAGCGGCGCACCCAGGCCCCCAAATCCCCCACCAAAGCGGCGGGGGCGTACAGATAAAACCCCAGGAAAGTGGCCAGGCCGAAGAGGAACAAGGCCAGCGCCTCGAGGTCGCGGTTACGGTTGGCAGGGTCAGCCTCGCGCCGCTTTTCTTTGGCTTTGGGTTTCGGCTTAGCCATCGGCTAAATTCTAGCATGCAGTATGTTGTGGGCCATACACATAGACAGTGCGGTGTGTATTTGATTAAGAAGATCGCCTAGCGCCCATATCAGGAAAGGGTCTTTGCGCTACGCGAGGAGCGGTAGGCGACCGGCGGCGGTCAAACCAAACTCGGGAGGCTTTTCGCCTTCCGAGTTTCGAGCATCCCAGCTATTCTGCCAGGGAGATAGTTTTTCAGCCATCTGCGGCTTACTTCAGGGCCTTGACCACCTTGGCGACCTCGTCGGTCACGTCCAGCGAGTTATCCCCGTAGAGCACCAGCCCGGTACCCGCCGGACCTGCCACCCGGCGGTCCAAGATGATCCCGAAACCCTGGGCCTTGGCGAACTTGGCGATCTCCACGTCGATCTGCTTGGTGATCGGCTCGGTGGCTTTGGCCTGGCGCTCGGCCCACTTCTGGTAGGTCTGCTGATAGGCATTGCGCAGGGTCTGGAAATCCTGCTGCTCCTTGGCAGTAGCGGTCCCGGCCTGGATCTTCGGCTGGAGCGCCTTGAGCTGGTCTTCGACGGGCTTCAGCTCTTTTTGGGCCTGGTCGATCACGGCTTGGATCTCCTTGTAGCGGGGGTGGGCTTGCACCACCGTTTGCGAATCCATGAACCCCACCTTGAGCATCGGCTGATTCTGCGCTATGAGGGGCGAGGTCGCGATCATAAAACCAAGCAGAACGGGAACAAAACGCACGAGTCCTTTCATGGTTGGCACTTTAGTCGGGCCCGCTTAAGAGCCGGTGAGAGTTCGGCTCGCTCGAGGTCAGCCCGGTCTAACTCGAGCAGCGAAAAAACGGCGGGGAGCCCAGGCCCACCCGCCGTTTTGGGGATTAGAGCTTCTATTTGAGCGCGTTGATGATCTCGTCGGTCACGTCGAGGGAGTCGTCGCCATAGAGCACCAGCCCGCTGGCCGAAGCCACCCGCCGGTCGAGGATGATTCCGAAGCCCTGGGCGCGGGCGAACTTGTCGATCTGCACGTCGATCTCTTTGGTGAGGGGCTCGAGGGCCTTGGCCCGGCGCTCGTTCCACTTCTGGCTGGCCTGCTGGTAAGTGTTGCGCAGGGTCTGGAAGTCCTGCTGCTCCTTGGCGGTCGCGTTACCGGCCTGGATCTTTTGCTGGAGCGGGGTGAGCTGGTCGGTGATCGGCTTGAGTTCCTTGTTGGCCTGGTCGAGCACGGTCTGGACTTCCTTGTAACGGGGGTGGGCCTGGATGACCTTTTCCGAATCGAGGAAGCCGACCCGCAGCACCGGGCGGTTCTGGGCGACCAAGGGGGTTGCCGCGATCATGACGCCGAGAAGGATGGGGATGAACCACGCCAAACGTTTCATGAGAGACACTGTATATGTCCCGGCTTAGCGAACCGTGAGAGCCGGGTGCGGGCCGTGCCCGCCCTCTTTTCCTCGGGGTTCGCCCATAACCGGCGCGTCCTGGAGGCGCTTAGACCACCCAAGAGGAGACATGAAGCGTTTTTGAAAGCTTCGTGAGGGCGATGCAAAACCAAAATAAATGACCCTGCCGGGGGGGCTCGAGTAGGCTAGGCCTCGGTAGCCGAAGGCTGGGAGGGCCGGGAATAGGCACGGCTAAACCCAGCCAACCCTGCGGCTGGCTTTGCAGAACCTTAGACAAGGAGGAATGGATCGTGAAAAAAGTCTGGCTTTTCCTGGTCTTGCTGGCACTCATAGCGCCGAGTGCGTTCGCTCAACGGGCCTTCCAGTTCAGGATTTCGCTTCCCTCGCCCACGTTGGGCCTGGGGCTCGAGGCCGACCTCCAGCGCAACCTGGTGGCGCAGCTCTACGGGGATATCCTCTTCCGCAACAGCGTGGGCTTTTTGCTGGGGGGGAACCTCCTCTTCAAGCCGGATCTGGGCCAGTTCGACCGGGACCTGCGGGGGATCAGCCCTTACGTGGGCGGGGGTCTCGGCACGGTGCTCTCGAGCGGCGGGGTAGATTTCGGGGTCAACCTCGATCTGGGCATCGAGTTCGCCATCGACCGCAACACCGGCATCTTCATCGGGGGCGAGACCCTGTTCGCCTTCACCGGCGGTTCCTATGGGCGGCTCATCTTCGGGGCCTCGTTCCGCTAAGCCGGGCGCGAGGTTGTTGCGGCGTTTCTTTCTGACTAACGCCGGATGAGCAGCGCCCCCAGGACCAAAAACCCCACCCCCAACAGCCGCATCCAGTCCGCGGGGTGTTTGGGGAGGCCCAGCACCCCGAAGTGGTCCATCAGGATCGAGGCGCTGAGCTGTCCGGCGATCACCAGGGCGAAGGTCGCGGTGGCCCCGATCCGCGGCGTGGCGAGGATGATGACCGTGACGTAAAAAGCCCCCAGCAATCCCCCCGCCCAGACCCAGGGCGGGGCTTCTTGCAGCTTGTTCAGGCCCGGCCAGCGGCCCCAAAATAGGGTGAGCACGAACAGCGACAGGGCGCCCACCGTGAAGGAGACCATCGAGGAGCGCACCGGGTGCTCGAGCCATCTCGCCAGTTGCGCGTTGATGGGGGCTTGCAGGGCCAGGGCGGTCCCGGCCAGGGCCACCAGCAGCAGGTAGAGCCAGCTCATCTCAGGTCTCCCGCTCGCTGATCCATTTGGGGCGGGCCGCGGGCACGTAGCCGATCATCTGCTCGAGCAACCCCGCGGGGGTTTCGTCTACCAGCACCATCTGGCGGTGTTCGGGGCGTACGAAGCCTTCCTGCATGGCGTGATCGAACATTCCGAGCAGGGGAGTGTAGAACCCGGCGGTGTTCAAGAGGCCCATCGGTTTTTGGTGGATGCCGAGCTGGCTCCAGGTGAGGATCTCGCAGAACTCCTCGAGCGTCCCGAACCCGCCGGGAAGCGCCACGAAGCCGTCGGCGAGGTCGGCCATCAGGGCTTTGCGCTCGTGCATCGAAGCAACCACCCTCAGCTCGCTGAGCCCGGTGTGCCCCACCTCCTTGTCGAAGAGGGCCTGGGGGATGATCCCGATGACCTCCGCCCCCTGCTCGAGGGCCGCGTCCGCCAGCGCCCCCATCAACCCCACCTTGCCACCCCCGTAGACCAGCCCTAGGCCGTTTTGGGCCAGGGTTTGCCCCATCCGGCGGGCCGCCTTCCGGTAGGCCGGTTGCTGGCCGGGGCTCGAGCCGCAGAACACGCAGACACGCCGCATACGGTCATCTTATCCACCTCTCGCATTTTTGCCCGCGGAGGGTGTAGAACTTTGCTGAGCACCCCAGGATCGGGCTTGGGCCGCACAGGTGGTTTGGTGAACTTGTTCTCTATGTCCAGGTCTCGAGCACTCCAGGGGCACGCCAAGACAGAGGTGTATGCATGAGCCTGAACCCCCAACGCACCATCGCCGAACTCAAGGAACTCCGGGCCCTCACCAGCGACGAGAACGGAGCCCAGCGCGTGGCCTGGACCGATACCTGGCTCAAAGCCCGGGAGTGGTTTCGCTCCAAGCTCGAGGGCCTCCCGGTCGAGTTTCATCAGGATGCCGCCGGGAACAACTGGGTCACGCTAAGGGGAGAGAGCGAGAAGGCCCTCTTGATGGGGGGACACCTGGACTCGGTGCCCAACGGTGGCTGGCTGGACGGCTGTCTGAACGTGATGGCGGGCCTCGAGGTGTTGCGCCGCATCTCCGACGAATTTGGCGGCAAGCCCCCGGTCACGGTGCGGCTGGTGGACTGGGCCGACGAGGAGGGAGCCCGTTTCGGGCGGAGCCTGCTGGGTTCCTCGGCCTTTGCCGGAACCCACACCATCGAGGCCGACCGGGGCCGCACCGACCGCGAGGGGGTGCGGCTCGAGGACGCCCTCAGGCGTTGCGGCGTGGACATCGAGCGCTTCCCCGAGGCGGCGAAGGAGCAGCAGAACGCGGCGGCTTACCTTGAGCTGCACATCGAGCAAGGCCCGGTGCTCTTGCAAAAAGACCTGCCGCTGGGGGTGGTGCTGGGCACCAAGGGCGTGGAGCGTCACGCGATCACCTTCCACGGCCAGGAGGCTCACTCCGGCTCCACCCCCATGACCGCCCGGCGGGATGCCCTGGCGGCGGCGGCCAAGCTGGCCCTGGAGATCCGCCCCATCGCCATGAAGCACCCCGACGCGGTCTGCACCATGGGCTCTCTCAAGACCTTCCCCGGTATCGTGACGGCGGTGGTGGGCCGCTGTGAATGCACCCTCGACCAGCGCGACCTCGACGCGGGCGTGCTGGCCCAGATGCTTGCTGAGGCCCGTGCGGCTAGCGAGCGCTTCGCCAAAGAGGAAAACTGCACCGTGGAGTGGAGCCGCATCTGGAACATCGAGCCGATCCCCTTCCACCCGCAACTCATCGAGTTCTGCGACGAGGCCATCCGGGAAGTGGCCGGGGTCTCTTACCGGCTGCCCTCCGGCCCCCTGCACGACGCGGCGGAGGTGGCGCGGGCCGGAATCCCTACGGTGATGATGTTCACCCAGTCCCTCCACGGCATCAGCCACAACAAGATCGAGGATACCAAGGAAGAACACCTCGAGCTGGCGGTGCGGGCTTTTGACCGGCTGGCGGATAAAACGATGCGGTGGATTTTGGGACGATAAGCGGGTGCTAAACTGGCCTAAGGAGGTGTTCGTGAGTACTAAAGAACAAATTCTGGGAAAACTCGAGCACCTTAGCGAGACCCAGGCTGAGTGGCTCGAGACCGAGCTGGAACGCCTGGCCCTCGAGCGGGAGTTTGAACTCCTTGACCAACTCGCCGAGCCCATGAGCGAGGAAGACCGGACAGTTTTCGAGCAGAGCACCCAACGCCGCCCTTGGCGCACGGGGGGCTGATGCTCTACACGCTCGACACCAACGCGGCGAGCCCCATCATCAACGGCAACGAGCGGGTAAGTGCCCGCTGGCGAGAGGTCAAAAGCCAGGGGCACACCGTACAACTCAACGCCATCAGCTTTTACCAGGTGCGCCGAAGGCTCGAGCTGCCCCGGTTCAAGCGCAAACCCCGACTCTTCGAGTCGCTGGTTGGCCTCACCGGAATCCTTCTCCTCGATCTGCCCGCCCTCGAGCGGGCCGCGTCGGTTTATCAGGAGTTGCGAAAGCTCGGAACTCCGCTCGAGGACGCGGACATCTTCGCGGGCATTGCTTTGGCGAACCAAGCGGTTCTCGTCACCCGCAACGCTGCCTACTTCACGCGAGTTTTGGGCTTAACCCTGGAAGATTGGGAAGCCAAGTGAGTCTCCCCACCCTCCGGCAAATCCTCGAGCTTCCCCCCTTCAAGGAGGCCGAACTCCTCTCCGGGCAGTCCCGGCTGGATCAGATCGTCACCTGGGTTCACGTCTCGGAGGTGATGGATGCTTGGCGGTTTTTGTCCGGGGGTGAGCTGC
Source organism: Meiothermus sp. (assembly GCA_035760705.1). Classification (GTDB taxonomy): domain Bacteria; phylum Deinococcota; class Deinococci; order Deinococcales; family Thermaceae; genus Allomeiothermus. Next base: position 2,903 of record DASTSL010000054.1, on the reverse strand, counting down.
TGCTTTCCACCGGGCTGGAGCTGGCTCGAGCCACCCCCGAGGCTAGGATCGCTTATCTCCGCTCGCTGGCCCAGGCCGGGGCGCACGGCCTGGCCCTGGAACTCGTCCAGTGGATGCAGGAGGTGCCCGCCGAACTCCTGCAAACCGCCCGGCTGCTCGAGTTCCCCATCCTGGTCTTTCGCAAAGAGGTCCGCTTCGCCGACCTCACCCGGGCGGCCCACCAGCGCATCCTGCGCCCGCACGTCGCCAGGGCCGAAGAGCCCCTGCTCGAGTCCCTCCTGGAAGCCCTGATCGAGACCGGGCGCAGCCAGGGGTTCCTCGAGCGCCAACTCGGCCCCGTCCTCGCCCTCCCCAGTCGCCCGCGTTCGACCTTGCTCTCGACGCTGGAAGCCCTGCTGGCCAGCCAGTTCAACATCGCCGAGACCGCCCGCAGGCTGGGGGTAAGGCGGCAGAGCATCTACTACCGGCTCGAGCAGCTTCAGGGGATGCTGGGGGATTTGGACGATACCGAGCGGCGGTTGGGGTTGTGGGTGGCGCTCGAGCTACTCAAGCGCTGAGCCGCAAGATATACGTGAAGTGCCATGTTGGGCTGGGCGCGGCATTAAAGCGATGGAGCGCAAGCCAGAACGTTAGTTTTACACATTGTCCATTGCATCAACTTGCACCCCAGGTCTACCATTGAGTGACTACGTGCGTCCCAAATAGGAGGCCCCTATGGATCGTCCATCGTCGGAAGTCATCCAGGAGAACCGCGATTACACCCTCTTCTCCTGGTCGGTGCAGAGCACCTCGAACCCCATCCACATGACCAAGGCCCAGGGGGTCTGGTTCTGGGATGGGGACGGCAATAAGTGGTTGGACTTCAGCAGCCAGCTCATCAACATCAATGTGGGGCACCAGCACCCTAAGGTGCTCGAGGCCATCAAGAAACAAGTGGATGAACTCTGCTTCGCCGGGCCCTCCTTCGCCACCAAGCCGCGCGGGAAGCTGGGCAAAAAGCTGGCCGAGGTCACGGGATTAGCCAAGAGCTTCTTCACGCTGGGTGGGGCCGAGGCCAACGAGAACGCCATGAAGATGGCCCGGCTTTATACCGGGCGGGACAAGATCATCACCCGTTATCGCTCCTACCACGGGGCCACCATGGGTTCCATGACCGCCTCCGGCGACCCCCGCCGCTGGCCGGTGGAGCCGGGGATTCCCGGCATCGTGCGGGTCTTCGACCCCTACTGCTACCGCTGCCCCTTTGGCAAGACCCCCGATTCCTGCAAGCGCGAGTGCGTGAGCCACATCGAGGAAGTCATCCAGATGGAAGGCCCCAACACCATCGCGGCCATCCTGGTGGAGGGGATCACCGGCTCGAACGGGCTGTTGGTCCCCCCCGACGACTACTACCCCAAGCTGCGGGCGCTGTGCGACAAATACGGCATCCTGCTCATCACCGACGAGGTGATGTCGGGCTTCGGGCGCACCGGCAAGTGGCTCTCGACGCAGCACTACGGCGTCAAGCCCGACATCGTGACCTGCGCCAAGGGCCTCACCAGTGGCTATATGCCCTTAGGGGCTGTGATCGTGAGCCAGGAGATCGCCGATTACTTCGAGAACAACACGCTCTGGGGTGGTCTGACCTATTCGGGCCACCCGGTCTCCTGCGCGGCGGCGGTGGCCAACCTCTCGGTCTACGAGGAGGAACACCTCTTCGAGAACACCGAAACTCAAGGCCAGTACCTGGCGGAGCGGCTCGAGGCCATGAAGCGCAAGTACGCCTGCGTCGGTGACGTGCGCTACAAGGGGCTTTTCAGCGTGCTCGAGCTGGTGCGCGATAAGGCCACCAAGGAGCCCCTGGCCCCCTTCAATGGGACTTCTCCCGAGATGCAGAAGCTGGCCGGATACCTCAAGTCCAAACACGTCTACGCCTTCGTGCGCTTCAACATGGTCTGGGTCTGCCCGCCCCTGGTCATCACCCAGGAGGAGCTGAAGTACGGGTTGGACGTGTACGAGGAAGGTCTGGCGTTGGTGGACGAGATGCTGGGCGTGACGGTGGCGGCGGATTGATCGACCTACGCTGTACGTCCTACGCTGTACGTCCTACGCTCAAACCTGTCTTTGACGTATGGCGTACAACGCTAGACGCGACCGAAGGGAGCATGTATGGCAATCAAGGAACCCGAAGTGGGCATCAAACGCGTGTCGCATTGGATTGGTGGGCAGGTGGTAGCGGGGAACTCGGGGCGCAGCGGGGTGGTGTGGAACCCGGCTACCGGGCAACAGCAGGCCACGGTGGATTTCGCCAGCGTGGAGGAGGTGGACCACGCCGTCGCCGTCGCCCGGGAGGCCTTCAAGAGCTGGCGGCAAACCCCCCTCTCGCGGCGCGCTGAGATCATGTTCAAGTTCCGTGAGCTGATCGACGCCAACCGCAGGAAGATCGCCGAGCTGATCACCCTCGAGCACGGCAAGACCCTCCCCGACGCGATGGGCGAGGTGGCACGGGGATTGGAGAACGTGGAGTTCGCCACCGGCATCCCCAATTTGCTCAAGGGCGGCTTCTCTGAGCAGGCCAGTCGGGGGATTGACGTGTACCAGATTCGCCAGCCCCTGGGGGTGGTGGCGGGGATCACCCCCTTCAACTTCCCCGCGATGGTGCCGATGTGGATGTTCGCCAACGCCATCGCCTGCGGCAACACCTTCATCCTCAAGCCCTCGGAGAAAGACCCCTCGGCCAGCTTGTACCTGGCCGAACTCCTCAAGGAAGCCGGGCTCCCCGATGGGGTGTTCAACATCGTGCAGGGGGACAAGGTGGCGGTGGACCGCATCCTCGAGCACCCCGACATCAAAGCGGTGAGCTTCGTGGGCTCGACCCCCATCGCCAAGTACATCTACGAGACCGGCACCAAGAACGGCAAGCG
>DASTSL010000053.1:0-2306 GCA_035760705.1 Meiothermus sp. | reverse complement strand
GGACATTTGAAGCTCGGCAGTGGGGTGTGGGCGGGGCCCTACACCTACCGGATGCGCTTTGAGGACGAACCCGGCACCAACCCCGAGGAGTTGATCGCGGCGGCCCACGCCGGTTGTTACACCATGTTCCTCTCGGGCTTGCTGGCCAACAACCAAACCCCCGCCGAACGGCTCGACTGCACGGCCAAGGTTCATCTGGGCGAAGGTCCCACCATCACCAAGATCGAGCTGCACCTAGAGGGAAAAGTGCCCGGGCTGGACGAGGCTAAGTTCCACCAGCTGGCCGAGCAGGCCAAAGCCGGATGCCCCATCTCCAAGGCGCTGGCTGCGGTGCCGGAGATTGTTTTGGAGGCCCGGCTAGTCTAACCGGGGGCCCTCCCCAGGGTCAGTGCACGGTCTCCTTGACGGATGGGGGGGTACGCGGTGAAGCCGCTTCCGGTTCGGGCCTGCGCGGCGCCAAGGCTTCCGCCAAGAAGGCCCAGAACACGCTCAGGATCAGCCCCAGCACGGCGGCGATCGCAGCGTAGAGCAAAGGCCGGGGGGAGACCGGGCGAAGGGGTTCGCTGGGGGCCACCAGTGGCTGGATTTGCAGCGCCTGGCCGACCAGGGTGCGAATCTCCTTGGGGCTTTGGGTTAGCCTCGAGTAGGTCTCGATCCGGGCCTGGGCCTGGGCCAACTGGGCCCGCAGGTTGGCCTCCTGGAGCTTGAGCGAGGCGTAGGCTGGGCTGGTGGAGCGGGCTACCAGGGGGTTCACCCCCTGCGACTCGAGCGCCGTCGCCACCATGGCGTCCCCGCTCAGGGTAGGCGCGGTGTTGGCGAGCGCTTTTTTGATCTCCTGGAGGCCGGTCTGGGCGATCTCGGCGTCAATGCGGGCCTGGGCCAACAGGGCCAGCAAGTTGCTGTTCACCGTCTGGGTCAGCTTGTTCTCGAGAAAGTCGCGGGCGGTGGCAAGGAGCCTCTCCGCCGAGCGCTTGGCCTCCTGCGGGCTCGAGCCCTTGGCCGAGAGCTTCCAGACCCCGGTCTTGTCATCGAACTTGGCTTGGTAGCGTGAGGCAGGGTTGCCCACGCCAAGGGGCTGGGCTAGCTCTCGGGTTTCCAGCAGGTCCTGGAAGGAGCCCGCCAGCCCGCTCAGCGAGGGCAGGTTGGCCAGGATCTGGCCGGAGAGTTGCTGCTGGCTGGTTACCGAAAGGCTGAGGTTGGCCTGGCTGCGGTAGGTCTTGGGGAGGATCATGCTGAGTGCGTAAGTGATCAGGGCGGCCCCCAGCGTGATCGCGATGATAATCCGGACGTTGCGCTTGAGCACCAAATAAAGATCACGCAATGAGATCTCGTCTTGCGGTTGGGTGGTCTCGCTCACGGTTCGATTGTACCAGGGGATTTCTGAAGATGGGGTTTGGGAGGGCGCACGGCAGGGCCAGAAAATAGTGCCAAGGGGGCCATCGGGTTCGCTGAGCGGGCCGGGACTGCTTCGAGGTTTGACCGGCGCCGCCAACCACACTTCCGCCTCGCCGAACGAGTAGGCTAGGGCGATGAGTTTCGACTTTGCCCTGGAGATCGGGGGCCGCCCCCCGTTGGTTTTGGGGGTGGACCCCCGGCCACAACTGCACAAATCCCAGCCGCTTTTTGCGATTCGTACCTACACCCTCGAGCTGATCGAGGCTTTAGCCGACAAAATTGCCGCGGTCAAGTTCCAGGCCGCCTTCTTCGAGGCTCTGGGGCCGCAGGGGTTCGCCCTGATGCACGAGCTGATCGCGGGGGCTCGGGTGATGGCGGTGCCGGTGATCGTGGACGCCAAGCGCGGCGACATCGGCTCCACCGCCGAAGCTTATGCCCAGGCTTACCTCGAGGCCTACCCGGGCTCGGCCCTGACCGTGAACCCCTATCTGGGCGAGGACGCGCTCGAGCCCTTCCTCCGGGCCGCCGAGCGGTCGGGCGGGGCTTTGTTCGTCTTGGTCAAGACCTCGAACCCGGGTGCGGGGCTGTTTCAGGACCTCGAGGTGGGGGAGAAAAAGCTCTACCAGGTGGTGGCCGAGTGGCTAAACCGGCAGGCCGAGCACTACCGGGTGGGCGAATGGAGCCGGGTCGGGGCGGTGGTGGGGGCGACCTACCCCGAGCAGGTGGCGGAACTACGAGCGGTCCTGCCCCACTCGATTCTTTTGCTTCCCGGCTTAGGTCTGCAGGGGGGCGAGCCCTTGAGGGGGCCGGGCCTTCTGAATTCGGCCAGCCGCTCCCTCTACTACCCTGGGGGCAAACCCGACGTACAGGCCGCCCTCATTCAAGCCGAAGAGTATCTGAAAGCCCTCAGA
>DASTSL010000052.1:0-11097 GCA_035760705.1 Meiothermus sp. | reverse complement strand
CAAAAACCCTTGGTGCTCGACCTCGACGAAGGGGAACGCCTCTGCGACCTGGCCCAGCAAAAAGGCGTCCGGCTGGCGGTGAACCAGAACGGGCGCTGGGCTCCGCACTTCTCCTATATCCGCGAGGCGGTGCGGACGGGGATCATCGGCGAGGTGCTGGCGGTGCACACCAGCGTCCACTGGGACCACACCTGGACGGCGGGAACCCCCTTCGAGGAGATCGAGGACCTGGTGCTCTATGACTTCGGCATCCACTGGTTCGACTTCCTGGCGAGCCTGGTGGGAAGCCGTGCCCTGCGGGTACAGGCCTCGCGCAGCTTCGCGGCGGGTCAGACCATGAAGCCCCCGATGCTGGCCCAGGTGCTGGTGGAACTCGAGGGCGGCCAGGCCTCGCTGATCTTCGACGCCCACCTCAAGTACGGCCCGCAAGACCGCACCTACGTGGGCGGCAGCCAGGGCTCGCTCACCAGCCTGGGGCCGGACCTGGGGAACCAGCGGGTCGAACTCTACACGGCGGCAGGGAAAGCCGTGCCCACGCTCGAGGGCCACTGGTTCCAGCAGGGTTTTCAAGGAACCATGGGCGAACTCCTCTGCGCCATCGAGGAGCACCGCGAACCCCTCCACAACGCGCGGCATAACCTGCAAAGCCTGGCCCTCTGCTTCGCGGCCATCGCGGCGGCCCGGGAAGGAACGGCCAAACGGCCCGGCCAAGTCCGGCGTCTTTAATGGGCATTGACGAGGGAAGATGACAACTGCCCCCTCGATGCAATTTCACAGGCAACTTTAGGAGGTCGTAGCGCGGCAGTGAAGGCATTCAAACCCACCCCTCTTTCGGCTTGTCGGCAATCGGTTCACAGGAGGAAGTATGAGACGATGGGCAATCGGTTTGTTGGCGATGGCGGCCCTGGCGATGTCGTTCGCGGTGGCGCAGAACAAGACCATCCGCATCGGGATCTCCAACGGCTTCGTGGGTTCGGAATGGCGCACCCAGATGCTCGATAACATCAAGGCCGTGGTGGAGGACTACAAGAAGGCCGGGATCAACGTCGAGCTGGTGATCCAGAGCGCCGACGTGGACGTGCAGGGGCAGATCCAGCAGATCCGCAACCTGATCAACGCCAAGGTGGACGGCATCCTGATCAACCCCAACTCGCAGACCGGGTTGAACCAGGTCATCAAGGAAGCCACCGACGCCGGGATCAAGGTGGTGGTGGTGGACCAGGAGGTCTCGGCCCCTACCGCCGTCAACGTGGCCATTGACCAGCGGGCCTGGGCCAAGGACAAGATGGACTGGCTGGCCAAGACCCTGGGGGGCAAGGGCAACATCGTGATCATCAACGGCATCGCCGGCCACCCGGCCAACGAGGCCCGGGTGGCCGGGATCAACGACTCCCTCAAGAACTACCCCGGCATCAAGGTCCTGAACTCCACCAACGCCGACTGGGACCAGGCCAAGGGGCAGCAGGTGATGAGTTCCTTGCTGGCTTCGCAACCCAACATCGACGGGGTCTTCACCCAAGACGGCATGGGCCAGGGCGTGCTGCGGGCCCTGATCGCAGCCAAGCCGCAGAAGATGCCAGTGGTCTCGGGCGAGGCCTACGTGGGCTACATGAAGCTCTGGACCGACATCAAGAAGAGCTACCCCAACTTCAAGTCCTACGGGCTGGCCAACCCTCCCGGCGTGGGCGCTTCGGGTCTGCGCGTGCTGGTCAACCTGGTGCAGGGCAAACAGCTCAAGGACGGCGTGCTGAAGGGCCCCTACAAGAACACCATCTACGTGCCGATCCCGGCCAAGGTGGATGACCTCACCCTGAGCGCGACCCTGTCCGACCTCACCGCCAAGGGCAAAGCCGACACCTACACCATGGACGGCTACCTGACCCAAGCCCAGGCCAACAACTACTTCAAATAGGCTCCACGCCGAACGCCCAGGAGGCTATTAGCGGTTAGCGATGAGCTGTAAGCTAACGACTAACCGCTAATAGCCCTTTCAAACCACCAGCACTGGATTTCACTTTGAACACCAACCCCGACCCTATCTTGCTCGAGGCCCACCACGTCTCCAAGCGCTACGGGGCCACCGTGGCGCTCCAGGAAGCCGCTTTTCGGCTGCGAAAGGGTGAGGTTCACGCCTTGTTGGGGGCCAACGGCAGCGGGAAGTCCACGCTGGCCAAGATCATCGCCGGGGCCGTTGCCCCCGATACCGGGGAGATCCGGCTGGGGGGCCGAGCGGTGCGGTTTCGCCACCCGCTCGAGGCCCGTCGCTCGGGAATCGCGGTGGTCTACCAAGAACTCTCTTTGGTCCCCGACCTGAGCGTGCAGGATAACCTCTGGCTGGGGCACGAGCCCAAAGGGGGCTGGGGCCGCATTGACGACAAGACCGCCCGCGCCCGCACCGAGGCCCTGCTGGAGCTATTCAAGGATGTGGCCGGGCCGCGCTTTAGCGCCGAGACCCGGGCCGGGGAACTCCCCCCCGACGAGCGACAACTGGTGGAGATCCTCAAGGCGGTGAGCAACGAGCCGAAAATCCTGATCTTGGACGAGGCCACCGCCAGCCTGGACGCCCGGCAGGTGGAGCGGCTTTTCACCCTGGTACGGCAGTGGAAGGCCCAGGGGTGGGGCATCATCATCGTCACCCACCGCATGGAGGAGATCTTCCAGATCGCCGACCGGGCCACCGTGCTGCAGGGCGGGCAGGTGGTGGGCGAGGTGGAAATCGGGGAGGCCAGCCGCGAATCCCTGATCGAGCTGATCTCCGGCGAGGCCAGCAAGGCCCTCCAGGCCGAGGCCCGGGCCCCCCACCCGGCCCACCGCAGTAGCCCTCTGCTGCAAGCGAAGATCGAGCAGAGCGGGAAGCTGCGGGGCCTCGAGCTTTCGGTGTACCCCGGCGAAATCCTGGGGCTGGGCGGCCTGCACGGACAGGGCCAGCGCGAGTTGCTGCTGAGCTTGTTCGGGGCCTTGCCGCTCGAGCAGGGAACCCTGTTTGTGGAAGGTACCCCGCGCCGGTTCAACCACCCCCGCGAGGCCATCCGGGCCGGGCTGGCCTACGTGCCCGGTGACCGCAACCGCGAGGGGCTCCTCTCGGTGCGCTCGATCTTCGAGAACCTGATGCTGCCCAGTTGGAAGAGCTACCGGCGGGGCGGCTTCCTCGACCTGGGTGGAGCCCGCCGCGAAGCCCTACGGGTAGCGGAAAAGCTCAAGCTCAAATACGGCAGGCTCGAGGACGGCATCACCTCGCTCTCCGGCGGCAACGCCCAGAAGGTGGTGCTGGGAAAGTGGCTGCTGAGACAACCCAAAGTGCTCCTCCTCGACGACCCCACCAAGGGCGTAGACGTGGGGGCCAAAGCCGAGTTCTACCGCCTTCTGGACGAGCTGCGAGCCCAGGGGATGGGGGTGGTCTTCTACTCCTCCGACGACGAAGAATTGCTTTCGCTGTGCAACCGGGTGCTGGTGCTGCTCGAGGGCCGCATCGTGGCCGAACTCTCGGGGGCCGAACTGGGCCGCGCGACGTTGGTGCGGGCCAGCCTGGGGGTGAAGGAGGCGGTGGATTGAACGGGAGGTCGTACCGCCCTATGTCTTACGCCAAAGATTGCGTATGGGGTATGGCGAAGGCTTCTGCAATCCGCAAGGCGCGATACGCCATAGGCAATCTCATCCCTACGGGCTCCTGTCTCGACGTACGACGTTCGACGTAAAGCCTATGACCTCCCTCCGCCGCCTCCTCGCCCAACCCTACGCCCTGGCCCTGGTCCTGCTGATCCTGGGGCTCATCATCACCGCACTGTTTCAACCGGCCTTCTTCACCCCCCGCACCCTGTCCAACAACCTGCGCACCTTTTTACCCCTGATCCTGCTGGCGGTGGCCCAAACGCTGATCGTGATCGGCGGGGGGATTGACCTCAGCCTGGGAACCATCCTGACGCTCTCGAGCGTGGTGATGGTGCAGACCTTTGGCCAGGAGCCAGACCCCGGCCCCTGGCGCACTTTGGGCGGGATCGCCTTGGGCCTGCTGGTGGGCACGCTGGCCGGGGCCTTTAACGGCTTCTGCGTGGCAATCCTGCGCTTGCAGCCGATCATCGCCACCTTCGCCACCTCGTTCGTGTGGGCCGGGCTGGCCCTATGGGTGCTGCCCCAGCCCGGCGGCAACGTGCCGACTGCCCTGCAAGACTTCGTGCGAATCTACTTCCTGGTTCCCTTCTCCTTGTGGGTGATCCTGGCGATCCTGCTGGGGTGGGGCTGGTTCTTGGGCACCCGCTGGGCCAAGCGCCTCTACGCGGTGGGCGGGAACCCCCAGGCCGCTTTTACCTCGGGCATCAACGTGGAAGGAGTACGGCTCTCCAGCTACGCCCTAGCCGGGCTCCTCACCGGCTGCGGGGCCTTCTTCCTCACCGCCGACATCGCCACCGGCGACCCCCTCATCGGCGGGCCGCTGACGCTCGCCAGCGTGGTGGCGGTGGTCATCGGCGGGACCCGGCTCTCGGGGGGTGCGGGCGGCATCGTGGGGAGCGTGCTGGGGGCAGTGGTCTACTATCTGCTCAAGAACGTGGTGGCCCTCTCGGTGTTCAACTTGGGCCTCACCCCGCAGTGGCAGACCCTGATTGACGGCACGGTGATCGTGCTGGCCCTGGCAGCGCCGGGGCTGTTGCGGCTGGCAAGGAGGCGAATTTGAGCAGCAGTTAGCCAAAAGCTAATGGCTAACTGCTAACCGCCAGGAGTTTTTATGACCAAGTATCCCCCCCGCACCTCTCCCCTTTTCCTCCTCCGCACCCCGGCGGTGATCGCGCTGGGGCTGGCGGTTTTGCTCCTGATCCTGGGCGAGATCGTCCGACCCGGCTTTGCCGACTATAACCAAATCACCAACATCCTGCGCATCGCGGCGTTTTTGGGCATCGTGGCCATCGGGCAGACCCTGGTGATCCTGGCCGGGGGCGAGGGCATTGACCTCTCGGTGGGGGCGGTGGTGACGCTGGGGGCCATCGTCATCTTTCGCATCACCGGCGGCTCCGACGCGCTCTTGTTGCCCGCCCTGGCGGCAGCCTTGCTGGCAGGTTTAGTGATCGGGCTCATCAATGGCATCGGGATCGCCTGGGTGCGCATTCCGCCGCTGGTGATGACCCTGGGGATGATGGGGGTGGTCAAGGGGTTGATCCTGGTCTACACCGGCGGGCGGCCCCAGGGGGGAACCCCCCCGCTGATGAAGCAGATCATCTCCGACCCCTGGGTGCTGGGGATTCCGGGGGACGTGTTCATCTGGGCGCTGCTGGGGATCGGGGTGACGCTCTTGCTCCAGCGCACCGCTTACGGAAAGGCCCTCTATGCGATCGGGGCCAACCGCACCACCGCCCGGCTCTCCGGCGTTCACGTCGAGCGCACGGTGATCCTGACCTATGGGCTCTCCGGGATGTTCGCGGCCTTGGGCGGCTTCGTGCTCTTGGGCTATATCCAAAACGTCTTTATCAACCTGGGCGACCAATACACCCTGCCCTCCATCGCGGCGGTGGTGGTGGGCGGAACGGCCTTGGCGGGGGGCATCGGGGGGTACGCCGGGACCATGGCCGGAGCCTTGGTGCTCACCCTGGTCTCGAGCCTCCTCATCACCCTGGGCCTCCCCGAGTTCGGGCGGCAGATCACCTATGGCCTGATCCTGCTGGTCTTGTTGGCGGTGTACGGGCGCGAGCGACGGCTGCGGGGGTAGCGCTCCTTTGGCCTCACTCCTTCGGCCCCACCCTCGCAGCCCGCGGGGCTTAGCCCACAAGCCGGGCGTTCAGCGGCGCGAAGCGCCAGGCAAAAATCCCCGATAACCCCCTCTAGCGCGGCATTTATCGGCCTTACCCGATTGTCTCTTATCTTCTGGGGGTATGCTAGGGGCACGTTATGAAACTCGACGAATATCTCGAGACCCTCGGAGAGGCCTACGCCTGTCTGGGACGGCCCCGTCTGGAAGGCCGCCTGGTGGCTTTACTGCTGGCGAGCCCGCGCCCGGTGGCCTTGGGCGAAGCCGCGCAAACCCTAGGGGTAACGAAAAACGCCGTGCTCAAGTTGCTAACCCCGATGATGGAGCGCGGCGACGTGAAGCGCTCGCTCGAGCCCTCCACCCGCCGCCACCTCTTTGAACTCACCGACCACGCCTTCATCCAAGACCTGCGGGTAGAGGTGATCAACCGCCAGAAGATCAGCGAGGCTACCCTGGCCTACCTCAAAAGCACCCGGGGATTGCCCCGCCAGACCAAAAGCCGCCTGCGGGGCCACGCCGAATTCACCAAGCGCCTGGCCCGGCAGTTGGGCCGGGTGCTCGAGCACCAAGAAACCAAGCTGGCCCGCGAACTCGAGCATCACCTCGAGAACGACTGGTACGCGCTTCCTCCGCGCAGAAAACGCTGGCGTGAGAATGCCAAGCGTGAACTCAGCAGTTCACGATAGGAGCCGATCCCGAGGGTTCTTCTAGAATAATCCCGCAAGCAGCCCGTACCCCCGGTCCCCAAGAAGTGGGCAGAAGTGTCGTCGTAGACGGGTGAGCCCGGGCCCGAACTCGGTCTGGGTGGTTCCTGCGCCGCCCGGGCGGGGAACTGTCCAAGGAGGAGCGATGGGAGTAAAATATGGACCTATCTCAATCTCTCCAATCTCTCCCCCCAGGATGCCTCTATGAAAGAACCCCCCAAGCGCACGCGCGGACGCATCCTCCTGGTGGACGATGATCAAGCTCATCGTAATTTCCTCGAGCGTGGGCTGCGCTACGAGGGGTATCAGGTACGGTTGGCGGCGGAGGGCCAGGAGGGGCTCGAGCTGGCCCTCACCGAACCCCCCGACCTCATCCTGCTCGACATCATGATGCCCGGCATGAATGGCTTCGCGGTGGCGCGGGCCTTGCACCAAGCCGGTCTGCGGGTTCCCATCGTCTTTATCAGCGCCAGCGACGAGCCCGAGACCTGTGAAGAGGCCCGGCTTCTGGGCGTGCCGCTCTTGATCAAGCCGGTGAACCTGGACGAGTTGCTCGAGCGGATCGCCCAGAACCTTCACGCCTGCTCCCAAGTATCTCCAGGATAGAAACGTTGGGGTGGGGAAAGGGTGGCTGAGGAGGCCGCGCCGCTGAAACAACCCCACCCTTCTATCGTCGGCGCACTTAGCCCCCTCCGGATAAATCGACCCTCGAGAATAGCCGCCCCGCGCCCGTACAGATGGGGCCGCCCGGCATTCCCGGCCTCAGCTTCGGCTCAGGTAAGTAGCTCAGCCTAAGGCCGGGGACGGTCTAATGGATGAGCAGAAATCGGCGGGGTCGGCCTGGCAGGACGCGGGCACGTCCTCCCAGGACGCAGGTACGTCGCCTCGCCGCCACACCCCGACCGACTTCGCCTTGATGTTCGAACTGGCCGGGGTGGGGATGGCCCAGGTGGACCCCCACACCCACCGCTTTTTGCGGGTCAACCACAAGCTCAGCGAGATGACCGGCTACTCGGTGGAAGAGCTTTTGCAGTTGACCACCCTCGAGCTCACTCACCCCGACGACCGCGAGCCGAACCTGGCCGAGTGGGCCAAGACCGTTTCGGGCGAGAACCCTCGCTTTGAAATCGAGCAGCGCTTCCTCCACAAAGACGGTCAGGTGATCTGGGTCAGCGTGACCGCGACCGTCATCCCCCAGCCCGAGGGCCAGCCCGCCTATAACAGCGCCACCATCCACGACATCACCGAGCGCAAACGCACGGAGGCGAACCTGGCCTTCCTGGCCGAAGTCAGCCAGGACCTCGTAGATTTGAGCGCCATCAAAGCGACGATGGACGCGCTGGGCGCGAAAATCGGGCGGCATTTTGGCGTGAAGTGGTGCATGTTTGCCGAGCACGCGGACACATTTGAAACCGCAGTCGTCTCCTACGGCTGGAACGCGGAAGGGGCGACAAGTCTGAAAGGACTTTACCGGATGCGGGATTTCCTCTCGGACGAGTTTATGGAAATGCTCCTGAGCGGCGAGCCCTTGGTCGTGAACGAGACGCAATCGGACCCGCGGGTCAGCGCCGAGATCTACGGCGCGCTCGGCATAAGGTCGTTCATCATCGTTCCCCTGGTGCGCGAGCGCGAGTGGCGATTCCAGATTTCCATCATCGACGATAAGCCGCGGGAGTGGCGCAAAGACGAAGTTGACCTGATACAGGAAATTACCAACCGCATATGGGTGCGGCTCGAGCGCGCCCGCGCTGAAGAAGCCCTGCGCGCGAGCGAGCGGCGCTTGCAGCGGATGATGAACGTGCCCCGCGTCGGCGTGCTGACCTTTGACCACGCGGGCAAGCTGCTCCACGCCAACGATTCGTTTCTCCAGATGGTCGGCTACGACCGGAGCGAGTTCGAGGCAAAGCGGTTTACCTGGCGCGACTTCACCCCCTCGGAATATGTCGAAGCGAGCGAGCGCGTCATGGAAAATTTGCTGAAAACCGGGCGCGGCGGCCCTTACGAGAAGGAATATCTCCGCAAAGACGGCTCGCGGATATGGCTGATGTTCGTCGCCGCCGACCTTGGCGACGGCACGATCGTCGAATACGCCATTGACGTCAGCGACCGCAAGCACGCCGAACAAGCTCTGCTCGAGTCGGAACGGCGGCTGCGGCTGGCGCTCGCTGCCGGGCGCTTGGGCACCTGGCACTTCGACTTCACCCGGGAAGTGGGGATGGCGGACGCGCGCACCTGGGAGATCTTCGGGCGAACGGGTCAGGAGACCATGAGCCTCGAGCGCTGGACCGAGGCCATCCACCCCGCCGACCGCGAAAAGGCCCGGCGGAAGTTCGAGCAAGCCCTGAAGAGCGGGAGCTTCGACCTCGAGTACCGCTTGCTGCGCCCGGACGGCGAGGAGCGTTGGGTGAGGGCGACCGGGAGCCTGACCCCAGATGCCCAGGGCCAGCCCCTCTCGCTCGACGGGGTCATCACCGACATCACCCAGCGCAGGTGGGCCGAGGGGGAGCGGGCCTGGCTGGCCTCCATCGTGGAATCCTCCAGCGACGCCATCGTGAGCTTCGATCTAGACCGCAAGATTCTGAGCTGGAACCCGGCTGCCGAGCAGATGTTCGGCTACACCGCCGCCGAAGCGCTGGGGCGTCCGCTCGAGCTATTCGTGCCGCCGGGGCTCGAGGCCGAGCCAACCGCGATCCTCGAGCGGGTGTGGCGGGGCGAGCACGTGAACCAATACGACACCCTGCGGCTACACAAGAACGGCACCCCGGTGGAGGTAACGCTCACCGTCTCCCCCATCAAAAACGACCGGGGAGAGGTCGTGGCGGCCACCACCATCGTCCAGGACATCCGCCAGCGCAAACGCACGGAGCGGGCCTTGCGCGAGTCGGAGGAGCGTTACCGCGAGCTGGTGGAGCAGGTCAGGGACCACGCCATCTTCAGCACCGACCCGCAGGGAATCATCACCACCTGGAACGAGGGCTGTCAGAAGCTGCTGGGCTACGCGCAGGGGGAGTTTATCGGGATGGACTTCTGCCACCTCTTCACCCCCGAAGACCGACAAGCCGACATCCCCCTCCAAGAACTCCAGACCGCGGCCCGCCAGGGCTCGTGCAGCGACGACCGCTGGATGGTGCGCAAGGGCGGCGAGCGGTTTTGGGCCAGCGGGACCACCAACGCGGTGCGGGAACCCTCGGGGAAGCTCAGCGGCTTCACCAAGGTCATGCGCGACCTCACCGCGCAGATGCAGGCCGAGACCGCCCTACGCCAGAGCCAGGAGCGGCTGGCCCTGACCCTCGAGGCGGGGGGATTGGGCATCTGGGACTCCGACTTGCTGCGCCGCCGCACCTACTGGTCGCCCGAGCAGGAACGGCTTTTTGGCCTCGAGCCGGGCGGCTTCGACGGGCACTTCAGCTCGCGGCTCCACCCCGAGGACCGGCGGCGGGTGCTGCTGCGGCTGCGGGAAGCGCTCGAGGGCGGCGGGAACTACCAAGACGAGTACCGGGTGATCTGGCCGGACGGCACGGTGCGCTGGCTGGCCGCTAGGGGCCGGGTCTACCGCGACCAAGAGGGCCGGGCGGTACGCATCTTGGGGGTGAACTTCGACATCACCGAGCGCAGGCGGGCCGAATCCGCCCTCCAAGAGAGCGAGAAGCGCTTCCGGGCCATGGCCGACAGCACCCCGGTGATGATCTGGGTCACCGACCCTAAAGGCCGGGTGGAGTTCGTCAACCGGGCTTATACCGAGTTCTTCGGGGTGAGCGCCGAGCACGTGCGGCAGAACGGCTGGCAACCCCTGGTGCACCCCGAGGACCAAGAAGGCTACACCCGGCCCTTCCTCGAGTGTCTGCGCGAGCGCCGCACCTTTTGGGGGCAGGCCCGGGTGCGCCACCGTAGCGGCGCGTGGCGCTGGGTGGCCTCCTATGCCGCCCCGCGCTTCTCGGCCAGCGGGGAGTTTTTGGGCATGGTGGGCTCGAGCCCCGACATCAGCGAGATCAAAGAGGCCGAGGAGCGGCTACGGGAGGCGGTGGAGACCCAGCGGCGTTTCGTGGCCGACGCCTCGCACGAGCTGCGGGCGCCGCTGGCTTCGGTGCTGGGGAACCTCGAGCTGTTGCGCCGCTACCCGGACATGCCCGAGGAGGACCACCAGTTAGCCCTGCACGACGCCTACAGTGAGGCCCGCCGGATGTCGCGGCTGGTCCACGACCTCTTGGCGCTGGCCCGGGGGGATGGGGGGCTGCGCCTCCGCTGGCAGACCGTGCAGCTCGACACCCTGCTCGCCGAAGCCATCCGCCAGACGAGCGCCCTAAGCCAGGAGCACCACTTCGTGCCCGCGCTGGAGCCGGTCGCCCTAGAGGGCGACCCCGACCGGCACAAAGAACTGCTGCTGATCCTGCTGGATAACGCCCTCAAATACACCCCACCCGGTGGGGAGGTGCAGCTTACGCTTTCCCGCCAGGGCACCTGTGCCGAGTTGCGGGTTTCAGATACCGGCAACGGGATCGCCGCCCAAGACCTCCCTCACGTCTTTGAGCGTTTCTACCGGGCCGATCAGTCGCGGCGGCGCGATCCCGGGGGGAGCGGGCTGGGGCTTTCCATCGCCAAGTGGATCGTCGAGCAACACGGCGGGGAAATCCGCCTCGAGAGCGAACTCGGCCAGGGCAC